>NZ_BSTC01000007.1:0-300000 GCF_030269305.1 Kineosporia sp. NBRC 101731
CCGAGGCTGCGGTGGAGACGGTCGGTTTCGCTCTGAAGGATTTTGATCCGGAGGGTGAGACGGTTCCGATCGGTCGTCCGGTGTGGAACACGTCGGTGGTGGTACTGGATTCCTGGCTGCGCCCGGTCGGGCCGGGCGTGGTCGGCGAGTTGTACCTGGGCGGTGCTCAGGTCGCGGACGGGTACGTCGGTCAGCCGGGCCTGAGCGCGCAGCGGTTCGTCGCTGATCCTTACGCTGCTGATGGATCGCGGCTCTACCGGACCGGAGACCTGGTGCGCTGGAGTCAGGACGGGCAGCTGGAGTATGTCGGCCGGGCCGATGACCAGGTGAAGGTGCGGGGTTTCCGGATCGAGCTGGACGAGATCCGCAACGTGCTGGAGTCGCACCCGGAGGTGACGGCGGCGGCGGTTGTGGCGTATGACCATCCGGCCGGTGGGAAGTACCTGGCCGCCTACCTGACCGCGCGCGCTGAACTCGGTGAAGGACTGCGGGAGTTCGCGGCGGGAATGCTGCCGGAGTACATGGTGCCGACGGTGTTCACGGTTCTGGAAAGCTTCCCGGTCACGGTGAACGGCAAGCTGGACCGCCGCGCCCTGCCGGTGCCGGACCTGGCTGCTGCCAGTGGTACGGGCCGGGAACCGGTCTCGGTGGCGGAGACGGCTCTGGCCGACATCTTCACCGACGTCCTGCGGCTTCCGGCCGGCACGACCGTGTCGGTCGAGGATGACTTCTTCCGGCTCGGCGGGGACAGCATCCTGGCCGCCCGGGTGGTGGCCCAGGCCATCCGAAGGGATCTGTCGATCTCGGTGCGGAACATGTTCGAGCTGCGGACGATCGACGAACTCGCACGGGTGCACGAGCAGGCCGTGCTCGAGCAGGCGGCCGCGATCGAGCAGCCGCCGGCCGAGCCGGTGACGCTGCCGCCCTCGACGGTGCTGGAACGACTGCGTGAGTCCGGACAGGAGCCGGATGCGTGGGTCTACACGGAGAGCCTGACGATGCCGGTCGTGCCGTCGGCGCGGATCAGGTCCGCGTTCCTGGACCTGGTCGCTGCGGTGGATGCGCTGCGGCTGCGGGTGACGGTGATGAACAAGCGTCTGTGGTTGTCCGAGATCATGCCGCCCGGTTCGGCGGAATCTGCGGGGCAGTTCGTGGACGGCGCACCAGCGCTCAACGATGCCGATGTGCGTTCACTCGCGCTGAGCCACATCCGGATCACGGAAGGACTTCCGGTCGCGCTGGTTGCCGTCTCCCGCGGGGACGTCACGGTGCTGATGCTGGCCGTCCACGGGGCAGCGGCGGACCGGCTGGGAGTTCACACCTTGCTCGCCCGTCTCCGGCAGACCGTCGAGGGCGGTCGCGTGTCCTTCCCGCCGGAGGCCTCTCTGGTGGCGGCCCTTCACCAGGTCGACGTGTCCGGGGAGCAGGAGAATGCGGCAGCCACGTCGGTCTGGGCGCAGCGGCTCACGGCGGCGACGGTCGATGTTCCCGACGCCTGGGATGCCACCGGGTTCACCCAGGTCGACCTCGGGGCCGGGCTGAGCGCCGAGCGGGTTCTCGCAGGGGTGCGGGCAGCCGTGGCGGAGTTCGGTCTCAAGCATGCGCCCGATCTGGTGTTCGACGGGGAAGTGTCTCTGGGGGAACCTGTTTCGGGGGCCGTCGGGCCTTTCACCGCGACCAGTCCCGTCGTTGCCCTCGCGAAGGCCGACGATCTCGTCCCCGAGCAGTACCCCCTCCTGCGCTTCCACCACCGCTCCGGTCGGCGAGCCCTGAAGAAGGTGCCCGTCCCGGCGTTGCTGGTGACCCGCCTTCACGGCACCGGTGCCGAGCCCGGGCAGAGGGAAGGAATCGAGCACCAGTACCGCGCTGTCATCCGCTGGCGCTGCGACGTGGAGGGGGCCGTGGTGATGCTTCTGGGCTTCTCGACGGGTGCAGAGAGGTTGCTGGAAGAAGCTCTGGCCCGGGCTCTCCACACATGAGAAGTTAGGCTAACCTAAGTTCACGGATCGACCCTATGCATCACGGAGGCGCAGCATGGCCACGAATCCCTTCGATGACGACAGCGGAACTTTCTTCGCCCTGGTGAATCACGAGGAGCAGTACTCCCTCTGGCCGACCTTCCGGCCGGTGCCCGGTGGCTGGACGATCGCCTTCGGCGGCCCGGACGGGACCGGACGCCAGGAGGTCATCGACTGGATCGACAAGACCTGGAAGGACCTGCGGCCCAAGTCGCTCCGCGATTTCATCGCCGAGCACGAGAACGCCGTCGCCGGTAGCTGAAAATTCCATCGGAGAAAGAGAGCTCATATGCTGCGCACCGTCCTGGGCGGGAAGATCCACCGCGCCACCGTCACGCAGGCGGACCTGCACTACGTCGGATCGATCACGATCGACGAGGACCTGGTCCGGGCCGCGGGACTGGTCGAGGGTGAAAAGGTCCACGTGGTCGACATCACCAACGGGTCGCGGATCGAGACCTACGTGATCACCGGTGCATCCGGTTCCGGGCAGATCTGCATCAACGGCGCCGCGGCCCATCTGGTCAACCCCGAGGACCTGGTCATCATCATGTCCTACGTGCAGGTGAACGAGGCCGAGCTGATCACGCACGAGCCCCGGGTGGTCCACGTCGATGCGGGCAACCGGATCGTGGCTCTGGGAAGTGACCCGGCGCAGCCGGTTCCCGGTGCGGCCGATCAGCTCTCGTCGAGGTAGGCGCGATGAACCTGGATCCGCTGATCCTCGACGGATTCGTCCCCTACCCGGAAGACCTTGCGGCGCACTACCGGCGTGAAGGTTTCTGGATCGACCAGACGATGTCGGAGCCGCTGTTCGACTCGGCCGAGCGTCTGACCGGCAAGACGGCGATCATCGCGGGCCAGACCCGGCTCAGCTACTCCGAGCTCGTCGACCGTATCTCGCGGATCGCCTCCGGCCTGGTCGACCTGGGCGTCGGCCGCGGCGATCGCGTCGTGGTGCACCTTCCGAACATCCCCGAGTTCATCGAATTCGTCTACGCGCTCTGGGAGATCGGCGCGGTGCCGGTGTTCGCCCCGGCGGCCCACCGGCGCACCGAGATCGAGCACTTCATCAGGGTCACCCAGGCCTGCGCGTACGTCACGGTCGCCACGCACGACGGCACCGACCTGGCGGCCCTGGCCGCCGAGCTGAAGGAGGCCTGGCCTGTCCTTCGCCACACCGTCGTGCTCGACGCCGACGGTGGGGGAGCGGCTCTGGAGAAGTTGCTGGCCTTCGCGCCGCTGCCGCACGTGCGCCGGGCCGTGCCCTCGGACGTGGCCCTGTTGCAGCTGTCGGGTGGCACCACCGGCCAGCCCAAGCTGATCCCGCACACACACGAGACATACATCCACTCGGTGCGGGCGAGCATTCCGCTGTGCGGCATCAGCGAAGACTCGGTGCAGCTCATCGCGGTGCCGATCTGCCACAGCATGTCGGCCCGCTCGCCGGGGTTCCTCGGCGTCCTGACCGCCGGCGGAACCGTCGTCCTGTCTGCGAACGGCAGCCCGGACAGCGTTTTTCCGCTCATCGAGCAGCATCGCATCACCCAGTCATCGGTGGTGCCGCCGATCGTCCTGGCGTGGCTGAACTCCTCGCTGAAGGAGCGCTACGACCTCTCGAGCCTGGAGAGCCTGCACGTGGGTGGGGCCCGGCTCAGCGCGGAGGTGGCCCGCCGGGTGCGACCGGAACTGGATGTCATTCTCCAGCAGGGTTTCGGGATGGCCGAGGGCCTGGTCAACTACAACCCGCTCGACGTCGACGAACACACCAGTCTGACCTGCCAGGGCCGGCCCATCTCACCGGGCGACGAGTTGCTGGTCCTGGACGACGAGGGTCACGAGGTGCCGCGCGGAACACCCGGCCACCTGCTGACCCGCGGCCCGACGACCATCCGGGGGTACTTCCGCGCACCCGAGCAGAACGCCCGGAGCTTCACCCCCGACGGCTTTTACCGCACGGGTGACATCGTCCAGCAGGACGAGCGGGGATTCCTGACGGTGGTCGGCCGCTCGAAGGACCAGATCAACCGGGGCGGGGAGAAAATCGCCCCGGAAGAGGTGGAGAACCTCATCCTGGGGCACGACGCGGTGTACGACGCCTCAGTCGTCGGGGTCGAGGATCGCTTACTCGGCGAGCGGGTCAAGGCCTACGTGATCCTGCGGGAGGGCGCCGACCCGGTGAGCCTGGGGGCGATCCGCGGGTACCTGCGCGAACGCGGCCTGGCCTCGTACAAGCTGCCGGATGCGCTGGAGGTCGTCACCGCGTTCCCGCAGACCGCCATCGGCAAGGTGAGCAAGCGCCTCCAGCGGGCGCAGGAGTCCTCACTCAGCTAAATCTGTCCTCTGAGGGCGGTGGGGCCGAAGGCCCTGCCGCCCTTCCGTTTTCCCACGCGTTCCAGAGGCTCGCGTACCGGCCGCCGGCGGCGACCAGGTCGTCGTGGGCCCCGGACTCGACCAGCCGACCGGCCTCGAGCACGAGGATCCGGTCAGCGGAGCGGGCCTGGGAGAGGCGGTGGGCGATGACCAGTGCCGCGCGGCCGGCGATCACGGCGCTCGTGGCCCGGTCCAGGCGGTCGGCATCGGCGCTGTCGGCCTCGGCGGTGGCCTCGTCCAGGATCACCAGGGCGGGGTCGGCCAGCACGAGCCGGGCCAGAGCCAGATGCTGGGCGTGCGCGGGGGTCAGGTCGTGCCCGCCGTCGCCCACCTCGGTGTCGAGTCCGTCGGGCAGCAGGGCGATGACATGCCCGGCGCCCACCGTCTCCACCGCGGCGAGCACCTGCTCGTCGGTCGCCCCGGGAACTGCCAGCGTCAGGTTGTCGCGCACGGTGCCCGAGAAGACGTGGGTCTCCTGGGTGACGGTCACGACCTGCTCGGGTGGCAGCTGGTGGGTGATCGTCCCGGCCCCGGGGCGGTGCACCCCGCCGATCAGGGAGGCCAGGGTGGACTTGCCCGAGCCGGTCGAGCCGACCACCGCCAGGTGCGTCCCGGCGCCGATCCGGGCGCTGATCGCGGTGAGCGCGGGACGTCCGCTCCGGTAGGAGAAATGCACGTCGTCGAGGTCCACGACAGCCGCCGAGCCGGTCGTGGCAGGAGGGTTCGACGGCTCTGGCGAGCGGGTCTCGATCACCCCGACGATGCGCGCGAGGGCGGTGAGACAGGACTGGAGTTCGTCCATCACGAACAGCAGGCCCTCGATCGGGGCGGCCGCGCGCAGGAAGAGCAGGGCCGCCGAGGTGACCTGCCCGGTCGTGGTCTCACCACGCAGCGCGAGCCACACGCCGACCCCGAGCACGGCGAACAGGCCGACGGCCTCGGCCACGTTGAGCCGCCCGTAGAGCCGGTTCTGCACGATCCGGGTGCGCATCGCCCACCGCACGACCTGCCAGCTGTTGTTCTCGATCCGGGCCAGCTGCCGGCGCTGGAGCCGGTGGGCCGTGATCGTCGGCAGCTGGGTGAGGGTGCCCAGAACGTCCTGGGCGCGGGCCGACTGGGCCGTGCGCTCGGACAGGTAGACCCCGGGGGCGATCGGCAGGTACCAGCGGACCGCGAGCACGTAGAAGGGGACGGTGAGGGCGAAGGCGGCCAGGAACCAGGGGCTCAGCGTGGCGAGGGCGCCACCGGCCAGGGCCAGGGCGAAGACGGACAGGGCCACCTGGGGAACGATGTCGGGCAGGGACTCCGAGACCTGGCTGACGTCGTCGGAGGCCCGGGTGACCACGTCGCCGATGCCGGCGTCCTCGACCGTGGCCCGTGGCAGGGCCAGAGCCGCCGTCACGTACTGCTCGCGCAGGTCGGCGATGAGGGTCTCGGCCACGCGGGCGAGGGCGAACGCGGAGGCCAGGGCCAGGGCCGCGGCGGCTGCGGCGGCGGCTGCCAGCAGCGCGACCTGCCACCAGAACGAGGCCGTGACGCCGCTGCGCCCGGTGTCGCTCACGGTGTCCACCAGGTTGCCGATCACCAGGGGGAACACCAGGCCGATGGCCGCCTCGGCGATGAACAACGCCAGGATGCCCGCGGCCTGCAGACGCCGGCCCTCCAGCAGGCGCCACAGATGGGTGGCGACCACGCGGCCGGAGACGACCGGAAGGGGCTCAGACATCGAGGATCAACTCCGGCTGGTGGGTCTGGTGGGAGAGCACCCGGTCGGCCACGGCCCGGAACGCGGGGGCGGAGGTGAGGACGAGCGTGGCCCGGCCGGTGCGGTGGGCGCGCAGGGCGGCGGCGATGGACTGCTCGGTGACCGCGTCGACGGAGGAGGTGGGGTCGTCGAGGACGAGCAGGGCGGGCTCGGCGGCGATCGCCCGGGCCAGCGCGATGCGCTGGCGTTGTCCCCCGGACAGTTGCCGGCCTCCGTAGTCGGCGGTGGTCCGGTACCCCTCGGGCAGTTCCGCGTCGTTGAGGGCGGCGACCTGCAGGGCAGTCAGCGCCGCCTCGAGGGTGAGGGGTTCGTCGCCGGTGGCGCGCACGTTGTCCAGCACGGTGCCCGGCAGCAGCGCCGGCGCGTGCGGGGGCACGAGGATCGCCGCCCGCTGCTGCGGGCTGAGCTGGGCCAGAGGCAGGCCGGCCAGGGTGACCCGGCCCGATGCGGGGACCGAGCGCAGGGTGAGGATGTCGCCCAGTGCGGCTCGTGCGGTCGGGGGAAGATCGAGGACGACGAACTCGCCCGGTCCCACCCGGCCGGACAGCGTCACGGACTCGGTCAGGCTAACCTGGTCGAAAACCATTGTCACGTAGGAATTCACCGGATCAATCCGATCCACCGGGCCGACCGCATCAACGGGACCGACCGCGTCCACCGGCACCTCGGCGTCCACCGGCTCCTCGGCCGAGGGCGGCAGCGAGGTCGACAGGAGCGCCAGCAGCCGCTTGGCGGAGGCGTGGGACATCGCCAGGAGCTCGCCCAGCGTCCCGATCAGCGAGTGGAGGGGATCGATCAGGGTCAGGGCGATGGAGGAGACGGTGACGAACTCCCCGACGGAGATACGCCCGTCGAATGCGAGCAGTGCGGCGGCGGTGGTCACGGCCGCGGCGAACAGGTAGCCGACGACGATGGCGGCACTGCGGAATCCCGCTTCCGCCTCACGGGCGGCGATCGCCGACCGCAGCGCCCCCTGACTGACCGTCCGGTACCGGGTGCCGGCCGTCCCCTGGGCGTGCAGACCCCGGATGACGCGATATCCCGAGACCAGGTCGGCGGCCGCGGCGGCGGCGTCGGCCACGCCTTCCTGTTCGGCCTCGCTGCGCCGACGCATCGGTGCGGCCAGGAAGTGCATGGCGACCAGGGATACCGGCAGGGCGAGCAGGACCCCGATGCCGAGGGCCGGATGCACCGTGATCAGGACGCCGGCGGCGACCACGAGCCCGACCACCTCGGCGGGTGGATAGACCACGACGTACACCGACTGGCACGCCTTGCGGGCGTCCGAGGTGGCCAGGGACAGAAGACGTCCCGGCGGCTGGGACGAGGCACCCAGGTCCCGCTCGTCGAGCAGGCGGGCCAGGGTCAGCTGGGACAGCTCGTACTGGGCGCGCTGAACCCCGTACCACCCGGCCCGTCCGCCGAGCCGGTAGCCGACGTTGATCAGGATGTACACCCCGGCGATCGCCGCCGACCAGGTGATCGCCGGGCCGGTGATCCGGTCGGCGTCCATCCCGGCCACGGCCGGGGCGACGACGTGGTCGATCAGCTTGCCCACGGCGACCGGCAGCAGCACGTTCGCCACGTTGTACACCATCAGCAGCGAGAAACCGCTCAGGGCGTAGGGCCACACCGAGGCGATGATCGCCATGGAGAGCCGGGTCGGCGACCAGGCCGGGTCCACCCGCAGGTGCAGCCGGGAGCTGGGTCGGTCCGGGGCCTCGAACAGGCCCCAGCGGCGCGGTGTCTCCTGCACCTGCGGCGACACGCTCAGTCTTCGTCGAGCTCGTTGTCGTGGTGGTCGAAGTTGACCACGCCCCGCTTCCAGTACCCGTCCACGATCAGCTGCTCCTTGGGCAGACCGGCCTCGCGTCGCAGGTACCGGCGGATCGGCTTGATGTTGTTGGTCTCTCCGGCCGCGAACACGAACAGGGTGCTCTTGTCGGCGGGTAGTTCCAGGGCGCGCAGGGCCGTCTCCAGCGGGCTGAGGTCCCCCTCGCCCACGGGGGCGGTGCTGCGGTGGATCCACCGCACGTCCACGTCGGCCTTGCCGGTCAGCTCCTGCTCGTCCTGGGCGTCCTCCACCTCGATCAGGGCGGTGACGCGGGAACCGGCCGGAGCCTCCTCGATGATCCGGGCGACCGCGGGCAGGGCGGGCTCGTCGCCCAGAGCCAGGTAGTGCGAGAAGTTCTCCGGCAGTAGCCAGTTCGCGCTGGGGCCGTTGAGCACGAGGGGGTCGCCCACCTGGACGTTGCGCACCCACCGTCCGGCGATGCCGTGATCGTGGACGACGAAGTCGAGCGTCAGTTCGTGACGGTCGGGGTCGAAGGCGCGCACGGTGTAGTCGCGGTGGATCGGGTCGGTGCTGCCACCGAGGACGACCCAGCCGTCCTCGGTCTCCCGGGAGGACACCAGCTCGCCCGACTCGGGGTGCGGGAAGAACACTTTGACGTGGTCGGGCGCGGAGAAGTCGGCCCAGGGGAAGTCGGCGAGGGATTCGCCGCCCAGCACGACGCGGCGGTAGCGGGGCGTGAGGTCTTCGAACCGGACCACGGTCACGTCCCGGCTGTCGATCTTGGCCATCCAGCTGAACTGCAGTTTTCCGGTCAGGTTACGGCCGGTGAAGGCTCCGAACTCGCGGGCGGTCATCGCACGTCCTTCTGCTGTGGGGCGGTCAGTTGGTCGTTCTGGTCGGGGTTCTCGCCGGGGGTGAGTGGTGCTGGTTCCACCGGGCGGACGGCTGTCCGGCGGGGGTCGAGGGGGATCACCGACGGTGTCCCGGTGACCGGGTCGGGCACGACCAGGGCGCGCAGGCCGAAGACCTGCTCGACCAGGTCGGGGGTGATGACCTCGTCCGGTGTCCCGGAGGTGACGATCTGCCCGTCGCGCATCACGATCAGGTGGTCGGCGTAGCGAGCGGCCTGGTTCAGGTCGTGCAGCACGGTGACGACGGTCTTGCCCTCGTCGTGCAGGGTGCGGAACAACTCCATCAGCTCGTACTGGTGGGCGATGTCGAGGAAGGTGGTCGGCTCGTCCAGCAGCATGATCGGGGTGTCCTGGGCCAGGAGCATCGCCACCCAGACCCGCTGACGCTGGCCTCCGGACAGTTCGTCCACCAGCCGGCCGGACAGGTCGCTCAGGTGCGTGGCCGACAGCGCCTGGGCGACAGCGCTCTCGTCCTCGGTACGCCACTGCTGGATCAGGCTCTGATAGGGGGCCCGGCCGCGGGCGACCAGGTCGGCGACCCGGATGCCGTCCGGGGCCAGCGAGGTCTGCGGCAGCAGGCCCAGGCGGCGCGCGACCTCTTTGGACTTGTAGCTGCTGATGGCCTTGCCGTCCAGCAGTACCGTTCCCTGGCTGGGGCGCAGGACCCGGGCCAGGGTCCGCAGCAGTGTGGACTTCCCGCAGCCGTTGGGGCCGATGATCGCGGTGAACGACTCGTCGGGCACGGCGACCGACAGGTGCTGCGAGATGATGCGCCGGTCGTAGCCGATCGTCGCGTCCTGCACGAGGAGGCGATGACCGGCCGGGTCTTGCGTGGCCGCCGGTTCGTGCACGCCGCGGGCATCGTGTTCGGGGGTGTTGGTCATGGTCATCGCACGGTTCCGTACTGTCGGCGGGTCTCTCGGATCAGCAGCCAGATCAGGTACAGCCCGCCGAGGCAGACCGTGATCAACCCCACGGGGATCGGCCGGTACGCCTGCGCGATGAGCAGGGAGGCCACGTGCGCGCAGACCAGCAGGGCGGCGCCCATCCCGGCCGCGGCCAGGAGGCTGACCCCGGCCGATCGCGTCAGACGGCGGGCCAGTTGCGGTGCGGTGAGGGCGATGAAGCCGATCGGCCCGGCGGCCGCGGTGACCACTGCGACGGCCGTCACCGCGGTGACCATCAGGCCCAGGCGGGCCGGGGTCGGGCGGGTGCCGAGCGTGACGGCGGCGTCGTCCCCCAGTTCCAGGCGCTGCAGTGCCGGGGACAGCAGGGCCGTGGCGCCGACGATCAGCACGGTCAGGATCAGCGAGGGAGCCAGACTGGACCAGGTGACCCGGGAGATGGACCCGGCGCTCCAGAACCCGACCGCCATCGCGTCGTCGAGGCTGGCCCGTGAGATCAGGTACGCGTTGACCGACCCGAGCATGGCCGAGACCCCGATGCCGACAATGATCAGCCGGAATCCCTGGATGCCCTGGCGGTAGGCCAGGAGGTACACCACCGAGGCGGTGGCCAGGCCCCCGGCGGTCGAGGCGGCCGCGATGGACCAGTAGCTGCCCGAGCCGATGAGAAGCATGGTGATGACCACGGCGGTGTAGGCACCGGAGTCGAAGCCGATCACGTCCGGGGAGCCCAGCGGATTACGGGTCAGGGACTGGAAGACCGCGCCGCTCAGGCCCAGCAGGGCTCCGAACAGGACGGCGGAGACCGCGATGGGCAATCGCCATTCCAGCACGATCGTGCGGGGGAAGGACTCGCCCCCGCCGGTGAGCGCTGCGACGACTTCTCCTATGGTGAGGGGGAAGTCGCCGATGGTGAGGGCCAGGATCGCGCCCAGGAAAGCCGCCGCGAAGAGGGCCGACGACACCATCACGAGCCGCAGCCCGGCGCGCCGGGAGAACCACGGCAGGCGCACGGTGAGGGTTCGGTAGCCAAAGTCCAGGCCTGGCGCCGTTCGGGTCGTCGTCACAGCCCGCTCGCCTTCCGGCGCCGTACCAGGGCGATCAGGACCGGGGCCCCGACGACGGCGGTGACGATGCCCACCGGTACTTCTTCCGGGCGGGCCACCACTCGTCCGATCACGTCGGCGGCCAGGACCAGCACGGGCGCGGCCAGGGCCGAGTACAGGATGATCCATCGCTGGTCAGGTCCGGTGAACCAGCGCACCACGTGCGGCACCATCAGCCCGACGAAGCCGATGCCGCCGGTCAGGGCCGTCGCGGC
Source organism: Kineosporia sp. NBRC 101731 (assembly GCF_030269305.1). Classification (NCBI taxonomy): domain Bacteria; kingdom Bacillati; phylum Actinomycetota; class Actinomycetes; order Kineosporiales; family Kineosporiaceae; genus Kineosporia; species Kineosporia sp. NBRC 101731. The sequence continues at coordinate 11,089 of NZ_BSTC01000007.1, forward strand.
GCCGGCCACCAGGGTGACGGCGATCAGTCCCAGCACGCGGGTGCGCTGGACCCGGGTTCCCAGGGACGCGGCCAGGTCGTCGCCCAGGGCGATCGAGTTCAGCGAGCCGGACAGGCCGATCGCGATCAGCAGGCCCACGACGATGAAAGGCATGACGTGGAGGGTGTCCTCGCTGTTGGTGCCGGCGATCGACCCCAGGTTCCAGTTCCGCATGGCTTCGAAGGTCTGCTCGTCGATCAGCGTGAGAAAGGTGGCGAAGCCCCCCAGGACCGCTCCCAGCGCCACACCGGCCAGCACCAGGGTCTCCGGGGCGACCGTTCCGCGCCCGGCCGAGCCGATCAGGTACACCAGAACCGTGGCCAGGGCGGCGCCGGCGAAGGCGAACCATACGTACCCGGAGATGTCGGTGATGCCGAAGATACCGACGCCCAGGGTCACCGCCAGGCCCGCGCCGGCGTTGACCCCGAGGATCCCGGGGTCGGCCAGCGGGTTGCGGGTCAGGGCCTGGATCAGGGCGCCGGCCACGCCGAAGGCAGCGCCGGTCAGGATGCCCAGCAGCGTGCGCGGCACCCGCAGGGTCCACACGATGAGCGAGGGCTCCGTGGAGTCGTGGGCCTTCAGGCCGGTCCAGACCTGCTGGAACGAGAGGGGATTGGAGCCCAGGGCCAGGCTGAGGAAGCAGATGGCGACCAGGGCGGCGGCGATCAGGGCAAGCCCAAGCGCCCGCCGTCGCTGAAGCACGGAACGGGGGATGGCGTCATCGGCTCCCGGCGGGGCCGGGGAGAGGACTGCACGCGACGACGAACGACGCGTCACGGAAGCAGGCACGGCTCTCCTTCTCCGGGGATGACGGAACGGTAAACCACGCCAGGTTAGGGCAGCCTCAGCTGACCTGGGTAGGTCTGGTGGTGGGGGCTCTACTGCGGTGGTCGGCCGGCGCCTCAGAGCCGGGTGGTCGCGTTGGCTCCCGTGCGTTCGCTCAGTTCGGCGATGAACTGCCGGAGGGAGTGGGCGCCTTCGCGGGCCACCACCGACGCAGGACGCGTGCGGTAGCCGGGGTTGAAGATCTCCAGCGACAGAGGGCCGGCATATCCGCCGCAGATCAGTGCGGCGACCGGGGGCAGAAGGTCGAGGTCACCCTGCCCCGGGAAGCAACGGTGGCCCCGGCTCCAGCTCTTCAGATCCAGGTCCAGCCAGGGGGCGTCGGCCAGCTGGACCAGGCCGACGGATTCACCCGGCAGGTCGCTCAGGGCCTGTGCGCCCTCGCCCCCGGCAAGCAGGTGAAAGGTGTCCACCACCAGATGAAGATGGGGGAGGCCAACCTGGCGCACCGTGTCCCGGGCATCGGTGAGACTGCGGATGTGGGTACCCCAGGCCAGCGCCTCGAACATCACCGTCACGCCCTGCTCGGCGGCGGTGTCGGCGAGTGCGGCCAGCTGGGTCACCGACTGGTCGCGGCTGGCGATGGCGTCGGCGTCGGTGTTGGAGACCACGAGGATCGAGGTGACCCCGAGCGCGCTCATTACCTCGAGTTCGCTGCGGAACCGGGCCAGTACGTCGATGAACTCCTCGGCCGGTACTCCTTCGGCCCGTCGGAAGGGCTGGTAGGCGTCGATGGTGAGGCCGTGGTCGGCGCACCGGGCCGCACATTCGGCGGGGGACATCCGGGAGCGGCGCAGATCGTCGTCCAGTAGTTCCAGGCCGTCGAACCCGGCGCCGGCGATCGCTTCGATCTTTTCTTCCAGGGAACCCCCGATCGAGAGCGTCGCCATGCTGGTCTTCACGGTTTCCCCTGTCATCGAAGCTCTTTCAAAAGTTAGGTTAGCCTACCCTAGCTCGATCGCGGGATCGTGCCAAGTGGATGTCGCGCCGGCGCCGGTCTGGAGTGCGCCTCTTGTCAGCCTTCGCGCAAATAAGGTAAGCCTAAGCTAAATTCTCGGGTCGTGGGTGTGGTGCCCACCCCGGACCACAGCTAAGGGGTTGCCATGCGGGTGTGCGTTGTGGGGGCGGGTCCCTGCGGCCTGACCACGGTCAAGCAGTTGCTCGACGAGGGCCACGAGGTCGTCTGCCACGATCGGAACGCCGACCTGGGCGGTATCTGGCTGCGCGAGGGCGACGACGGCGTCAAGACCAAGGCCTTCGACAACCTCCTGCTGACCATCTCCATGAGGCTCATGGCCTACTCGGACTTCCCGTTCAAGGGCGGCCGGAAGTTCTACACGCGGCAGCAGTACTTCGACTATCTGACCGACTACGCCAACTACTTCGGACTGCACCAGGCCATCCGCTTCGGGTCCGAGGTCACCGATATCCAGCAGGTGCCGGAAGGATATGCGGTCACGGCCCTGCGGGAGGGGGTGACATCCACCGAGACGTTCGACGCAGTGGCGATCAGCTCGGGCCCGTTCAAGACCCCGAACCGGGACATCCCGGCGCTGGCCGGCTTCACCGGAGAGATCGTCCACTCCGCGGAATACCGCAATGCCGAACGGTTTCGTGGCCAGCGCGTCCTGGTCGTCGGTCTGGCCGAGTCCGGAGCCGACATCGTCCGAGAGGTCGGCGACGTCGCCGCGCAGACCACTTTGGCCATCCGCTCATACAGCTACCTTCTGCCCCGAGTCGTGGACGACCACCGCACCACCGACAGTCTCACGGTGCGCTCGCACCATTTCGAAATGTACGACCGTGCCACCCGGCGACCGGTGCCCTACCAGACCTTCTGGGGCAGGAGCAGGCCGGCCAAGGCTTTGTTCGGGGTCGTGTCGGTGGCGCTGGGGATCCCCTCAGCCGTGGCCGAGGACGTGCGGAACCTGCGTGAGCGGATCCAGCCCGGACGACGCCGGATTCAGCCGCTGAACCCGCTCGGCGAGTCGATCGAACCCAACAAGATGGACCTGGGAACGCTCGAGAACGAGGAGAACTGGGAACTTCTCGATGAGTGGAACCGGAAGTCGCATCCGGAGGGTAGCTGGAGCCCGCGCCGCATCTTCTGCAAGAACGTCAGCTTCCTGCCCAGCATCGTCAGCGGGAAGGTGGTGGTGAACGATGCTGGTCTGGACCGCGCCGACGGATCGACCGTTCACTTCCAGGACGGCACCCAGGCCGAATTCGACGCAGTGGTGCTGTGTACCGGCTATCACCGGGACCTGAGGCTGGGTGACATCGACGTCGAGGACGGGAACGTGCGCAATCTCTACCGGCACTTCCTGCACCCGGGGCACGACGGCAAGGTTGCCTATATCGGCTTCGTGCGTCCCTTCTCGGGCGGTATCCCGATCTGTGCCGAGATGCAGGCCCGCTACTTCGCGCGGGTGCTCAGCGGTGAGCTGCACCCACCGCAGAACCTGGACGAAGTGATCGCGCAGGAGAAAGAGTGGGAGGAGTACTGGACTGCTCTGAGCCCACGGCACACGGAGTCTCATCCTTCGCAGGTTCTTTATCTCGATGCGCTGGCGCAGGAGGTCGGTTGCCTGCCGTCGATGCGCTCAATGATCTCCAGTCCCAAGTTCTTCAAGCAGATCTGGTTCGGGGCTTTCAACCCCTCGGCCTATCGGATCGTGGGGCCGCACAGTCTGGGCGAGGCTGCCCTTGCGGATCTGTACTCCGAGCCCGTGGAGCACCGTTGGTTCATGTGCCGCAAGATGTCGCTGCTGCGCTTCCTGCCGTCTTCGGTGCACCCCAAGAACGAATAGGGTTCTGCATGAAGTGATGTCATGGCCGATCGGTCGACGTTTCCGACGAGCGGGCCGGTTCTGCCGGGCCCGCCTCGTCCCTGCGCTCGACCCGGCGAAGGTGCCCACCGTTGTGGAGTTCCCGGCCCTGCCGCGACGCCAGCAGGGCCGGCAACAGGCGCTGCTGGCGTCGCCCCAGGGCCATCGCCTCACCGTCGGCCGGTCGCGCCGGACCTTCGCCGCTTCGTACGTCAAATCCTCGTGCCGCCAGAATTATTCGCGAACACTACGAGCTGCCGCGAGAACTTCACTCTCAATTGCTGTCGTCGGTAACAACGGCCACTCATGGTTGGGTATCCATGAACTCTCCTCGGCCGATCCGCGTCATGACCTGCCCAGCCCGGAAGGTCATGACGCGGAACTTTGGCGCGCCGTTGTCAGGGGATCAGGAGCAGTTTCCCGGTGGTAGCGCGCGACTCGATGTCGCGGTGGGCTTGCGCTGCGTCCTCGAGGGCGTAGCGGTGACCGATGCGGACCTTCAGCTCGCCCTGCTCGACGAGCGCGAACAGCTCAGCGCATCGGGCCCTCAGCTCCTCGGGAGTGCGGACGTGATCGTTGGTCGCACCGTAGGTGAGTCGCGTGCTGCGGGGGATCTCGTTCATGGCGATCGTCGGCACGGTATCGATGACCGGGCCGTAGAAGACCAGCGTCCCGTGCGTGCGCAGCACATCCAGCGATCCGGCGAAGGTGGTTGATCCCGCGCCGTCGAACACTGCGTGTACCCCCTCTCCGCCGGTCAGTTCCATCACCGGCTCGACGAATGCGCCACCCATGGAGACCAGGACATGATCGGCGCCGGCGCTGGTGGCCAGGTCGACCTTCTCCGGTCGTGAGACCAGCCCGATGACGGTGCCGCGCTGCGCCTTGACGAACTGTGTGACCAGCATGCCGACGCCACCGGCGGCGGCATGCACCACCGTGATGTCTCCCGGCTGCACCGGGTGCGACACCGTGGTGAAGTGCTGGGCGGTCAGGCCCTGCAGGATGACGGCCGCAGCCGTCTCGTCGTCGATGGCGTCGGGCAGCGCAACCACATGGCCGACGGGCAGCACCATCTGCTCGGCGTAACTGCTGTGCGTCTCGATCGTCAGCCAGCCGACCCGGTCGCCGAGCGCGAACTCCGTCACGCCCTCGCCGGTCTCCCTCACGATGCCGACGCCTTCCATGCCGGGAATGTCGGTGAGAGCTCCCTTGCGGATGGCTGTGTCGAAATAATTCACCCCCGCCGCGCGGACGTCCACCAGAATCTCGCCTGGACCCGGCCGGGGTGCCGGCCGGTCCTGCAGCTGCAGAACGTCGGGTCCGCCCGATTTCGTGATCACGATTGCTCTCATGCGGAGGACGCTAGATACGAAAAAATGGACCAGCCAGTACAGTTTATGGATGACTACTGTCAAGGGTCTGGCCACCCGTGCACGCATCGTCGAGGCCGCCGCGGGCGAGGTCCGGGACAACGGTGCGAACGCCGTCACCCTCGATGACGTGTGCCGGCGCAGCGGTACTGGCAAGGGCCAGCTGTTCCACCACTTCCCGGGTGGGCGGGAACAACTGATGCTCGCCGTCGCCGAACTCGAAGCCGCCCTCGTGTTCGACGATCAGGAGCCGTACCTGAGCCAGCTCACCTCGGCCGCGTCGTGGAGGGCATGGTGTGACCTCATGATCACCCGCTATCGGGATCAGGGAGTGAACTGCCCGCTGGCCGTCCTGATCGCCGACGTGGGCCGGTACAGCCCGGCAGCGCAAGATGTTGCGGCACAACTAGTCAGGCGGTGGCAGGCGTGTCTGCGGGAGGGAATCGTGGCCACCCAGGCGGTCGGCGAGGCTGATCCGGGCGTCAACGCCGACCGGGTGGCCGCGGCCTTCATCGCGGCGATCCAGGGCGGCGTCACCGTGCTGATCTCGACGGGTTCCTCCGAGCATCTCGAGGCCGGCCTGGCTCTCTGCCTCGAGCATCTCCTCACCCAGACGCCGGTTCAGGTTGTCTGAACCGGTCACCCTGTGGCGAGGCACCGGTGCTTTAGGACAAGGTTGGCCTCATCACCGGCGCCCTTGGTGGAGGGTTTCGAGGAGGATCGGAACGGTCTCTGGCGGTGGCCATTTCTGCTGACGGCCAAGCCACTGCCCCCAGGCCAACAGCTCCCGCACGAACGCCTCGAACGTCAGTGCCGGGGCTTCCGGATCCACGACACGGCTACTGGTCAGGCACTGGGCGTGCGTACAGCGGGGCCAGTCCCGCCATGAACATCCGCTCCGAGGCGCCGTTGACTGTCTCCACGCTGCCCTTCAGATGCGGCGTACAGCCCGGCCGGTCCTCGACCTTGGGATGTGGGCGCCTCGAGGGGTTGGTGGTGTCCACCACGATTCGGCTCGACCAGTCCGGCACCTGCGCCACGGCTGCCGGGATCCGGCTCCAGGGCACGCTGAGAAAGACCAGGTCCGCTTCGGCCGCTTCGGCCACCGTACCGGCCCGGGCCTTACCGCCCGGGGCCGTCACCAACCCGGTGAGTGAGGCCGGGCGTGGCAAGGCGATTTCGGGTAGTGCCAGTGCCGGCAAGTCTCGGGAACCGATGGTGACGCAGGCATCAGTACGATGACTGCACAGGGATCAGGCGGACTTCTCCGGGGGACCGCCTCCGTGACGAGTGTTCGCGCCGGCCGCTTCCGGCTGCGCTCGTGGAGGCGGCCGGTCCGTCCTCTTGCGCACAGTGTCCGCCACCTGGACGCACGCTGACCGGGTTTCCCAGGCGGGATGAAGGCGGGGGCAGGAGTCCGATCAGTCGAGCAGGATGTTCAGGTCGTTGACCCCCGCAAGCCTTCACCGCGGCGGCGTGTACGTCGGGGCACTCCTTCTTCAGCGTGGAATCGACGTTGATGGTCGTGACGCCCGTGGTGGCGTCCTCCACTCCGTCGAGGATGCTCTCGAGTACCTCGCCGAGGGCATCGGTGACTGCGATCTTGTCGTCCTGGTTGACGCCGGCCATCTGGCCGCCCATCACGGTGCCCTTGACGGAGTTCACTTCGCGGGCCTCATTCGGCCGTCGAGACGTGTCAAACTTTGATCCCGAAAAGTTTCTCGGCATTCCGGAAGGCAATCTTCTCCTTGGCTTCCCGTGGCAAATCGACTGCCCGGAACCAGTCGGTTTGTTTTTTCATGTCCGCAAATGGGTAGTCGGTTGCAAACATCACTCGATCCACGCTGATGTACTTCAGTAGGAGGTCGAGTAGATCAGTCTGCGGGAATGCACTGGTAGTGAACCAGAAGTTGTCGTGAAAATACTGCTCGAACGGCTTTTCCAGGCTCTTCTGGGTCACTTCGCCCATCTTCTCCAGGATGCGTTTGTAGAAGAACGGAAGGCCCTCTCCCATGTGGCCGATGATGATCTGGAGTTCCGGATGCCTGTCGAACACCCCTGAAGTTATCATTCGAATGCACTGAGTAACGACTTCCTGATGCCATCCGTACGCAGAAATGCTGAGCACCTGGTCCTGGAATTCCTCCTGATATTCCGGTCGCATGTTGCTGTAGTAGATTTGGAAAACTTCGTCGGGCGGTAGGCCTGGATGGATGTATATCGGCTTACCGAGGGCTTCGGCGCGCGCCAGGACGGGCTCGAAGTCAGGATGGTCGAGGAATTTTTTCCCGATGATTCCATTGGTCAGGCAGCCCAGGAAGCCATCTTCGCGAACTGCGCGTTCTAATTCGTCCGCCGAGGCCTCAGGATTCTGAAGCGGCAAGGTTGCAAATGCCTGAAACCGCCGTGGGTAGGTGGCCATCGGTCCATCGACGAGCATCCGGTTGAGGCGATACGCAAAATCGATGCCCTTCCTTCCGGGGACATTCTGCACACCTGGCGTATGTGCGGAAAGGATTTGAACGTTGAGTCCGGCCTCGTCCATGGCGCCGATGCGACGTGGGCCGATCTCGGCCAGGCCGGTGTCCTCGAGGAACAGCCTGTCGTTCAGCACCATCAGCTCATGCGTGGAAAAGGTCTCTTCCGTACCGATGAAGGGCAGGTCCTGGTCTCGCAACGCAACGTCCGAAGGCTCGTCCGCCGTCGCGCGGGAGACGATGGCAGGCGTCGACAAGCCGGCACCAAGGCCCAGTGTCGTGCCGGTGATAAAACCGCGGCGACCTACCGTGAGGTGATGCAGGGGGTTGGCGATGGATTTCATGTCAGTAGCTCTCCAGGTGTCTGCGCGGCGCAGTATCCGTGTGGTGTCCGTCGGCTAAGGCCGCGGGTCTTCGTGTCCTGTTTGCTCACTGCGGTAGCGCTGCCCGGCGCCACCGCGTACGCGACAGCGTGGTGGGCGATACCGCTGCGCCCCGACGGCTCGCACGAGGAGGCCGGGACTTTCCGTGGGGCAGGAATCGCTCGCCCGCGTGAACGCTGTGCGGGCCGGGCGCGGCGGGTCCCGTACTCGTTGTCGGTGTGCGACCCCCAGGCGGCGACAGGGAGCGTGGCCGCCAGCATTCCGGTGGCCGTCCCGCACTTCACCTGCTCGGTCAGTGCTTTCCCCGACGGCGCCGCCTTCATTGCCATCACCAGCCTTCTACCCGCGGGGTGTCTCGTTGCTCTGACCCAGAATTCATATCGAGCGAATCTGAGGCGACCGTTAGAAGCGGGACCGGCAGGTGAGAAGCGGTGTCATTGATCGGGCGTGACACGCCGAGCCTGCAAGGTCAGCTTCAGGGGCAGGGCACGATCGAGCCTCAGGCGAATAGTGAGACGCAGCTGGGAATGTCACGCCGGTTGCAGCGCTGATCGGTGCCTGCCCGACCTGAGGTAGGCGGTCGCTGCGCTCATGGTGAACCTGCTGAAATGTCTCGCGGACGGGGTCACCCAACCGTTGATGGCGGCTGGTGCCGAAACCATCAGGCCGGGCCGTTGCCGGTCCTGAGACACATGACGCCCGACGTAGTCCCGTTCGGGGCAGACCCATGAACTGCGCGAGGCGGCGTTGCCGGTTATGCCGGCGGTGTTCTACGTCAGCGTGGTCACGGCGCCCGTCATCGTCGGTGCGCGCAGCGGCCAGCAGCACGGTCACCCGGAGCACGGGGATCCCAGGGCAGCGGCCGCCGGAGGACGAGGGTGGCGCGCGGGAGCCACCGGGGGTGCCGGGTGTCCGTGACCGGCGCGCACGTTCTACGGCCTGGTCGCCGGGTGCGAAACTGGTCATCGGTCCTGCCCGTGATGATGAGCCGACGGTGGTGGGTATCCGCTCGAGCGCGGTCCCAGCGACGCACTAATCCTGGCTTCAGGTTGATCAAGGACAATGAAGCGGCCAAAGCATCCATGGGAAGGGGCGGGCCGGCATGCGGATCCTGATCGCGGATGATGACACGGCCATTCGTGAGTCGCTGGAGCGGGTACTCCAGGTCGAGGGTTACGAGACCAGTTCCGTCTCCAACGGTCTCGCCGTGCTCGACGGGGCCGGTGGGGTCGGCGGTGACACGCTGGATCTGCTGATCCTCGACGTGATGATGCCCCGGCTCGGCGGGTTGGAGACCTGTCGGCGGTTGCGAGCTGCGGGTCGGGATCTACCGGTGCTGATGCTGACCGCCCGTGACCAGGTCTCCGACCGGGTCGCGGGGCTGGATGCGGGCGCCGACGACTACCTGCCCAAGCCGTTCGCCATTGAGGAGTTGCTGGCCCGGGTGCGCGCGTTGCTGCGTCGGCGCATGCCGACCGGCGAGGAGTCGCAGATCCTGTCGTTCGCCGACGTCCGCCTCGATCCCGACCGGTTCGAGGCGTGGCGGGGTGAGCGGCCGCTACGCCTGACCCGGACCGAGTTCTCTCTCCTGCAGGTCTTCATGCGCAATGCGACCCGGGTCTTGACCCGCGACATGCTGTTCGAGGCGATCTGGGGCTTCAACATGAGCGCCACCGCCAACAACCTCCAGGTGTACATCAGCTACCTGCGCCGCAAGATGGAGGCCGAGGATGAGCCACGATTGATCTACACGTTGCGGGGCCTGGGATACGCGTTGCGGGAGACCCCTCCGTGAGCAGACCCGCCGGGCGGGAACCGCGCTGGCTGACCCGATGGTGGCGCCGGCGGTCCCTGCGGGCCAGGCTGACGGTGATCGCGGCCACGGCCATCGCCGGCAGCGTGTTCGTGGCCTTCCTGGTGGGCATCGAGCTACTGGACCGGGAACTGCAGGACACCGCCAAGAATGAGCTGCGCGCCGACGCCCGCGTCCTGGCGACGAACGCGCAGCGTGCCGGTCTGGCACAGGTCCAGTTACCGCCGTATCGCGGATCCGGTCGGCTCGTGCGGATCATCCTGCCCGACGGCTCGACCCGGATCCCGGAGGGCCAACCCGCGCTGCTCCCGGTCAGCGAGCACGCCGGGCGCGTGGCACAGGGAACGTCGAACGCTTTGATGGAGTCGATCGACGGCGGCGACAACGACTACTTCATCTACACGCAGCGGGCGGGCGAGGGCGCGGTCCAGGTGGCCCGCGTCGCTGACGAAAGCCCCATCACCCGGCTCGGATTGGGCATGTTGCTGATCGGTCTGCTCTGCGTGGTCGGCGGCGCCCTGGTGGGGAGGACCGTGGCACGGGCCGGGCTGGCACCGATCGACCGGCTGACCGCCGCCGCGGTACACGTCGCCCACACCCGGGATCTCGACGCCGACATCCCGGATGAGGGCGGTGGGGAGATCCGGCGGCTGATTCAGTCGATCAACGACATGCTCGCCGCGCTCCGGGACTCCCGCCGGGCCCAGCGGCTGCTCGCCGAGGATGCCGCCCACGAGCTCAAGACCCCGCTCACCAGCCTGCGCGTGAACATCGAACTGCTGATCCGGCTCGATCGGCGCGGCACTCTGGACAGCGCACTGCCGGCACAGAGCCGCAGCCGGCTGCTCAACGACCTCGGCGCCCAGATGGTCGAATTGAGCACGCTGGCCGCCGAGCTGACCGAGCTGGCACGCGGTGACGTCAGCGATGAGAACACCGAGCTGCTCGACCTCGCCGACGTGGTGGTGGCCGCCGCGACCCGGGCGCGTTCGCGCGCGACCGACGTCGAGATCGCCCTCGACCTCACCTCCGTGTGGGTGGGCGGGCGTCCCGCCGCGCTCCAGCGGGCGGTGCTCAACCTCATGGATAACGCCAGCAAGTGGTCTCCGGTGGACCAGCAGGTTCAGGTCCGGCTCCGTGCCGAGGGCACCATGGCGGTGCTGGAGGTTGACGACGCCGGGCCGGGCATCGACGATGCTGACATACCGAGGGTGTTCGACCGGTTCTACCGTGCTGACAGCGCCCGGGCGTTGCCGGGATCCGGTCTGGGGCTGTCGATCGTGCAGCGGGTCGTCGACGCCCACGACGGCCGGGTCATGGTCGCGCGTTCCGCGCGCGGGGGTGCGCTGCTTCGGGTCGACCTTCCGGCCGCGACCTCGCCCCCGCTGCTCGGGCGGGCTACCGTCGGGCAGGACGGCGTGGTGCCCTCAACCGGCGGCGTGGCGAAGCAGGGGCAGTAGTCCTCGCGCAGGATCCGAGTGGTCACTGCCCGGCCGGATTCCTGACCAGCAGCGTTCTGGATCGTGATTCCGGTCGTTCACCCGGGGTTCTGGTGGAGACGTACTCACTGGTGTGGCCGGATGTCTGGGCCATGCGGCCGCCGCCTTTCACGGCCGCAAACCGCTTCGCGGACGGTCCGGATCGAACGTGATCACGTCTCGACGCCGTAGTCCCTGTCAAGGACGTCGGCCAGGCCCCGAAACCCCACGCCATCCATGACCGTCGTGACCGGCTCGAACGCCGGAAAAACCTCTGCCAGAAGTTCTTTCGCTACTCAGATCGGTTGCCTACGGCACGTCTCACCGATCGCCACCGATCCTGGGAAAACTGTCCACAGTCCCTGACCAGCCGTCGAGGTGATCACGGCTGACCAGGCCCGGGAACGACGGCCTGGGCCCGCCACCCATCACGGATGCGGTCCGAGATCATGGCTACCGGCCGCGACCACGTCTGTGGCGCACGAAGATCCGGGACGGACGTGGTGTCCGTCCCGGATCTCGTCCGTGCTGTCGGGCTTACCTTTGCAGCGCGGGCTCTTCGTTGTCGGCGAGCGATTGTTGACCGTGCGGCAGTTGCGCCTCTGGACGGGACAGCCGGCTCGGCCACCAGATGCGCCGGCCGATCAGCAGGGTGAGAGCGGGCACCAGGATCGATCGCACCAGCAGGGCGTCGAGCAGCACGCCGAAGGCGACCAGGAACCCGACCTCGATCAGCATCACCAGCGGAAGTGTGGTGAGGACCGCGAACGTGGCCGCCAGCACCAGGCCGGCCGAGGTGATGACGCCGCCGGTGGCGGAGAGGGCTTTGAGCATGCCCGCCCTGGTGCCCAGACGCATGGTCTCCTCCCGGGCCCGGCTGGCCAGGAAGATGTTGTAGTCGACGCCGAGTGCCACCAGGAACAGGAATGCCAGCAGTGGCACCGAATAGTCGATTCCCTGGAACCCGAGGATCGTGTCGAAGACGAACACGCTGCCACCGAAAGCTGCTGCGAAAGAGACGATCACGGTGGCCATCAGGACCAGTGGGGCTACGATGGCGCGCAGCAGTAGCCCGAGGACGATCAGGACGACGATGAGGACCAGGGGAATGACCACCTTTTCGTCGCGACGGGTGGTCGCCTCGGTGTCGAGGTTCTCCGCACTCGGTCCACCGACCATCGCCTGCGCCCCGCTCACCGCATGCACAGCGGTGCGCACCCGCTTGATCGTGTCGTACTCGGCGACGGTATCCGGCGCGTCCGTGGGGAACACGGAGATGTTGGCCCAGTTGCCGCTGGTCTCCTCCGGGTTGGCCTGGGCCACACCGCGGGTGTCCTTGACGATGGCGAGTATCTGCTCCTGGTACGCCGGCCGCGTGAAGATCGTCATCGGTTGGCCGCCGAGTTCCGGGAAGTGCTGGCGAAGAACGGAGAAGCCGGTGACCGACTCCGGCGCGGTCGGGAACTGGTCCTGCTCCCGCAGGGAGCTGGTGTTGCCCGTCAGCCCGAGGATGAGCACGCCGAGGATTCCGAGCGAGCCGAGCGCCGCCATCCACCGACGGCGGTTGATGGCGGTACCAAGCCGTCCCCAGATCCCTACCTTCTCCTCCACCGCCGTGTTGAACCGCGGGATGGCCGGCCAGAAGATCCGCCTACCGAACACCACGAGCACTGCCGGGAACAGCGTCAGCATGGCCACCAGAGCGCACACGATGCCGGCTGCGCCGATCGGGCCCAGTCCGCTGGTGCTGTTCAGGTCTGCGACGAGCAGACAGAGCAGGCCGGCGACCACGGTGGTCGCCGACGCGATGATGGCCGGCGCCGCGCTGCGGAGCGCGTGAACCATGGCGACCCGGACGTTTTCGTGCTGGTGCAGTGACTCCCGGTACCGGGAGATGAGCAGCAGCGCGTAGTCCGTGCCGACACCGAATACCAGAATGGTCAGCAACGCGGAGTTCTGGTCGTTGACGACGATGCCGAAACTCTTGACGAGCAGGTAGACGGTTGCCATCGAGGTCAGTGCGGCCGCTCCCACGACCACCAGCGGGATGAACCACAACACCGGACTGCGGTAGGTGAGGATGAGCAGGAGCGTGACGACGATAATGGTGGTGAGGAAGACCTGCAGGTCAATGCCGTCGAAGATGGACTCCAGGTCGCCGTCGATCGCGGCTGGGCCGGTCACCTCGAGGTCCAGGCCGGCGGGGCGGTCCTTCGCTGCCTCACGCAACGGGCCGACAAGGGCCTCCGGTTCACCGTAGGTTGTGCTCACCGACAAGGTGAATGTCATCGCCTCACCGTCCGTAGAGGCCGCCGTCGGTGAGCCCTCGTCCTCGTCGTCCGCCTCAGGAGCGGCCGTCGTCGGCGGGTACTGCTGGGCAAAAGTGTTGTAGTGGCGCTGGACCGTCGCGCGGTCGGCGTTGGTCAAGCCACCGGTGCGGTGGTACACGAAAACGAACGTGTTGTCCTCACCGCCGGGGAGACGGTCCTCCAACACTGCCACCTTGGTGGACTCGGCACCGGCCGGCAGGGTGTCCACGGCGCTATCCGTGGTGACCGAGCTCAACTTTCCGCTCAGCGGCACCATGACCACCGCCAGCGCCACCCATAAGCCAATGACCAGCCACGGTACCCATCGGCTCGTCAGCCGACTGGGCGGGGCTTGCGCGGACCGCGCTGTGTGGATTGCCATCACTAGCCTCCTACATAGGTGTTGCACCGCTCATCTGATGATCACTTCCTACTGAGCGAATCTGAGGCGACTGTTAATACGGGGCGCAGGCGGGTTCGCCGACCAGGTGCCCGCGCATGAACCAGCGTGGCGGCATTGAGGTCATGTGCGGTAGGCAAGGGCAGGCCCCGGCCGATGACCAGCTCGACCGGACCTGCTGGCTGGGTGACTGCGGGATTACAGGAGAGAATGTTTGGATGAAATAATTCGATACTGAGCGTCGTCAGGCCGATGTCGGGATTGCTCGAGCCGCAGATGCCCCCGCATGGACGGTTGGCAGGCCTTGGCCTACCAGCATCTGGGGCCCGTCCACGTCGTGGTCCTGGTGACCTGCGACGCCGAGACCGGTGTCCTGTACAGCTACCGCAGCCACGCCCTGATCCGTGTGTTCCGATAGGTGGCTGCGAGACCAATCTGGTACGAAAGCGGTTGTGAAGCAGCCAGACTTGGCGCTGCTAGGCGGTGCTAGAGCTTGCGGAGGGCGTAGGTGTTGCCGCTGCTGCGTTTAGCCTCGTACATGGCTTCGTCGGCCGCCTGTAGCAGCTGACTTGCGGTTGAGGTAGCGGCGGACACAGCAATGCCGATGCTGGCTCCAATGACGGGTTGCGGGGGCGGCATTTCTGTCTCGTCCCGGCTACCGGTGGTCGGGGTGTTCCCGAGTGGGTAGGGGCCGGCGATGAGGTGAATGAGGCGCTCGGCGATGAGGATGGCCTCGTCGCTGCTGGTGACGTCTTCGCTGACGACGAGGAACTCGTCACCGCCGTAGCGGGCGCAGGTGTCGGTTCGCCGCACTGCCGAACGTAGTTTACCGGCAACAGCTTGAAGGACCTGGTCACCGGCGTTGTGCCCGTGGATGTCGTTGACCGGTTTGAAATGGTCGAGGTCGATGAACATGACGGCAATGTGCCCACCCCGCCGACCCTGACGCAGAAGCGCGCGGTCCAGTTCGCGCAGGCCGTAGCTACGGTTACCCAGCCCGGTGAGGGTATCGGTGACGGCCTGCGTGGCAGTGGTTTCCAATTGCCATGCGTTGGCCAGGGCAGCCCCGAAGGGCGCAGCCAGAAGACTGAGAGTGACGCAGTCCTGCTCGGTGAAGGCGCCCGCCCGGCGGGAATTAATTTTCAGCACGCCATGAATCTGGTCACCACTGCGCAAGGGAATGACGACGATCGAGCGCTCACCTGTCCAGAGAGCGGTTTTCGCGTGGACGCGCGGATCTGAACGGGTGTCATTGCACCACAGCGTCTCCTTGGTGATCACAGCCAGCCCGGACAAGCTGGAGGCGATCGGCAGGCGCAGGCCCCGGTACTGTTCGGCCGCGCCCGTGCTGAACTGGTAGACCAGGTCATCGCCGTCAATGGTCTCGACGCAGGCACCGTCGGCACCGGTCAGAGCCTCGGCGTGCGTACAGATTTCGTGCATGACTTTCTGCGGGGACAGCTCGACCTCGGCGATCGCGAGCTGGGCGGCGGCGATAGCGGCCTGCTGCTGGACGGCGCGGTTGCGTTCGGTGGTGTCCCGGACGAACGCGTAGAACTCTCCGTCAACGCCTTCCAGGCTGGCACCGCGAGCGCCGTCTGCACGCCAGATCGTCAGTTCCACGGGAATGAGATGCCCATCTTTGGCCTGGCCCTGAACCTCCATGCTCTGTGCCAGGATTCGAGGAGGTCCTCCGCGGCGCAGGCGCTCCAGTCCCTGGTGGTGGGCTTCGCGCAGGTCGGGCGGGATGATCAGCTCGGTGAGTGTGTGGCCGTAGGCCTCGGCGCGGGTGTAGCCGAATAGTTTCTCCGCAGCGGCATTCCACTCGGTCACGTACCCGGCCGGTGCGATGCCGATGAAGGCGTCGTTGGCCCCCGCGATGATCGCATGAAGCCGGTCGTGGGCTTGGCGTCGTGCGGTGATGTTCTCGATGGCCGTAACGAATTGCTCGGGTCGCCCCGTTTCGCCGTCCCGGATCAGCGCGACCGAGAGCTGCACCCAGACCGCGTGCCCGAGGGCATGCCGGTAGCGCTTTTCCAGGGTGTAATGCTCTATTTCGCCGGCCAGGAGGCGGTGCACCAGATTGATGTCGTCGGCCAGATCGTCAGGGTGGGTGATCTGCTGAAATGTCATCTGGAGCAGCTGTTCGGCCGGGTAACCCACAATCCGGCACAGGGCCTTGTTGACCCGTTCAAAGCGGCCTTCCAGGGTGACCAGCGCCAGGCCGGTCGGAGCTACGTCGAGCATCGTGCGCCACCGCTGTTCGGCACGGGCCAGTTCGGTGGCCGTGACCCGTTTGGCTGTGACATCGCGGATGATGCCGGCGTATCCGACCAAGCGGCCGTTCTCGTCCTTGACCGGGATGACTTGCGCGGCGCCGATCCCCCCGGTCGCCCCTGGCAGGGGCACGTCTCCCGACCATGAACCGTGTTCGGACAGGGCCTGCATCATGATGGGCTCGGACACCGGCTCCGCAATAGAGGCTGCGTGACTGCTGCTGGACCGCCAACGGTCCTCACCAGCAGCCCAGACCTGGTGATAGGTCAGACCGAGCATCGAGGCCCGGTCGACACCGAGCATCTTCTCTGCCGCCCGGTTGCAGTCCACCACCCGGCCGGACAGATCGGTCACGATCACCACGTCCTGGAGTGCCTGAAACACCTGTTCATGCAACCGGGACGTCAGCGCAGGGTCGTGGGTCTCGCGCGTCGTCGATCCATCATCGGGCAAGCCCTGGCTCAAAGATGCTTCATCGCTGGACTCCTGTCGGGGCTGGTCCGATCCGTAGCCCTGAGCAGATTCCTCGACATGGCCGGGATTGTGCTGTGCCGGAATCCGTCGCGCATCGGATCCCAGAGAGCTGCCCATGCGTGAGACGTCGTCCGTCTCGTATCCGACCTTGAGGGGGAGAGCGCGCACCGGATGGCCTTGCTCGAAGCTCACCTAACAATCGCCTCTGGGCCGCGTAGTGGGCCCGGTCCCGGTCCCGTCGCGGGACGAGATGCTGGAGCCACTTTTCAGCGCTTCTCGGGCAGAGGCCGAGGATTCTGCAGGTCACCGCGTCCGGAATTGACGTGCTGGATCTGGCCGAAACTGCGCTGGGTGAAGACCCTTACGTCGATCAGGGCGTCCCGGCCGATTCCCAGATCAGCGGCGATGCCCTGGACCGTCCCGCCGCGCGTGGACCGGTACAGGTCCACCGCCTGATGACGGAACTCCTTTGAATACGACTTACGTGCCACGAGAGGACCATCTCGATTCCTTCAGCATCATGCCGGGTTCAGCGTGTCCAAGGTCCGGGGTGAAGGCCGGCTGTCGTGGCCGCTGACCCTGGCATGCGTTCGGCCAGCCCCTGAGGAAGTCACGACGGCGCCGCTCAGATGTCCTGTTCTGCGCAGTCGATGGTTGTAGATCGGATTCCGAGTGGGTCATGCTGGTCGCGGTGGTGGCGGGTGATCCACCAGCTGGCGATGGTCTCAGCGCGGCCGGTGACAGTTCCCGCACGGATGCGTAGTTCTTCAGCAAGTCCCTGGTCCGGCGGGACTGGAACTGAACCGGGTCGTCGAGCTGGAACATGCTGGTCACGATGAGCTTGGCCAGATCAAACATCGGTGGCGCTGACATGACCTTGTCGAAGTCGATGAAGGCGAACCCTCCCGTGCTGGCCTGAACGATGTTGCCCCAGTGCATGTCCCCGTGAGGCGACCGCACGGGTAGCACGGTGTTCTGGGGCGATTGGCAGGCAAGGATGCGGTCCTGCGAGAGCTCGCGTGCTGTCCACCAGGCTGGTGCCGGCTGAGCGGGCAGTGCAAGGGCCGGGCGCTGGAAGCTCAAGGGTCTGTCACTGAAGTCCATCCCCGGTTCGCTCATGGCTGCGTGCAGGCGCGCGAGGTCCGCCCCCAGCCGGCGCATGTCGGCGGGCTCATGCACCGGCCCGGTTCCGATCCATGTGCACAGGTGGATCGTCCAGCGGTGCTGGCCTTTCTGCAGGTCCTTGACGGCGACCGTCCTGGGGCAATCCAGGCGGCCGACGCGGTGCACCTGGTCGATCACCAGAAAACCTGAACCGACGGCCGGTCGGTGGATCCGGGCTGAGGTTGACCGGGCGATAGCTCGTGGAAGTGCGGCGCAAGTCGAGATTCCGGTTGCCCCGGTTTCCGTGGGGAGAGTGCCGACAGTCGCGGGATGCACGGTGACGGCCGGAGTGGTGACCGTTCAGGCCATCGTTGACCGAATCGAGGATCTCGACGGGACCTTCCTGGCCCCTGTCACCTGGCTCCTGACATGAATACCCCTGACCAAGAGTGCATCTAGCGGAGAGCGGGCCGATACAGACGGCGAAGGGTCGTTCTCGATGCCGCGCCGGGTCGTGGACGGCAAGATCGTGCGGGGCGCCGTGACTCCGGCATCATGAAACGTCCCGGCCCACCGGCGACGCCCCGATGAACACCGGGCACCTCCGCAGCTCACGGCGTGAGACATAAGACAGGCCCTAGGCTCGCCTCATGAACGACGAGTCGCAGGACGTGGTGCGGCACCTCCGGGACATGCAGACCGATCGCGCCCAGACCTCCGTGATGAGTGCCTACATCGCTGCGCTCATCGATGATGCTGGTTGGGGCGTCGAGGTCCTCGCCGGTCTGATGGGGGTCTCGCGGCAGACGGTCTCCAACCGGCGTAAGCAGGGGCGCGAGCTGCGGCGCGATCATGCGGCCGAGCTGCGCAAGCTCCCGTTGCCTCCGGCGCCACCGAAGGCGGGGAGCGGCGGGGCCGCTCAGACCCGTTCCGGCCTGCAGATTCCTGATGGCGAGGAGATCGCGGCCAAGGAGCAGGCCTGGGTCGAACGTCAGCTGAACGGCCCGGCCACCCCGGCGGAGGTTCCGGCCCGGCTGAAGCTGGCCGCCGGTCTGGTGGACGAGGCCGACACTCGGCTGACCGCGCTGAAACAGGAGCGCGCGAATCTGGCCTGGGCGCTGGTCTGCTTCGACCCCGGTGCGCGACGGGGCCTGCAGAAGGCCGGGCACTGGCAGCCCGATGAGTTCTTCGCCGCCCGCACCCAGGCCCTGGCCCCGCCCGGCGAGCTGAAAGCCATGGACGACCGGGCCCTGGCAACACTGGCCGCGCAGCGGGGGATCGCTCTGGACACCGACGTGGACCACACCCGCGAGCGGTATTTCACGGTGGCCGGCGCGATCATCGCGACCCAGGCCCGGCGCCGGGCCGCGACCCAGATCCGCGACGGGTTCGTGCGCCGCCATGTGAAGCGCGATGCTGGTGGACGGTGGAAGGGTGTCACCGAGGTGGCCGGCTGGATCAATCGCACCCAGGCCCAGGTGACCCAGATCTGTGACGCCGGCCCCCTCGGCGAACCGGTCCCGGCAAGTACCCCATCGACCACGGCTCCTACGGTTACGCCAAACACCTCGTCCTCGTGAGGTGGGGTGTTCCGGGCCAGGGCCCTAGGTTCGGGTGCGCATGAACCAAGCGGTGATGTCGCGCAGCCAGATCTTCTGCTGCTTGGCTGCGGTCGGCGGGGGCGGTCCGACGTCTGTGGAGATGTCCGCCGGCACCGGGCCGGAGATCTTCACGGTGTCGAGTGGAACCCGGAAGTGCTTGTCCAGCAGTGTGACACATAGGTCGGCGGTGTCGTCGACGTAGGCCCGCTGCCACCGGCACAGCACGGGCAGGGAGGCCTGACGGCGCTCGAGCTTCGGCTTGAACGGCATCGTCCAGGGGAACGAGCGCATGGCGGCCCGCGCGCCCGAGGCCAGGTCGAACTCGGCGTCGGTGGTGGCGATGACCGTGATCCAGAAGAAGAGCTGACCGGCCTGGACGACGTCTACCCGCAACGCCGGCCCGGTCGCGGCGGTGAGCTCGACGTGGTCCAGATCGCCGGACGCGAGTCGGCGCCGCAGTTCGGTGCGCAGGTGGTCGAGGGCAGAGTCGGGCGAGGTCACGAAGGCATCATGTCGTAGAGCCGGAGCCTGGCCGGCCCTCGGGGGAGGGCCGGCCGATCGTGGACGGGGGCCGGTCAGGGCACCAGGACGATCTTGCCGATGTTCTCGCCGCGGTCCAGCAGCGACAGGGCGGAACTGGCCTCGGCCAACGGCAGGGTGGTGACCCGTGGGCCGCCCACGGTGCCGTCAGCGAGCCAGCCCAGCAGTTGGCCGACCGCAGCGAACGACTGCTGGGGGCGCAGGGTCAGCCAGGTCACGGCGTTGAAGCCGACCAGGGACTGGCCCGGTGCCGGGTTGAAGAGCACCCGGGCCACGGCATCGGCGTCCACCGGCTGGTCCGAACCGGTGACCGTGGCGGTGATGGTGCCGTAGGTGTAGAGACGACCGAACGGCGCCAGGATCGACAGGCTCTCACCGACGTGTCCCGGGCCCATCGCCTCCAGGACCACGTCGACACCCTGGTCTCCGGTCAGGCCCATCACCTGGGTGGCCCAGTCGGCGGCCCGGTAGTCCACGGTGTGGTCGGCGCCGAGCTCCTGAGCGATCTTCCGCTTCTCCGGTGTGCTCGCGCCGGCGATCACGGTGGCGCCCAGCGCCTTGGCGATCTGCACGGCGTAGCTGCCGAAACCCCCCTGCGGCGGCGGGGACGAAGACGGTTTCGCCCGGCTTCACCGCGGCGGCGGCAATCAGCAGAACGGCAGCACCGGCGCCGACCACGGTCAGGCCGGTGGCCTGATCGAGACTCACACCCTCGGGAACGGGCATGAGCCCCTGGGCGCCGGCGAGCGCCAGCTCGGCCCAGCCCCCGTCGGCGAGCTGACCGGTCAGGCCGAACACCCGGTCACCGACCTTCACGTTCTCGACGCCCGGTCCGAGGGCGACGACCGTACCGGCGACCTCGGCGCCCGGCGTGAACGGCAGGGGGGTCGGGATGTCGAACGGCAGGCCCTTGACCCGTAGCAGGTCCATGAAGTTCACCGCCGCGGCCTGTACCCGGACCAGGGCCTGGCCCGGTTCGGGGACGGGGTCGGGCAGGTCGACCAGGCGCAACAGGTCGGGGGAGCCGGGGGTACTCATCTGGATCGCCTTCATGATGCTGATGACTCCTTCGATGGTTATGTGGCCGGCCCAGTAAATACAGGGCTAGCCACATAACTCAACGTGGCTGTCATCACATAGGATGCCGCCGAGTCAGGAGGACGATCATGGATGACGATTTCGCGCGGCTTCTCGGGGACCGGCCGACGCTGGTTGAGCGTGCGCCCCTGGGCTTCGCCCTGCTGGCGCTCTCGCGCACCCTGCACGGGCTGACCGCAGAACTCCTGCTGGAGCTAGGGCTCTATCCCGGTCAGGAACTGATTCTCATGCGCCTGTTCGACCGGGACGAGCAGAGCCAGACCTCTTTGCAGCAGTCCATCGGGCTGGACCACTCCACCGTCTCGCGCAGTATCCGGCGCATGGAAGAGGCCGGCTTGCTGGCCCGGCGCCCCGACCCACGCGACCGGCGGGCCATGGTGGTGTCTCTCACCGAGGCCGGCCACGCGCTGCGGCCTCGCATCGCCCAGGTCTGGGAAGTCCTCGAGAACCATCTGGACGAAGCCCTGGGGCCCGATGATCGTCTGAAACTCGTTCCGCTGGTGGAGGGTCTGGAGCGATCGATCGCTACGGTGCGAGTTCGCCGCGGCTGATCCCGAACCCGGTCACCAGGCCCGGACGTCGTCGGCCAGTGCCTGCGCCAGTTGCGCGGCGGCGGCCGGATCCAGGCGAGACGTCACCATCAGTCCGATCTGTGAGGCGGTGAGGATCTGGGCCCGTCGTTCGGCATCCGCTCGGCCGAGGGTGCTGATGGCCGCCCGAAAGGCCGCGAACACGCGCTCCCGGTAACCACTCACGAGCTGGCCGGCCTCGGCGTCCAGGTCGTTGAGGTCCATCGCGGTGTTCAGCATCAGGCATCCGCGTCGGGCGATCCGGGCGGGGGCCTTCGTGAAGAAGGCTTCCAGGTCGGTGAAGTACGTGACGAGCTCGTCCCGTCCGGCGCCCGGGGCTTCGAGCGGGGCCAGGCGTGGGGTGATGATCAGGTCGAGGTAGTTCTCGGCGGCGCGGGTGAACAGATCGCGCTTGCTGCCGTACGTCTCGTAGAGGCTGGACTTGCTCAGCCCGGTCGCGGCCATCAATTGGGCGAGCGAGGTCGGGCCGTAGCCGCGTTCCCAGAACACGTCGCGTGCGGCTGTCACCGCGGTGAGGTCGTCGAACTCCTTCGTGCGGGCCATGACCCCTCCTTGTTGACATTCCGAACCGATCGGTCCAGAGTATCAACTCGGACCGATCGGTTCGGAATGAGGGCGGGCAGGCGTGCGGCCGGGGCCGCGCGACGGAAGTGGGAGACTAGACGTGCTGATCGCGGCGACGGTGGTGGGCATCCTCGCGGTGCTGTTCCATGTGGCGGCATTCGTGCTGGAGAGCGTGCTGTGGACGCGCCCGGCGGTGTTCGCCCGGTTCAACATCGCCACCCAGCAGGAGGCCGAGACCATCCGGCCGATGGCCTACAACCAGGGCTTCTACAATCTGGCGCTGGCCATCGGGGTCGCCGTCGGCCTGGTGCTGCTGACGCGTGACGGCGACGCGCTGATCGTGGGTAAGACGCTGGTGATCTTCGGGACGGCCTGCATGGCGGTGGCCGGTTCGGTGCTGATGAGCACGGGCCGCCAGTATCTGAAGTCCGCGGTGGGCCAGTTCGTCCCGGCGATCGTGACCCTGGCGCTCGTCGCGTTCAGCTGATGGAGGTCGCCCTCCGCCGGTGCGTGATCAGGCAATCCTCCAGTCTTCGGCCGGGAGGTGCTCCCACTCTCCCGGGGAACGTCGGCATGATCACGGACGAAGAAGAGGGCGGGCGGTCTCAGGCCGGTACGAGTACCCGGTCGTCGGCCCGCGGGGCGTTCTCGGCCTGGGCCGCGCGGGCGGCGCCGATACTGGAGCCGATGCTGGCGGCTACGACCAGGCCGACGGCGACCAGGCGCAGCGGGCCGGGGGTCTGGCTCAGCAGCAGCCATCCGACGAGGGTGGCGGCGACGGGCTCCAGGCTCAGCAGGATGCCGAAAAGATTGCGCGGGATCCGGCGCATGGCGGCCATTTCCAGCGTGTAGGGGATCACCGAGGCGAGCAGTGCGGTGGCGGCCCCGACGGCCAGCAGGTGCGGCGAGCCGACCACGTTCAGGGCGCCGTGCAGGCCCATCGGTGCGACCACGATCGTGGCCATGGCCAGCGCAACGGCCAGGCCGCCGGTGCCGGGCACGAGAATGCCCACCCGGGAGCCGGTCTGGATGTAGAGCGCCCAGAAGCCGGCTGCGATCAAGGCGAACAGCACGCCGATCGGGTCGAGGGAATGTGCGGTGGTGAAGCTCTCGATCGCGAGCAGGGCCATGCCGGCCAGGGCCAGGGCGACCCAGGCGAGCTCCCGGGCCTTGCGGCTCAGGACGGCGGACAGCATCAGCGGACCGAGAAACTCGATGGCGACGGCGGTTCCGAGCGGAATGCGCTCGAGTGCGGCGTAGAAGAAGCCATTCATGCCCGCGAGGGAGAGCCCCAGCGCCAGGGTGGCGCGCCACTGGGTGCGGCTCCAGCTGCGCACCGCCGGCTGGGTGAAGGCCAGCAGAATCAGTGACGCGATGCCCAGGCGGAGCACGGTGGTGCCCCAGCTGCCGAGTTCGGGGAAGAGTTTCGCGGCGAACGCGGCACCGAACTGCAGGGAGAAGCAGGAACCGACGATGAAGAACAGGGCGGGACTGGACGCACGGGGGCCGGTCGAGGATGTTGCGGGCATGTTTCCAGCATGGAGGTGGAGTGTTCATTTAGTCTAGTGAACGCTCTTGACCATAAAGCGTTAGAACAGCTTACGAACGGATGCCCGTGCTCAACCTGTCCCGCTTGCGCATCCTGTACGAATTGAACCGTTCGGGAACATTGGCGGAGGTTGCCCGGGTGCTCTCGTACACGCCGTCGGCGATCTCGCAGCAGCTGTCGCAACTGGAGCGCGAGGCCGGGGTACCCCTGCTGGAGAAGGTCGGTCGGCGGGTGCGCCTGACCGACGAGGCGCTCACCCTGGTCAAGCACACCCAGGTGATCCTGGAGCAGCTGGAGTTGGCCGAGGCGGAGCTGTCGGCCGCCCAGCCGGAGATCCACGGCACGTTGCGGGTGGCCTCGTTCCAGACCGTGCTGCTGAGCATCCTGCCGGTGGCCCTGAGTGTGCTGGCCCAGAAGCACCCGGGGATGGACGTGGAGATCACCCAGCGCGAGGTCGGCCCGGCCTACGAAGGGCTGCTGGCCCACGAGTTCGACCTGATCCTGGGGGAGGAGTACCCCGGGCAGCCCGAGCCCATCCGTTCGGGTATCGACCGTGAGGACTTCACCCGGGACGCGCTGCGCCTGGCCCTGCCGGGGGAAGGCCCGCACAGTGTGCGGCCGGTGCGGCTGTCCGACCTCTCGGAGATGTCGTGGGCTCTCGACCCGCACAACAGCCCGGCCCGCCGCTGGGCCGACGCGCTCTGCCGACGTTCGGGTTTCGAGGCGAAAGTGCGCTTCGAGAGCCCGGACCCGTTGCTGCACGCCCACCTGGTGCGGCTCGGGCACGCCGCGGCCTTCATTCCCTCGCTGGTCGGGGCGGCTCATCTGGAGGGTGCCCAACTGGTGTCGTTGCCCGGCGATCCGCATCGCACCCTGTTCACCGCGGTCCGTTCCGGCCGTTCGAAACACCGTCTGGTCGAAGCCTTCCGTCAGGCCCTGGCCGAGGCGGCCCGGGCGAACCCGGTGCTGTCGCCGGTGATGGAACTGTCAGCCTGAACGCTCTGTTTCGTCAGCTTCAATTACCCGTCAGGCGACTGGTCGGTATCGCTGAGTGACGACAGGAGACGCACGTGGCCAACGGTGGACGGCGTGCCGGTGATTCTTGAACTTGTTATCAGGAGCATGATTTCACTGTCCGATGCACCTGGAGGGGCCGGTATCAGGGTTGCCCGCAAAAGTTGCGCGGGAATGTTCCCGATCACCCTCGGTCAATGTTAGCGTTGCATCCGTAGTCGGGAACGGGTCGTCTCTCCAGAAACGGGGGCTGTCAGTGATATTCGTGCGCCCTCAGAGACGTGTTCCCGTCCGAAGATTTCTTCTTCACTGATCCGACGCTCTCCCGTCAGGGACGCCGGCCCTGCGCGGCCCGGCCCGTCGGCCCACCACGTCCATCCGCCGTGGATTTCGCCTGCCCGAAAGCAGGCCGGTGGATGGTCGGTTCACCATCACCACGAGAAGGAGCAGACGCATGCCCAAGAACGTGCTCTCCAGCGTGTCCCCTCACCTGGTTCCCCCGGTGACCCGCAAGCCGGCCGGAACCTCGGTCGCCGAGGCCGGGGCGAGCCTGTCGTTCCCGTTCGGCCCGCCGCTGCTGCCGCCGTTCGCCGGTGACGACGACGAGTAGGTGATCCGGTCCCGGAGCGTGCGCCGAACCAGACGTCGTCCAAAAGCAAAAGATGACAGCACGATTCGGTGCGCGCTCCGGGCCGCCCCGATCCATTCCCGACAGGTCAGGAGATGAGACATGCCCAAGGATCTGATCCAGAGTGTGGCCCCCAGCCTCGCGCCGCCGGTGATCCGGAGGCCCTCGGGTGCCTCTGGCGTCAAGGACGGGGCCGACCTCTCGTTCGGCTTCCCGCTCCCGCTGCTGCCGCCGTTCGCCGGTGAGGGCGACGAGTAGATGAACCTGGTCCCGGAGCGTGCGAAGGATCGACCATCGGCCCGGAAGGCGCTCCGGGACAACCTCGTCCGGAGCAAAGCATGACCGATCTGAACCGCATCCCCGGCCTGGCGCGGCTACGTGGCAGAACGACCGGTGACGATCGCATCCGCATCGCACTGATCGACGGCCCGGTCGACCGTGAGCACCTGGCGCTGTCCGGAGCCCGGCTGGACGTGCTGACCGGCGTCTGGGCCGCCGAATCCGCCGACAGTCGGCCGGGCGCCCATGGAACTGCCGTGGCCAGCATCATTTTCGGGCAGCCGGACACACAGGTCGTCGGGGTGGCACCCGGTTGCCGGGGACTGTCGGTGCCGGCCTTCTCGGCCCGGAGGGAGAAGACCTCGCAACTCGAGCTGGCCAGAGGCATCGAGCTGGCGGTGGAGTCCGGTGCCCACGTGATCAACATCAGCGGCGGGCAGCTCAGCTCCAGCGGTGAGGCCGACGATCCGCTCGGTCGCGCTGTGCGGCTGTGCGCTCAGGAGAATGTGCTCGTGATCGCGGCCGCCGGGAACGACGGCTGTGCCTGCCAGCATGTTCCCGCTTCACTCCCGTCGGTACTCGCGGTGGGTGCCCTGGACGAGTCGGGGCGGCCCCTCCCGATGAGCAACTGGGGGCCCGCGTACCGGGAACAAGGTCTGATGGCGCCCGGTGAGAACCTCCTGACCGCCGTGCCCGGCGGTGGAACCGCCCGCCGTACCGGCACCAGCCTGGCCGCTCCGGTGGTGGCCGGGGTGGCCGCTCTGCTGCTCTGCGAGCAACTGCGCCTGAAGGCGCGTCCTGATCCCCTGGGGGTGCGCCGGATTCTCCTGGAATCGGCACGACCTTGCCAGTCCCACGGAAACGAAGACTGCGAGCGCTATCTCGCCGGCGTTCTCGATATCGAAGGAGCACTGACCGCCTTGACCACCGAGCTTTCCGCCCCCGTCGTCCTGACCCCTCCTGTGATCCCGTCCCTGCAACCGGAGTCTGTTGTTCTCAGCGGTGGTGACGATTGTGGTTGCCCGGCCGCGCCATCGGCCCCGGCGCCGCAGGTCTCCGTGCCGCAGGTCACCTTGTCGGCCGCTCCCGAGGAGCCGGGCAGTCACCTGGTCTATGCCCTGGGCACACTCGGTTACGACTTCGGTTCCGAGGCCCGCAGGGACTCGTTCAAGCAGCTCATGGCCCCGGTGCTGATCGAGGGCGTCGCGGTTCCGGCGAACCCGTACGACGCCCGGCAGATGGTCGATCACCTGCGGGCCAACCCGTCCGAGGCGAATGCGCTGATCTGGACGCTGAATCTCGAGCTGACGCCGATCTATGCGCTGGAGCCGTCGGGGCCCTACGCCGCAGACATCTACGATCTGCTGATTCGGTTGCTGGCCGGGGAGGTCGACGCGCAGGAGGCGGACGACTTCATCGAGCGGGTGGCCGTGCCGGGGGTGATGTCCGGGCAGACGGCGAAGTTGTTCTCCGGTCAGGTGGTTCCGCTGCTGGACCTGAAGCAGCGTCGCGGGCTGTACGGCTGGGAGGTCAACCGTCTGGTGGCGGGGGCCACCCAGATCGCGGTGAGTCAGCCCGGTGAGACCGCGCCGCCGGAGGCGGTGGCCACGAGCCTGCGGGACTTCCTGAGCCGGATCTATTACGACCTGCGTAATCTGGGGGCCACGTCTCGGGATCGGGCGCTGAATTTCGCGGCCACCAATGCGTTCCAGGCGGCTCAGACATTCGCGAGTGCTCTGGCGATGGGTCAGGTGCTGGACTCGATCGCGGTGGAGAAGAGCCCGTTCGGGCGGCAGGACAGTGACTGCTGGGACGTGCGGTTGCGGTTCTTCGACCCGGAGAACAGCCGCCGGGCCAAGCGGGTGTTCCGGTTCACGATCGACGTGAGTGATGTGCAGCCGGTGACCCTCGGCGAGGTCCGTTCCTGGCCGGAGGCCTAGATGATTCCGAAATCCTTTTTCCCGCCGCAGGTTGCGCCGGTGTACCGGCCGTCGTTCGTGGAGCCGCACCGTTGTGTCGATGTCGAGCACGGTACCCCGGAGCAGCGGGTGGCCATGCGCATGCGTCTGATGCACGGCGCCAATTTCAACGATCCGCAGTACTTCGCCTATCCCAGCTACCAGCGGATGAAGGTGTCATGAATCCTCCTCGCCGCAAGGCACCCCGCAAGCCGGAACCGACACCACCGGTGCGTACGTCGTCCTTCATCGGCCGCCCGGTCACCCCGCGCCCGGTCGCCCTGATCACCGATCACCATCTCGACAGTGGTCTGGTCGACTACGGGATGTGGGTCGAGCGGTGTGAGGGAGAAGGGACTATCGCACCGGGGCCGGACGCGACGCGCCGTGGCCGGATCTGGTCCTGACATGAGGGGGAGTTGTGCCCGCTCTGGCTGAGATTCCCGGGATGCGGGAGCTGTGGGCCGCGACGAGGGGGGATGCCGGGATCCGGATCGGGGTGGTCGAAGGGCGGCCGGATCTGGGGCATCCGGCCTTCGCCGGTGCCGACCTCAGGGTGGTCGAACCGGTCTGGTTGCCGGCCATCCCGACGGACGAACTACTGGCTGAGCACGGAACCTTCGTCGCGTCACAGATTTTCGGGCAGGGAGACGAGCCGGTTCCGGGGGTGGCGCCGGGTTGCCGGGGGATCATCGTGCCGGCCCTGCCGAACACGGCGACGGTGGCGGATCCGCTGAACCTGGTGCACGCAGTCGATGCGCTGCTTGATGCCGGGGTGCACGTGATCCACTTCAGTCCCGTGCTGGCGACCTCGTCGGGTGAGGCGGCCGACCTGCTGCGGCGGTCGATGGCCAAGGCCGAGGAGGCCGGGGTGCTGGTGGTGGTGCCGGCGGGTAACAACTACGGCGAGCTGCAGCAGATTCCGGCGGTCATCCCGACGGTGCTGACGGTGGGGGCGGTGGACGACGAGGGCCGGATGTTCCGGTTCAGCAATTTCGGGCCTGGATATCGTGACCACGGCATCGTGGCGCCGGGTGGCAACATGCTCGGGGCCACGCCGGGTGGTGGCCGGCGCACCGAGAAGGGCACCAGCGTCTCGACTCCCGTGGTCACCGGAGTGGCGGCCCTGCTGATCGGCCTGCAGCGCCGGCACGGTCTGGCCGTCGATCCGCTGGCGGTGCGCGATGCTCTGATCGCCACAGCCAGGCCGCTTCCGGCGGCGAGCTGTCACGGTGAGCCCGAGCGGGGGTTGTCGGGGTTGCTCGACATCCGCGGCGCCCTGCGCCGGGTGCTCGCCGGTCATGAGGTGCTGGCGTCAATGGTGGACGTCGTTGAGCCTGCGTTGGACGCGGTCACTCTCGCTTCGGTGGAGTCGGTCGAGGTGGAGTCGGTCGGGGTGGAGCCTGTTTTCGCCCTCGGCGCCCTCGGGTACGACTTCGGGACGGTGGCCCGGAAAGAGGTTTTCGCCCAGCGGATGGCTGCGGTGCGCACCGGGCGCACCCTGTTCCCGGCCCAGCCGGATGATGTCCGGCAGATGGTGCGGCATCTGCGGGACAATCCCACGCAGTCGGGTTCGCTGATCTGGACGCTGAGTCTGGAGTCGACTCCGCTGTACGCGGTCGAGGTGGCCGACGCCTTTGCGCCGGAGGTGTATGCGCGGCTCGTCGACCTGCTCGAGGGACAGTTCGTCCGTGGCGCGGGTCAGGTGGAGCGGGTGGCCGTCGCGGCCCGCTCGACCGGGCGGTGGGCGCAACTGATCTCCGGGCAGATGGTTGCGGTGATCGAGCTGGAACTGCCCCGCCATCTGAACGGCTGGGCGGCGGGCCCTCTGGCGGCCGAAGCCGTCGGGCAGGCCGGGCTGGTGGATCAGGTCGGGGCCCTCACGGTGCCGGCCTTGCGCGACTTCCTGCACCGGATCTGCCTCGATCTGCGCAACCGCGGGGCCACGGCGTCTGAGCGGGCCCTGAACTTCGCTGCCACCAGCGTCTTCGCGGCAGCGGAGGTGTTCTCGCAGGCCTCTGCCCTCGGGCTGGTCCTGGACCGCACGACCGTCGAGGAGAGCCCTTTCGGCCGGGCGGATCAGGTCTGCCGGGACGTGTGCCTGAGTTTCTTCGACCCGGAGAACGGCCGGAGGGCCGGGAGGGTCTTCCGCCTGAGCGTCGACGTCACCGACGTGCAGCCGGTCGCGTTGGGCCCGGTGCGCAGCTGGGCCCGGGATCTGTCATCGAGTGAGAGGGAATCGTGATGCAGCACAACGGTGAGATCGAGGTCGCGTGGGACATGTCCGTGCCCGATGCGGACATCTACCTGGTCGGGTACGGTAACCGGCTGCCCAACGACTTCACCCTGGAGATGCTGGCCATTCTGAAGAACTGCACGCGGGTGTTCGGGGTGCCGCCGCTGCGGGCGCCGGGTTTCGGTATCCCGGAGATGGAGAACCTGATGGTGCACTACGGGCCGGACAAGAAGCGCCGCATCACGTACTCCGAGTGGCTGGATCGGATTCTCGATGCCGCGCAGGCCGATGCGCCGGTGGCCTTCGCGACCTACGGCAGCGCGATGGTCGGTACCTGGGTGGCGCACCGGATCCTTGAGGAGGCTCCCCGACGCGGCCTGAAGGTGCATGTCAGCAATGCGGTCTCGTTCCTCGACGGGATGTTCGCCGACCTCAACCTCGAGCCCTTCTACGGCTTCTCGATGTGGGAGGCCACCAGCTTCGTCACCCTCGGCATCACCCCCGACACCCGCGCCCACCTGGTGCTGCCCCAGGCCCCGATGTTCCAGGTGCACGAGGGCCTCGACCCGCAGACCCACACGCTGCGGCACAGCACGACGGTCACGGAACTACGGGACCATCTACTGAAGTTCTACCCGCCCGGCCACGAGGTGACCTACATCCAGGCCGCCTCCGGCACCGGCACCCACAACGACGAACCCGTCATCGAGCGCATGCGCCTGGCCGAACTCGACCACGGCGGCCGTAGCCAGGGCGCGACCCTGCTGGTGCCGGGACTGAGCAGGCCGCGAGCGCTGGACTTCGAGTCGGCCACCGCGGTGCCGGAGCAGGCCGCGGGCTGAGGCTGCACCCATCCCCCATCATCGTGATCATGCAAGGTGTCCCCGGAGTTCTCGAACACACCCGCCGAGAGTTCTGGAACGCTGGGGACACTTGGCATGATCACGAGGAAGTGGGGGTGGGGGTGAGGGGCGCGTTCCAGTCCATCTGGCGCAGGAGCTCGGTGTCCTGCGAGGTGGGGGAGGTGGGGGACTGCGCGGGTGGGGGTGTGCCGCGGCCGGTCATCGCGGCGCTGGCCTCCATGTTGCGCTGGGTGCGGGGCATCCGCACACGTTCGAACAACGTGATGGCCTGGTTCACGGAATCGCTGTCGCGCAATGCTTTCGCCAGCACCACGGCGTCTTCGAAGGCCATCGACGCGCCCTGGCCGGTGGCCGGGGAGGCGGCGTGCGCGGCGTCGCCGGTCAGCAGCAGACGTCCTCGCGACCAGGTGGTCACGTCGGGCAGGTCGCTGGTATTCGTCACCAGGAGGTCGTCGGTGGCCTCGACGATGTCGGCGGTGGGGGTGCTGTCCCATCGCAGTGCCTCCAGCAGTTCATGGCGTAAAGCCGCAGTTGCCGGGCCGGTTTCGGTCACGGCCGCGGCGCTCTGGCGGGCGAACCAGAAGGTCTCGCCGGCGGGGGAGACGGCGTAACCGAACGAGGCGGCCTGACCCCGCACCATGGTGATCCGGCCCGGCGCCGTGGGTGGCTGCGCGGTGGAGGTGTAGCCGTAGAAGACCCGCTGCCCGGCGTAGCGCGGCGTGGCAGCCTGAGGGTCGACGATCCGGCGCACCCGGGAGTTGATCCCGTCGGCCCCCAGCAACAGGTCGGCGGTGATCCGGGAGCCGTCCGCGAACGAGGCGGTGACGCCCGATGCGTCTTGGATGGCCGAAACAAACGTTGCGTCGTGCCGCAGAGGGATACCCCGCCGCACCGCCTCGGCCTGCAGGGCCGAAGTCAGCGCGCTCCAGCGCAGGCAGCGGAAACGGTACAGCGGATGATCGGGCTCGCCCATCGGGCGGGTCGTGAGCGGGACGCCGTCGGCGCCCAGGGCGCTCAGTTCGGTGAGGTCGAAGCCCACCTCGGAGATGACCGTGGCGGCATCGATCGCGTCCAGCGCCCGCATCCCGTTGCCGGCCAGTGTGAGGAACGCGCCGAGGTCACCGGCCGAGCCCGGATGTGCCTCGCACACGGTGACCGAGATCCCGGCCTTGTGCAGGGCCAGCGCGGCGGAGGTGCCGGCGATACCGCCCCCGATGACGACGACGTGCGCGGTGTGTCCAGTCACGAAGGCCGAGCCTAGCCAAGGCCCCCGCACTGCGCAGCATGCAGAACTTGCACGGTGTGCAATACTGCTGGACATGACGGCGAACGAGGGAGACCTGCGCTCCCGGCGGCGGAAGGCCACGGCGCGCGACATTCACCTGGCCACGCTGCGGCTGGCGGTCGAGCACGGCTTCGACCACGTCACCGTCGACATGATCAGCGCCGCGGCCGGGGTGTCGCGGCGCACGTTCTTCAACTACTTCCCGACCAAGGAGGCCGCGGTCATCGCCGGGCCGCGCACCGTGCCCGACGACGCGCTGGCGCAGTTCCTGGCCTCCCCGCAGAAGGATCCGCCCCAGGTCCTGCGCGATCTGACCCGGCTGCTGCTGCGGGAACTGGAACTGAACCAGCCCGACCGGGACGAGCTGCGCCAGGTGATGGCCCTGGCCGCCGCGTATCCGTCCGTACTGGCCACCCTCCTGGCCAGTTTCGACACGTTCGAGCAGTTCGTCGCCACCACCGTGGCCCAGCGGCTGGGCGCCGAGCCCGGTGACGAGACCGCGACCCTGATCGCGGCCGTCGGCTTGGCTGCCATGCGCACCGGCCTGCAGCGCTGGGCGCACGGGCCCGCCTCCGAGTCCTCCCCGCAGGTCTCACCGCTCATACAGGTCGAGCACACGCTCACGCTGCTGCACGGCTTTCTCATCCCCTAGGCGCGACGGCGCGCCCGATCACCGAAGACCCCCGGAGTTGCCCCATGGCTGAACCGATCCCAGCCTCCCGAACGTCCTACGAAGGCCCCACCAGCGTCCCCGCCAACTTCTGGGTCATCTTCAGCGGCCTGATGCTGACGATGCTGCTGTCCGCGCTCGACCAGACCATCGTCAGCACCGCGCTGCCCACGATCGTCGGTGAGCTCGAGGGCGTGCAGCACATGGCCTGGGTGACCACCGCGTACATCCTGGCCGCCACCATCGCCATGCCGGTCTACGGACGCATCGGTGACCTGGTCGGCCGCAAGACCCTGTTCCTGTCGGGTATCGCGATCTTCCTGGTCGGCTCCACCATTGCCGGTCTCTCGCAAGACATGACGATGCTCATCATCGGCCGCGGCATCCAGGGCCTGGGCGGCGGTGGCCTGATGATCACCTCACAGGCGATCATCGCCGACCTGGTGCCGGCCCGTCAGCGCGCCAAGTACATGGCGCCGATCGGCGCGGTCTTCGGTCTGTCCTCGGTCGCCGGCCCGCTGCTGGGCGGCTGGTTCACCGACAGCATCGGCTGGCGCTACGCGTTCTGGATCAACCTGCCGCTGGGCGGCCTGGCGCTGATCGTGTGTGCCATCGTGCTGAAGCTACCCAAGCACAAGGCCACCGCCAAGCTCGACGTCATCGGCTTCGTGCTGATGGCCGCCGCCGTCACCGCGACCGTGCTGGTCGCCGACTGGGGCGGCACCGAGTACGACTGGACCGACCCGCTGGTCATCGGCACCGGCATCGGCGGCGTGCTGGCCTGGATCCTGTTCTTCGTCTGGGAGAGCCGCACCAGCGACCCGCTGATCCCGCTCTACCTGTTCCGCAGCCGCATCTTCAACATGGCCACGCTGATCGGCATGATCGTCATCGGCGTCGGGATGTTCGCGATCATCGGCTATCTGCCCACCTACCTGCAGATGGTCTACGGCGTCAGCGCCACCGAGTCCGGCCTGCTGTTGATCCCGATGGTCGTCGGCATCATGTCCGCGGCCATCCCCTCGGGCAACGCGATCAGCCGCACCGGCAAGTACCGGATGTACCCCATCGGCGGCGTCGCGCTGGTCATGCTGGCGGCCCTGCTGATGTCCACGCTGAGCGTCGACACCCCCGTCGCGCTGATCTGCGTCTACGTCTTCGTGCTGGGCGCCGGCCTCGGCCTGATGATGCAGACCCTGGTTCTGGCCGTGCAGAACGACTTCCCGGCCTCCGACGTGGGCACCGCCACCTCCTCGAACAACTTCTTCCGGGAGATCGGCGCCACCCTCGGCATCGCCGGGGTCGGCGCGGTGTTCACCAGCCGGCTCACCGACCAGCTCGCCACCCGTCTGGACGCCTCGTCCGCCCAGTCCGTCGGCAACACCGACGCACTCACCCCGGCCCTGGTCCACGCTCTGCCCCAGGCTGCGCAGGACGCCGTGATCGCGTCCTACCAGCACGCGCTCACACCCGTGTTCCTCTACCTGATCCCGCTGTTCGCGGTAGGCCTGGTGCTGGCCTTCCTGCTGCCGGAGAAGGAACTGGCCGACGGTCACGCGGCCGAGTCGCCGGCGGATCCGGTCACGGTGTAGAACCAGCCCGACCATGCAGGACGCCCGTGGAGACTCGAGTCTCCACGGGCGTCCTCCATTTTGCGGTTCCGTCAGGACCCGCGAACTCAAGCCGAAGCGGTCCCTCACCGATGGCCAAAGTTCACCTGCCGGCCATCATCGAGGGGAAGCCATGGCGAAGAAGAAGGACACCAAGGGCAAGAAGAAGGACGCCAAGGCGAAGAAGGGCAAGAAGGGCAAGAAGAAGTCCGGCAAGAAGAAGTAGGGCGGACGACCACGGCCCCTCCGTCGGGGTCGTGGTCATCTCTTCGACCGACGGTGCTGACCGTGCTGACGGGGCCGGCAACGCGCGCACGCATCTGGGTGATCATGAAGTGACGCAGGGGAGTGTCACGCAGACCACGCCCGATTGTGCCCGTTTCGTCGAACCTGTGAACGCCGCACGCCGTTGCTATCAGTGCCCCTGTAAGCCTGATGAGGAGTCGTGTGATGCCCGGCACGAGTGCCGCAACCGTCGAACAGCTTGCTGCGTTCACGGTCCTGGTCAACGAGCACAACCTGTTGCCCATCACCGACAGACCCACCCTCTACGTCGACGGCCTCGACCCCGCGCTCGCCGCCCGCTACGGCACGGTCGTGGCCGCCCCCACCCAGGCCCAGGTGGCCCTGGTGCGACTGAAGTACCGCACCGGTGACGACCTGGCCGCCCACGAGCTGGACCGGATCACCGACATCGCCGAGACCACCACCACGGTCGTCGACATCAGCCTGGAACGACCCGCGCTGCTCAGCCCGATGATCAGCGAGGTGAAAGCGTTGCTGGTGAGCTCGGACATGAACGACGAGATTTTCCTGGACGCGGTTTTCGGCCGGCGTGACCTACTGGGCCTCTGAAGCTCGGGCTATGAGCTGGGCCACTGCGAACCGGCCCGACCGTTGCACCGCGCCCACGTCTGTCGCGCGCCCACTTCTGTCCCGCGCTCGCGGCTGCGCCGGTGGGCGCCCGGCGGCGCAAGCACGAGGTCGCTCGCTGCTCTCGCCGGCCCTACCTCTGGGCAGCAGACCTTTCCCGGTGTGTACACCTGGTACATCCGGTACCGGATGTACCAGGTGTACACACCGTGGGCGGGGGCTCAACCACATCGATCAGGGGTGCCGCGGCGACATCGCTGCGATGGCCCATCCTTCGCTGCGATCATTCCGATGCCGGGCTGCCGGGCTGCCGGGCTGGGGGGTTGCGGGGCTGGGCCCAGCTCTGCCGAAGTGGGCCGGACTGGGCCGAAGTGGGCTGAGTCAGCTGGGAGTGGGCCTGGCCTATCCTTCAGCCGTGGACCTTCTCGTCATCGGCGGCAGTGGATATCTCGGCCGGGAGATCGTCCGTCTCGCCCTGGGGGCGGGGAGGGACGTGACGGCCACCTTCCACCGCCGTCCGGGTACTGAACCGGCAGCCACCTGGCGGGCCCTGGACATCTGCCGGCGTGACGAGGTGGACGCACTGGTCCGTGACGTGCGGCCCCGGACCGTGGTGAACGCGGCCTACCTTCAGGCGGACTGGGACACCACCGCAGCCGGAGCGATGCACGTGGCCGCGGCGTCGGCCGGGGCGGGAGCTCGTCTGGTGCATGTCTCCAGCGACGCGATCTTCTCCGGCGCCGCGGACTCCTACGCCGAGAACGCCCGCCCCGATCCGGTGAGCGCTTACGGTGCGGCCAAGGCCGCCGCCGAGGTGGCCGTCGCCGGACTGGACCCGAGCGCCGTGGTGGCCAGGACGTCCCTCATTGTGGGTGGCGGTGACTCGCCCACCGAACAGTTCACCCACGCGCTGGCCGCCGGCACGACGACGGGTGTGCTCTTCACCGACGACGTGCGCTGCGCCGTGCACGTCACCGACCTGGCCACCGCCCTGCTGGAGTTGGCAGCGCGAACTGGTGCGGGCGTCCATCATCTGGCCGGCACCGATGCGGTGAGCCGGCACGAGCTGGGAACCCTGATCGCCCGCCGCGACGGGCTCGACCCCGCACTGCTGCCCACCGGCCGCCGGGCCGACTCCGGTGTGGCCGGCCCGCTGGACGTGCGCCTGGACAGCACCTCCACCCAGGCGAAACTCACGACCCGGTTGCGGGGCGCACGAGAGTTCCTGAGGCGCAGCCCATCAGGAGAGAAGCCGGCCCGGTGAGGTGAAGAGCTCCTGGCCCGCGCACCTTCAGCGCCTCGTCGCGTACTGGGTGACCATCACCCCGCCGGGAAGCGGCTGCGTCTGGATCAGGTTCAGGTTCACCCAGCCGTCCAGCGCGGTGAAGAACGGTGTGCCGCCGCCGACCAGCACCGGATGGGTGACGAGTGTGTACTCGTCGATCAGCCCGGCCCGCATGGCGGCCGCGGCCAGCGTGGCACCTCCCACCCGGATCGGTTCGCCGTCCCCGGCCTTGAGCCGGGTGATCTCCGCGACCGCGTCATCCGTAGTCAGGCGGGTGTTCCAGTCGACCTTCTCGATCGTCGAGGAGAACACCACCTTGGGGGTGTCCCGCCAGTTCCGGGCGAACGCGATCTGCGTGGAGGTGGCGTCGGGCTGCTGGTCGCGGGTCGGCCAGTAGGAACTCATGGCCTCCCACAGCTTGCGCCCGTACAGGAACAGGCCGATGGCCTGCTCCTGCTCCAGCCACCACTGGAACA
The DNA here is from genome assembly GCF_030269305.1 of Kineosporia sp. NBRC 101731. Classification (NCBI taxonomy): domain Bacteria; kingdom Bacillati; phylum Actinomycetota; class Actinomycetes; order Kineosporiales; family Kineosporiaceae; genus Kineosporia; species Kineosporia sp. NBRC 101731. The sequence continues at coordinate 48,006 of NZ_BSTC01000007.1, forward strand.
TCTCGTTGCTCGGCGTGCTCCAGCCGAGGTTGTCGCCGGGCGCGGCGATGTAGCCGTCCAGTGACACGTTCATGCCGTAGGTCAGTTTCCGCATCGCCCCATGCCCTTCCTCAGCCGGTGCCGGGATCTTAGGCCCGCTCCGGCAGCAGGGTGAGGACGCACGGTTCCGGCGTGTCACTGACGGACAACGACGATGGCCGGCGCGCCCGTGGGGCGGGGCGCAGTTCACCAGCGGTGCAGAGGTTTACGTGAACAGCGCCTGCCCCACGTACTCGCCCGCCCTCACCCCGGGAGGGCAGGCAAACAGTCCGCTGCCGACGTGCTGGATGTATTCGTTCAGCACGTCGTTGCCGTTGCCGGCCAGGGAGTTCTGGATGGTGACGAACTGGGTGCGGGGGTCGCGCTGGTAGGCCAGGAAGAACAGGCCGGCGTCGAGGCGGCCCAGGTCGTCGGTGCCGTCGGTGAACGAGTAGCCGCGCCGCAGCAGGGTGGCGCCGTTGTTCGTGGTGGGGTGGGCCAGGCGCACGTGCGACTTCAGGTCGATCAGGGGTGCGCCGTCACTGCCCTTGGCGTCCAGGTCGACGGTGTCGAACTCCTTGGTCTTGCCGATCGGGGCTCCGGCGCCCTTGGTGCGGCCGATGACGCGTTCCTGCTCGGTCAGCGGGGTGGAGTCCCACGGCTCGATCAGCATGCGGATGCGGCGGGAGACCAGGTAGGAGCCGCCGGTCATCCAGTCCGGGCCGTCGCCGTCCTGTACCCACACGTGCTGGTTCATCGAGTCGTTGTCGTCGGCCTTGAGATTGGCCGTTCCGTCCTTGAAACCCATCATGTTGCGCGGGGTTTCCTGGTTGACCGTGGTGCTGCTGGTGCGTCCGAAGCCGAGTTGCGAATAGCGTACGGACGCGGTCCCGCGGGCGATGCGGGCCAGGTTGCGGATCGCGTGCACGGCCACCTGGGGGTCGTCCGCGCAGGCCTGCACGCACAGGTCCCCGCCGCTGATCTCCGCCTTCAGCGCGTCGCCGGCGAAGGCGGGCAGGTCGGCCAGCTGCTCGGGGCGCCGGTCGGCGATGCCGAACCGGTCGTTGCCGTGCGCGTCGGTGAACAGGCTGGTGCCGAAACCGATGGTGATGGTGAGCTTCGCAGCGGCCAGGCCGAGTGCCTCACCGGTGTCGTCCGGGGGAGCGGACGGGTCACCGGTGACGGCACCGGTGCCCACGTCCAGTCCTGCTGTCATCTTCAGGGACGCGTTCGTCCACTCGGTGAGCAGCTCGATCAGCGCCTCGCGTTGCGCGACCGGGCTGAGGTCGAACGCGGCGAAATGCAGTCTGTCCTGGGCGGGCGTGGCAATACCGGCCTGATGGTCCCCGAAGAACTCCACGACCTGACCGCGGGAGCCGTCGCCCGATGCGTCGCCCGTTGTCGCCCTGGCGCCGACCACCCCGGCGACGGCACCGACGGCACCGACAGCACCGGTGCCCCCGATCAGGCCGAACAGCCGGCGACGGCTGAGCCGCGAAGGTCGCGCAGTTGCTTCGGGGGTGCTCACTTGCTGCTCACGACTCCGGAGATCTGGCCGAGGGGTTCGGAAATGGCGTCGACCTCGACCGCGAGGGCCTTCACGTCGTCCTTGCTGAGGTCGTCGTAGGAGACATACGGGCTGCCGGTGATGTAGCCCTTGTCGCCTTCCTCGGCGCGGTGTGTCTCGAGCAGGTCGACCAGGGCCGGGAAACGCTCGTCGAGCGTCTTGACCAGGGCGGGGTCTTTCTCCTTCAAGGCCGGGCGCAGCGCGGTGTACACGTAGCGGGCGCCGTCCACATTGCCGGCGAAGTCGACGAGGTCGATACGCGAGTAGCGCTCTTCCTCACCGGTCACCTTGGACTTGGCCACCTCATCCATCAGCGACTTGGCGCCGTTGCCCATGACCAGAGGGGTGAAGTCGACGTCCTTGATCACGGTCTGCAGCTTCTCGACGTTGGTGTCGAGCTGCTTCGCCAGGTCGGACGTGCCCTTGAGGGTGGCCTTCTCGTAGACCAGCTGCTCGATGGCGTGGAAGCCGGTGAACTCCGTGCCGTCGGTGGCGTCGTCGATGCGCATGTCGATGAGCGGGTCGAGGTCACCGAAGCTCTCGGCGATCGGCTCGATGCGCTCGTAGTGCAGACGCGCGGCCGGGTAGGCGGCCTTGACCGCGTCCATGTCACCGTCGTCGATCGCGTCGGTGAAGGTCTTGGTGGTGTCGACCAGGGCCGCGGCCTCGCTGTTGACGTACTTCTTGTAGTCGTCGACGGCGTTCTGCAGGTTCTCGTCGAGCGTGGCGGCCGAGGGGGTGGCCCCGGTGACGGTCAGTGCGGTGCGGGTGCCGTTGCCGACCATGCCGGGCTTGCAGGCCACTTGGTATGTGCCGGCGGGCAGGTCGACGATCAGCTCACGCTTCAGCGCCGGGCCGATGTTCTCCACCTCGCCCATGATGCGGTCGCCGTCGGCGTACACGTACACCTCGGTGACCTGGCTGGCGCTGTTGGTGACGCTGAAGGTGTGCTGGCCGGCGGCGATCTGGGTGGTGGAGACGTCGCAGTTGGTGTCACCGGCGTCGACCGTGATCGGGCCGTCGGCCCCGGACTCGGTGCTGCCACCGGTGGAACTGCCTGAGGAACAACCGGACACCACCAGGGCCGTCAGCAGGCCGGCGGCCGTGAGGGTCTTGGAGAGTGCTTCAGGCATGGGAGATTTCCTGCTTTCGGGTTCCGGCGCGGCGGCTGCCGAGCACGAAGAGGGTCATGACGGGGACGAAGTAGAGGGTCCAGGCGATGGCCTGCGCCACGGTGGTCTGCGGGCTGAGGTTGAACACGCCCTTGAGCAGCGTTCCGTACCAGGAGCTCGGGGGGATCGTGCCGCTGATGTCGAAGGCCAGCGTGTACAGGCCACCGATGGCGCCGGCCTCCTGCAGGTCATGCACCGCGTAGGCCAGCACGCCCGCGGCGATGACGATGAGACCGGCGCCGGTCCAGGTGAAGAACCGGGCCAGGTTGAGCTTGACCGAACGGTTGTACAGCAGCCAGGCCAGCCCGACGGCGGTGAGAATGCCCAGACTGAAGCCGATGACGGGGCTGGTGGTGCTGCCGGCGGCCTGTACGGCCGACCAGAAGAACAGGGCGGTCTCCAGGCCCTCGCGGAACACGGACAGGAACGCGGTGAGAGCCACGGCGTAGCCACCGACGTTCAGGGCCGCGGAGAGCTTTCCGTCGAGTTCGGAGCGCAGGTTCCGGGCCGTGCGGCGCATCCAGAACACCATCCAGGTCACGAAGACCACGGCGATGCAGGACATGATGCCGCCGAACAGTTCCTGGCTCTTGAAATCCTTGAGCAGGGTGGTCGAGGTGTAGGTGAGGAAGGCACCGAAGCCGACACTCAGCGCGATGGCCAGAGTGACGCCCCCGGCGACCACGGGCAGGCGGTCGCGGCGGCCGGCCTTGACCAGATAGGCAACGAGGATGCTCACCACCAGGGCGGCCTCCAGCCCTTCGCGCAGGCCGATCAGGTAGTTCGCGAACACGTGCCTTCCTCCTGTTGATCAATAGTTACGGAGGTAAGGCTTACCTAATTGACAGCCCCTTGGCAAGGGGCCGTTTTTCCGAGAATGACCAGGTGAAAGCACCTACATTCTGGTTCGCGCGGCGAGTGAGCGTGCTCCGGAGAGGACGCCGGGACGGCGCGTTGGTGCTCAGGAGAAGGCGATCGGGGCGGTCCTGGCCGTTGCCCAACGGCCGTTGAGGCCCCGGCCGAGGTAGCGGCCCAGCTGGGTGGTGATCTTGCCGACACCACGCTGCTGGACACGCTGACGTGCCTCGGTGGTGGTGGCGCGGGCGGTCGGCGCAGCCGCGCTGAGTCGATGGGGCCCTGGCTAGAACACCTTGATGATCGACGAACTGGACGTCGTCATGGTCGGAGTGGGTGACGGCTCCGAGTTGCTGCGGCTGACCACGGCGGCCCCCAGAACGCCCAGGGCTCCGATGGCGGCTACTACGACCGTCATCTTGGCAGCGAACTTGGCGACGCCAGCGTCTCCTGAGTTCTCCTTGCCCTGGTCGGTGCTCTGTGGTGCTTCGGGCATCCCGTTGCTCGACAGGACCATTGCCCGCGTGGCCCGAACCGCTTCGGCAGGCGAAACCATTACCAGGATCCGGGCCTTTCGGCAGCGAGGGTACGTAGTCCGCCGGACAGTGATCTGGCCTGGGGCCAGCCGCTCTGGCGTAGCAGCCGGGTGGCCAGGTATGAGCGGAATCCGCTGGCACAGTAGACGAACAGCGGGATGTCAGGGGTGATCCGGCTGAGGTTCTCCCGGAGTTCGGTGTGCGGGATGTTGAGTGCCTGAGGCAGGTGGCCTTCGGCGAACTCGGCCGGGGACCTGACATCGAGCAGCACGGTTCCGATGGGCATCGGCTCCAGGTCTGCACCCCGCCAGAAGGAGACGTCCCCGGCCAGCACGTTCTGCGCTACGAAGCCGGCCATGTTCACCGCGTCCTTGGCCGAACCGAAGGGTGGAGCATAGGCCAATTCCAGTTCGGCCAGGTCGTCCACGGTCATCCCGGCGCGGATCGCGGTGGCCAGGACATCGATGCGTTTGTCGATGCCTTCGGCTCCCGTGGCCTGCGCTCCCAGAACCCGGCCGTTCGGTGCGAACAGGAGCTTGAGGTGTATGGCCTGGGCGCCGGGATAGTAGCCGGCGTGCTGATTCGGGTGCAGATGCACCGCGTGGTGCTCGATTCCGGCTGAGCGCAAGGACTTCTCGCTGCGGCCCGTGGTCGCGGCACAGATCCCGAACGCCCGTACGACAGCCGTCCCGAGCACCGGCGGGGTCTGTCCTCCACGGCCGAAGAGGTGGTCGGCGGCGGCTCGCCCCTGCCGGTTGGCGGGCCCGGCCAGCGGGACGACCACGGGTGCGCCCGTGACGGCGTCGATCACCTCGATCGAGTCGCCGGCGGCGTAGATCGCGGGGTCCGAGGTGCGCAGGTGCTCGTCCACCCGGACGGCATCACGTTCGCCGAGGCTCAGGCCGGCCGCCGCTGCCAGTGCGGTGTCCGGCCGCACTCCGGCGGCCACCAGAACGATGTGGGCTGCCGTCACCGTCCCGTCGGAGAGGGTCACCAGCAATCGGCCATCCGTCTCGGACTCAATGGCAGACAACGACGTGCCCTTGCGGACATCGATCCCGGCCTGGTGCATGGCGTCCTCCACCGAGTGCGCCATCTCCGGGTCGAGCGGCGGCAGGACCTGGTCGGCCAGCTCCACCACGGTCACGTCGAGACCGCGGCGGCGCAGTTGCTCGGCCGCCTCGATCCCGATGAAGCCCGCCCCGACCACGACCGCGTGACCTGCGCCACTCTCGACGCGGTCGCGCATGGCCTCGGCGTCGGGGATCGTCCGCAGGACCTGCACGCCCGGCAGATCGATGCCGGGCACCGGAGGCAGGATCGAGCCGGCCCCGGTGGCGAGCATCAGTGCGTCGTAGGGCTGCTCGTACACCTGGCCCGTCACCTGATCACGTACGCGGACCAGCCGCGCCACGGGATCGATGTGCTCGACCTCGTGGCGAACCCGGATCTCCAGGTTCAAGGCCGCTCGCAGCTTCTCCGGCGTCTGCACCAGCAGATCGCCGCTCTCGGCGATCTCGTCGCCGACGAAGTACGGAAGGCCACAGTTGGCGTACGAGACGTGATGGCCTCGCTCGAGCACGACGATCCGGGACGTCTCCGAAAGGCGGCGGGCGCGGGCAGCGAAGCTCATCCCGGCTGCAGAACCGCCGATCACGACGACGCGAGTTCCAGTTTCGGTCATGGTTCGACCACCCTCACCGCTTGACGTGACTGCACACTCATCGCCCGAACCGTTGACGCAGCCGGTCCAGGAAGGCCGGCGGTTTCGGGGCTGATGCCTTCTCCCTGTCGGTGTGCTGCCCGGGGCACCACTGTGCGCTCGGTACCTGGGCGCGCACCTGGTCCACGTGTTGCCCACAGCCGGTCCAGGTGGTCTTTCCACAGATCTTGCAGCTCGTGGCTCGGCACATCACGGTCTCCTTCTCGGGATCGGATCAATTGTGGGAGAACTTCACCGCGGGCAGGATGCGGCGTAGCCGGATCGGGGTCCTCGGGTGTGGTGGCCGGCCGTTCCTGTATCCCCCCGGGGGGATAGCAAGGAGACTACCAGAACCCCCCGGGGGGATATAGACGGGTGGGCGCCGCCTATGGTCCGGACACCACCGCGATTCCCGCCGTCATCGCGAACGTCATGGCAGCCAACGGTTTCGGTGCGCAGATCGCCCTGGTCGGTGTGGCCGGGCCCGATGCCGCGATCCCGCGGTCGTCGATGCTCCTGCGCCAGGAAGGGAGCCGGCCGGTGGCTGCGGACGTGATGGATGCGGGCTCGGGTCAGTGCGTGAACCACCGGCTGCTGACATCGTGCAGCTGCTGCTGAACGACGGCGTCGTGCGAGACGGCGGGGGTCGTCGTCTCCTGGTCCCGGTCGTAGTAGCGACCGGTGACACCGGTCAGTGCGGGATCGGTGGCCAGCCGCAGCGCGGCGCTAGCCCCTTCTCGGGGTGTCAGCATGGTCTGACGGATGAGCGCTTCGAAGGGACGCAGCACCGCGGGGACGAGGTCGTTGATGATGTCGGTGGCCACGATGCCGGGATGTACGGAGTTCACCGTGACCGCCTGGGGTCGTAAGGTTCGCGCGAAATGGTAGCCGCTGGTCACCGTGAGGAGCTTGGCGCGGGCGTAGGCCTCGAACGGGACGAAGCCGCTCGGCGGGTTCAGCGCGGTGAGGTCGTGCAGCTGCCCGGGGTCGAGGGTCGCCGGGCGGGCGTGTCCCCGCAGCTTGATCTGGCGGGTGTCGTTGAGCGTGTTGGAGGCGACGTTGACCACCCGCCCCGCCGCCCGCACCACGTTCTCCCGCAGCAGGTAGGTGAGCCCGAAGGCGGCCAGGTAGTCCACCGCGACATGCATCTCGACGCCGTCGGGGCTCAGCCGCCGGTCGGGGAAGTGCGCACCGGCGTTATTGACCAGCAGGTGCACCTGCTCGCAGCGCTCGCTGATCGCTGCGGCGGCGCCGATCACGCCCTCGCGCACGGACAGGTCGGCCTGGATCACCTCGAACCGGCCGGGGCCGTTGCCTGCGACAGTTTCGCGCAGCAGGCTCTCGGTACGGGAGGCATTCCGGGCCACGGCCAGCACCTGCGCACCGGCGGCGACCAGTTCGCCGGCGATGACTCGTCCCATGCCACCACCGGCGCCGGTGACGACCGCGACGCGTCCCTCAAGATCCACGCCGACGAGCGAAAGCGGGGCCTTCATCGGGTGATCCGCGGGTAGGCGTGCAGGTGGTGAGGAGCTTCGACTTCGCGGACGAGGAAGTCGGCGACGTCGGCACGTGCGACGGAGGTCCACAGATGCACCGGCAGGTCGGTGGCGACCCGGTAGTTACCGGTGGCGGGGGTGTCCCTGAGCATCGGCGGGCGCACGATCGTCCAGTCCAGGCCGGAGGAGGAGACCAAGGGCTCCATGCTCTCCTTGTCGCGCATCTTCTCGCCGACCCCGGCCCAAACCGCGAGGGAGAACAGCGACCGGTCGCGGCTGTCGGCGACTCCGTGGGCGCTGAGCGCGACCAGCCGGGAGATCCCCGCGCGCTGCATGGCGGGGACGGTGACGGTCATGGCGTCGGTGCACACGGACGTCGGGCCCTGCGCCGCGCCACCCAGGGTGCTGATGACCGCATCGGCGCCGGTCAGGGCTGATGTCAGCGTCGCCACGTCACTCAGGTGCTGCCATTCCACCTCGTGCAGGCCTTCGGCGGGCGCGAAAGAACCCGTACGGCGGACCAGGGCGATGACGTGATGGGCGCGCCGTAGGGCCGTGGAGACGACCAGACGGCCGGTGGCCCCGGTCGCGCCCAGGACCACGATCCGCTTCTGTGCGACAGTTTGTCTCATAGAGCGACCGTCTCAGCTTCTGCTGTATGAGTCAAGATGTCTCATAGACTGGGTTCATGGCGCCCTCACCCGAAGATCCCCGGTTCCTGCGCAGCCGAGACGCAATCGTCGGCGCGGCCCGCGAGCTGCTGATGACCCACGGACCCGGTGCCATCACCCACGCCCGCGTCGCTGAGCAGGCGGGGATCGCGCGGGCCACGGTCTACCGGCACTGGCCGCGCACCGATCAGCTGCTGGCCGCAGCGATGGCTACCGTGCCGATGCCGTTCTTCGATGCTCCCGGCACCCCCACCCGCGACTGGCTGATTCGGGAACTGGCCGCCATCGCCAGGCAACTCGATCACCACGATGTGCGCGTCGTCACCACCACACTGGCCAACACCGCGTTGTGGGAGCAGGACATGGACGCACGCCGCGAAGGCTTCGCCGAGCTCCTCACTGCCCGGCTGGTCGAAGCCCTCGAAGAAGCCCGCGCGCGTGGGGAAGTGGACCTGCGCACAGACCCTCGCCATGCCGCCGCACTGGCGATCGGGCCGATCTACTACCGGGCCACCATCGAACACGGCACCGCCGACGACGCGTTCATCACCACCACCGTCGAGAACCTGGGCCGATGGAGGTGAGCCGGGCGCTCGGTCGAGCGGACCTGTGCCACGAACGCGCGGCGCACGAATGGCCGAACCACAGGTCCTAGGGGCGGACCCCGGCCCCGTCGAGCGCGTTGTTCACCAGGGCGACGGCGAAAGCCTCGTCCAGCGGGGCGTCCGGGATCAGCAGTCGCTGGTAGCAGGCGCCCCAGAGCTGGTCCACGAGAATGCCCAGGTCCATGTCGTCGCGCAGCTGCCCGCGCTCGCGGGCGCGTTCCAGGGCCTGCGCGGCCAGTTCGCGGCGAGGGACCGAGTAGTTGCGGGAAAAGGCTTCCGCCAGAGCCGGATCGGTCTGGGCGGCCCCGATCAGCTCGGCGATGATCGGGCCGCCGCCCTCCTGGGTCAGCAGGCGGACGAACGACGTGAGCTGGTGGGTCAGGTCGGCGCGGATGTCGCCGGTGTCGGGGAACTCCAGGACCTGCTGGCTGTGGGCGAAGTAGGCCTCCGCGGCCAGTGAGCCGGCCGAGGGCCACCACTTGTACAGCGTCATCTTGCTGGAACCGGCGGTCGCGGCGACGCGATCGAAGGTCACCGCCTTGATGCCCTCGCCGAACAGCAACTGGCCGGCGGCCTCGAGCACGCCGGCGCGGACCTCGGCGGCGGGACGACGTCCGCGACCCCGGCGGACCCGCTCCGGGCCCGTCGGAACGGGTCGTTCTTCGTGCTGCACCATGCTCCACCTTTTCCAGGGACTCCCGCGATCTTAATGGACAGATAGTCCTTAAGCAACGACGAGTGGCCATGTGGACGCGCGGTCCTTTTCCGTGTTGTTATATGGACCGAAAGTCCATCTAAGTTACAGGGACATCCCGTGTCAGCCATCTGTGTCGGAATCTCGACGCCACCCGGATCCAGCTCTCGGAGCAGGACCTGGCCGACCTTTCCACCTGAAACGCCTCCATGGATTGGAAACCATCTGTGCTCCCGTCACCACAAGACCAGATCAGTGCGGGCCCGGAGGTCCGGCACTGGATCGGTGCCCAGTACGTCGGTGGGGGAGCTGTTCTCCCCAGCGTCGATCCCGCCACCGGCGCCACCATCGGCAGCTTCCACGACGTGGAGGCCGAGAACGTCGACGCCGCCATCGTCGCGGCGAAAAATGCTTTCGAAACATCCTCGTGGTCAGCTGATCCCATGCTCCGGTCACAGGTGCTGAGTCATCTGACGGACCGGTTCGAGGACTGGCGCGAGGAACTCGTGGCCAGCCTGTGCCGGGAGAACGGCAAGCTGCGGGCCGAGGCCCTGCGCGAGACCTCGTACATCGGGCGGGCCCTGCGGATGGCGGCCGGACTGGCCATTCATCCTCAGGGGCGGGTCGCGGACGTGGCGCCGGGTGTGCAGTCGATGGCCATTCGTCAGCCGATCGGCGTGGTCGGGATCATCACCCCCTGGAACTCCCCCTCCTATCTCAGTGTTCGCTCGATCGCCCCGGCCCTGGCCGCCGGATGCACAGTGGTGGTGAAGATGCCGGCCCAGGCTGCGCAGACCGCCGCCATCGTCATGGATCTCTTCGCGAGTGTGCCGGAACTGCCCGCCGGAGTGGTGAACATCCTGATCGAGACCGGGTCCCTCGCCGCCCGCAGATTGGTCGACGCCCCGCAGGTGAAGGCGATCAGTTACACGGGCAGCACCACCACCGGCCGGAACATCGCTCAGGCGGCGGCATCACACGGGTCCTGGTGCACGAAAGCATTGCGGACGAGGTGAGGGCGCGTCTGGTCGAGGCGCTCGGAAGGGTGCGTCCGGGGCCGGCCGCGGATCCGGCCAGTGACATGGGGCCCCTGATCGACCGGGCCGCCGTCGAGCGGGTGGACCGGATGGTGGACGAGGCGCTCGAGGGCGGGGCCCGGGTGCTGCTGCGGGGAGGGCCCTGTGTCGAGGAACCGTTGTCGGCCGGTGCCTTCTACCGCCCCAGCCTCCTGGAGGTGGACGACTCGGCCGTACCGATCGTCCAGCAAGAAATCTTCGGGCCGGTGCAGGTGCTGCAGGTGTTCGCGTCCGAGGACGAGGCCGTGGCCCTCGCGAACGACACCGAATGCGGCCTGAGCGCCAGTATCTGGACCCGGGACGTGGACCGGCCGGTACGCCTGAGCCGGCGGCTGGAGGCCGGTCTGATCTCGGTCAACAGCTGGGCCCACCTGACCGTCGAGTTCGAGGAGGGCGGCTGGAAATCCAGCGGTCTGGGGCGTCTGGGTGGCCTGGCCGGTCTGGACGACTTCCTGGAGTACAAGCAGATCACCCAGGACTTCGCGGGAGGGCGTCGATGAACCGCCGGGTGCGTCGTCACTTTCCCGGTGTGCTGGCCCTGCTCCTTCTGGGCGGATGCACCGCAGCCTCCACGTCGTCCTCCCTGTCCACCACATCCACCACATCAACCCCGGACGGCACGGCCCGGCTCGGGGAGGTCAGCGAGATCGTCACCGATCTGGACATGCCCTGGGGGCTGGACTTCCTGCCCGACGGCTCGGCGCTGGTCTCGGGGCGCGCCGACGGGCGCATCCAGCGGATCCCGGCCGGCGGCGGGACGCCCGAACCGGTGGGTGTGGTGCCAGGCGTGGTCAAGAGCTCGGAGGGAGGGTTGCTGGGGATCGCGCTGTCCCCGGACTTCGATTCCGACCGGCTGCTGTACGCGTACGTGTCGTCCACCCCCACGAACCGGGTGGTCGCCCTGCGTGTGGGTGATGACTACGCGTCCCTGGGGACGCCGCGGGTGATCCTGGAGGGCATCGAGACCGCCGATCGCCATCATGGTGGACGCATCCGGTTCGGGCCCGACGGGAACCTGTGGATCGGGACGGGGGACGCCTTCGAGCCGGAGAACGCCGCGGACGACGACTCGCTCAACGGGAAGATCCTGCGGATCCGCCCCGACGGCTCCGTACCCGCGGACAATCCCTCCGACTCGCCCATCTACTCCAGCGGCCACCGCAACGTCCAGGGCATCACCTTCGGCCCGGACGGCACGGTCTACGCCTCCGAGCTCGGGCACCGGACCTGGGACGAGGTGAATGTGGTGCTCCCGGGCCGGGATTACGGCTGGCCACAGAGCGAGGGAACACAAGGGGACGCGGGTGAACCACCGCTGTTCGTGCTGCACCCCGACGATGCCTCGCCCTCCGGCATCGCCTACGCGCAGGGGTCTTTGTGGACGGGGGCGCTGGGTGGGCAGCGTCTGTGGCAGTTGCCGGTGGACGGGTCCACGGCCACCGCGGACCCGATCGAGCACCTGGTCGGCGACTACGGGCGGATCCGGACGGTCGAGGTCGCCCCCGACGGAGCACTGTGGCTGACCACGTCGAACACCGATGGGGCTACCTGGGGCGGTACGCCGCCGCGCGCGGGGGACGACCGCATCCTGCGGGTCGAGCTGACGCCGGACGAGTGACCCGTCCAGCGTTAATGGACAGCAAGTCTTTTTCGCGGTACTTTTATATGGACATCTGGTCTATTTATCTGAGGAGCAACAGTGAGCGACACCAACAGCCGCATCGCCATCGTGACCGGCGCCTCCGGCGGGATCGGTCAGGCCGTGGCCGAGCGTCTGGCCGCCGACGGCATGTCCGTGCTCGTGCACTACAGCGGCAATGCCGCCAAGGCGGACGAGACCGTCGCCGCGATCACCGCCGCCGGTGGGAAGGCCACCGCCTTCGGCGGTGACGTGGCCGACGAGGACGCGATGGGGCGTCTGTTCCAGCACGCCACCGACACCTTCGGCGGCGTGGACGTGGTGGTGAACAGCGCCGGGATCATGCCGCTGGCCCCGGTCGTGGACATGGACCTGGACACGTTCGACCGGATCCAGCGCACCAACGTGCGCGGCACCTTCGTGGTCAGTCAGCTGGCCGCGCGCACCGTGCGCCCGGGTGGGGCCATCATCAACTTCTCCACCTCGATCATGAAGCTGCAGATGCCGACCTACGGCGCCTACGCCATGTCGAAGGGCGCCGTCGAGGGCCTGACCCTGATCCTGGCCCGCGAGATGCGCGGCAAGGACATCACCGTCAACGCCGTGGCGCCCGGCCCGACGGCCACGCCCCTGTTCTTCGAGGGTAAGCCGCAGCAGGTCATCGACCACATCGCCGGCCTGAACCCGATGCAGCGCCTGGGCACGCCCGATGACATCGCCGAGGTGACCGCGTTCCTGGCCGGTCCGGGCCGCTGGGTCAACGGGCAGGTGCTCTACACCAACGGCGGCGCGGCCTGATGTCAGTTGTTCTCATCACCGGGTCGAGTACCGGGATCGGCAACCTCACCGCCAAGACCCTGGCCCGGGCCGGTCACACGGTCTTCGCCAGCATGCGCGGGATCGACGCGCGCAACGCCGGCGTCACCGCCCAGTTCCACGAGCTGGCCGAGAAGGAAGGGCTCGACCTGCACGTGGTCGAGCTCGACGTCACCTCCCAGGCCTCGGCCGACGCCGCGGTGAAAGCCGTGGTCGAGCAGGCCGGGCGCCTGGACGTGGTCGTGCAGAACGCCGGGCACCTGTACGTCGGGTACGTCGAGGCGTTCACCGACCAGGACCTGACCCACCTGATCGACATCAACGCGGTCGGTGCGCACCGCGTCAACCGGGCGGCGCTGCCCTACCTGCGGGCCCAGCGCTCGGGAACGCTGCTGTACGTCGGCAGCACGATCATCGTCACCACGCCGCCGTTCCTGGGGCCGTACGTGGCCTCCAAGGCCGCCTTTGACGCCCTGGCCGTCGTGACCTCCTACGAGGCGGCTCAGTTCGGCATCGAGACCAGCATCGTGATGCCGGGCGCGATCACACAGGGCACCTCGCACTTCCCCAACGCCTCCCGGGCCTCCGACGCCGAGGTGAGCGCCGCGTACGCGTTCCTGGACCCGCTGGTGGCCCGCAACGAGGAGGCCACCGCCAGTCTGATGCAGCCGGACATCGATCAGGACCCGCAGGTGGTGGCCGACGAGATCTCCCGCGTGCTGGGTCTTCCCCGGGGGCACAAGCCGTTCCGCAGCGTCGTCGACTTCACCGCGGCCGGGGTCGATCACGTGATGGCGTTCTCCGACCTGACCCGGGAAGCGTTCGTCACGCGTATGGGGTTCGGGCAGACGCTCCAGTTGCAGGGCTGAAACGATCTCCTGGTAAGAGGTCTTCGGGGCCGGTGACCCCCTCCGGGTCACCGGCCCCATGTCCTTCGGAAGCGATCAGCCGGCCGAGAGTCTGACCGAGTTGTAGGGCGTGTCCTGGTCCGATCGGTGTGTACGGACGATCGTGCTGCTGTCACAGCCTCCACACCAGGAGTTTCCCATGGCCCATGGGGCACAGCGCTCGGCCCTTCCCGGTTCTCGGGAAGCGATACCTATCGGGCAGAATCGTCGTGGCCGGTCAGCGCGATCCGGCCGGCGCAACGAGGGAGAGCTATGCCGTCAGGACCATCAGTCCGGTCCGTGACCGATGCGACGTTCGTCGACCAGGTCCTGCTCTCCGACGGGCCGGTCCTGGTGGATTTCTGGGCAGCCTGGTGCAAGCCCTGCCGGGCCATGGCGCCGGTGATCGAGCAGTTCGCGGCCGCCCATCAGGGGCGGATCACGGTGGTGAAACTCGATGTGGACAAGAACCGGGAGAGCGCGGAAACGTACGGGATCACGACGGTCCCGACGCTCAAGCTGTTCCGGGGTGGGCGTGAGGTGGCCTCGATCGTGGGCGCGCTGCCCCGCAAGGCCCTGGAGACACGGCTGCGTGAGGTGCTGGGCCGCGGCCCGGGGACTCGTTCGCGATCGTGACTTTCGTCCGTGCTCCCACCAGGTCACCAGCCCCAGCTGCCGGGCCCGCCCTTGAACGGGCCGACCACGTCATCGGTGATCCAGCCGCCGTAGAAGCCTCCCTCCTGCGCACGCACCCGCTCCCCGTCCACCGTGCAGTCCAACTGGGCCGGGTAACCGGTCAGCGCGCCCGCAAGGTCCGCGAACAGGGCGGTCGGGGCCTCGTACGACCACATCGCCGCGGGCAGCTCCCCGTCGGGAGTGACCACGTCCCAGTAGGTGGCCGCACCCTTCCACTCACACAGCGTCGATGCGGCCCGTGAGCGTCGGAGTACTCCGGGGGTGACGGCCTCCCGGGGGACGTACCAGGTCGGCGGGTGCGACGTCTCCAGCACTCGCCAGGCGCGGTCGGTCTCTGCGATCACGGTGCCGCCGAGCCGGACCACTACCCGCTTCGTGCTGGACACCAGCGCCGGTGGGCGGGGGTAGTCCCAGACCGACTCCTGTCCGGGACGGACGGGATCGGGGGTCACTGGTCGACGGCTCATTCCCCGATTCAAGCGCTGACCTGGCGCGAGCGCGAGTGTGCGGCGCCTGCGGCCGCCGGAACCGTGCGTGTGTCTCAGAGAACACCGAGATGGTCGATGAGGATCCGGGTCCCGATGAGGATCAGGATGACGCCGCCGGCGATCTCCGCGGGGCGGCCGATGCGGCCTCCGGCCTGTCGGCCGATGATCACACCGACCAGGGTCAGGACCGTCGTGATGGCCCCGATGAGGGCCACCGCGGGCAGGATGGACACGCTGAGGAAGGCGAAGCTGATGCCGACGGCCAGGGCATCGATGCTCGTGGCCACGGAGAGCACCAGGAGTTCGCGTAGCTCGATGCGGTCGGAAGCATCCTCCTCCTCGTCGGGGGAGAGGGCCTCGCGGATCATTTTCACACCGATGACGCCCAGCAGGCCGAAAGCGATCCAGTGGTCGATCCCGGTGATGTAGCTGCTGAAGCTGCGCCCCAGGAGCCAGCCGACCAGGGGCATCAACGCCTGGAACAGCCCGAAGCCGATCGCCAGGCCCCCGGCGTCTCGAAAGGTCAGGCGCTTCAGGTGCAGGCCCTTGGCGACAGCGACAGCGAACGCATCGGCAGATACACCCACCGCGATGATCAGGAGCGTGAGGAACGACATGCGGGCGGAGAGCCTTTCGGGCGCGCAGAAGCCGGGTGTCAGGTTGGTATCGGCACCCTCGGCCCCACAGTTTCGCCCAGACGGCTGTGGAAGCACAGTCGTCCGGTCTCTCCCCAGGACGACAGGAGCGGGTCTACGTGGTGGAGCGCTCGCCGCGGGGGCCTGTCGGTGAGGTCCCGCGTCGCGTGAGCCGACGCCGATCACGGCGCCGGCGCACCGTCGGCTCAGTTCCCGGCGAGGGCGGCGAAGATCTGCTCGTACCGGTCCTTCGGGTCGAGCCGGAGCCCGGACTTCACGAACGTGGCCCAGTCGTCGGCCAGCACCTCCTGCGCGCCGGACTCGATCGCGTCCAGGCCCGCACCCGCCAGGTCGGCCGGGTGGATCTTCGGCGCGTCCAGGCCCTTGCTCATGTCGGTGTCGACCAGCCCCATGTGTACACCGACCACGTGCGTGCCCTGCGGCGCGAGCTCGAGGCGGGTGCTGTCGGTCAGCATCCAGGCCGCTGCCTTCGACGCGGCGTAGGCACCGCCGTTGGGAACGGCGAACCAGGACAGGGCGGAGACGACGTTGAGGACAGCACCGCCCCCGTTGGCCGCCAGGATCGGGGCAAAGGCCCGGGTCATCTGCAGCGTGCCGTAGAAGTTGGTGTCCATCTCCCGCCGGATGCTCGCCTCGTCGCCGGTCATCAGCGCTGTGCCCGTGGAGATCCCGGCGTTGTTGATCAGCACCTGCACGTCACCAGCTGCGCGGGCAGCGGCCTCGATCTGTGCGCGATCGGTGATGTCGAGCGCGATCGGTTCCACGCCGTTCGTCTCGAGCGAGCTCAGGTCACGGGCGGCGGCGTAGATCTTGCCGGCCCCACGTTCCTTGAGCAGCCTGACGAACTCGGCGCCGATGCCCCGGTTCGCCCCGGTCACCAGTACGACAGCGTCCTTCAGCTCCACGACAGCTCCATTCTGTAGCGATCACTATTGATGTCGCGGACGCTATCACATTCCATAGTGGTCACTACGTTATGCTGGCGGCATGGCCGGCCGACCTCGAAGCTTCGATCGCGACGCAGCCCTGGCCGCTGCTGTCGAGCAGTTCTGGCGCGAGGGGTACGAGGCGACGTCCATCGCGACGCTCACCGCGGCCATGGGGGTGTCGCCACCGAGCCTCTACGCCGCGTTCGGCGACAAGAACCGCCTCTTCGAGGAGGCTTCGGCCGCGTACTTCCGGCTCACGTGCGAAGGGCTCGACCGTGCGGCTGAACTGCCGACCGCGCGTGAGGCGATCGTGCGCGTACTGGAAGACACCGCCCGCGCCCACACCGACGCGGCGACTCCTCCCGGCTGCCTGATGCTGACCGAACCACGGCTCACCGCACAACGGCAGGAGCTGTATCAGCGGCTCCTGGACCGGCTGGAGCGCGGGGTGAAGGACGGCGACCTCGCGCCCGGCACCCGCACCGACCGCCTGGCCTCGTTCCTGGTGGTGGTCTTGCGGGGCATGTCCGGCTGCGCTCGCGACGGCGGCACCCTCGAAGACCTCCAGCAGATCGCCGAGACCGCGATGGCGGCGTTCCCGGCGCCGCTCGAAAAGGCCGACCGCAGGTCAATCTCGCGCTGAAGCCCAGCGGGTGAAGGGCTACCGGGGCGTGGGGGCCCCATGGTCGTGGCGCCGGTTGGTCAGTGCGACGCTCGCATCGGCGTAGTCGATGAGTAGCTGGGCGAAGGTCAGCCGTTTGTTCTCCGGCCAATCGTGCGTGATCTTGAGGAAAGCCTGGCGATGCTGGCTGCGGAAGCGGTCGCGCAGTTTCACGCCTTCTTCTGACAGCTCGAGAACGGTGCGACGCCCGTCCAGCTGGGACGCTTTGCGCACGAGGTAGCCCTCATTGATGCACTCGGTGACCATCCGGCTGGCGACGGATGGGTCGACGGCGAGTTGTTCGGCAACCGCGCCCACGGTGATCTCTCCAGCCGCTTCGTCCACGATGTTGATCACCTGGTTGCGGGACAGGTCTTTGCGCGTCACCGGGGGGTCGACGTTGATGAGGTTGGTACGGCGGCGCAATCGGGCGAATGCGGCCCCCACCTCATCGAGCACCTGATCGCGGCTGTCGTCGCCCCTGCGTTCGTCCACCGTCCAAGTCTTCCGAGGATGTCTGCGGATTGCAACTACATGACTTTTGGCATGCATATGCTAGCTTGCACATGTGTCGGTCGAGGTCACCGGCGCATCGGTCGCGAGGGATGAGCGAACTATGACGACGGCAATGACCCATGTGCGGATCTTCGACGGGCACCAGGTGCTCGCCGCGACCACCGTGGTTCTCGAGGGCACACAGATTGCGGCAGTGGGTGGTGAACCGCCGGCGGGCGCCGAGGTGATCGATGCGGCCGGGGCGACCCTGCTGCCCGGCCTGATCGATGCGCACGTGCACACCAATGTCGAAAACTTGGCGCTGGCTCTGCAGTTCGGGGTCACGACGGAGCTGGAGATGCAGGGCACCAACACCCGGCACCACCGGGCGCACATCACCGAGGACGACACCGTCGCCGATGTGCGGTCGTCCGGGTTCGGGATCACCCCGCCCGGCGGACATCCCAGTGAGCTGTTCCCGGAGGGCTTTCGCCCGGGCCCACCTCCTGGGGCGACCCCACCGGCGGGAGCGCCCCGGCGGCAACGGCCGGTGATGCCCTTCTCCAGCACGCCGCAGGAAGCGGTGGGGTTCATTCCTCAACTGGTGGAGACCGGTTCGGACTACATCAAGTTCATGGTCGACGACGGCAGCGTGGAAGGGCACCCGGGTCTGCCCATGCTGGACCGGGAGACGCTGAACGCCGGCGTGGCGGCCGCGAGGGAGCACGGGATGCTCACCGTGGCTCACGCGCTGACCGTCGAAGCCACCGGCATGTCGATCGAGGCCGGTATCGACGGGCTGGTGCACCTGTTCATGGACCGGCCCCATACTCCGGCGATCATTGATCTCGTGGCCCGGTCAGGTGCCTTCGTCGTGCCCTGCGTCGTGCTCGACGCGTCGATGATGGGTGTCACCGGCGCATCGCTGGCCGATGATCCGCGGGTGGCCTCCCGGCTGTCCGACGACTGGATGGCGACCCTGCGCTCCAGCTTCCATCACTATCCGCAGGGCAAGCTCCAGGACGTTCTCGCCTCGGTCAAAGCGCTCCACGACGCCGGTGTCGACATCCTCGTCGGTACCGACGTGTCGATGGCCTTCCCGTTCCTGGGCGGCCTGGCCCACGGCGCCAGCGTGCATCACGAGCTGCAGTACCTCGTGCAGGCCGGGCTGACACCGATCGAGGCACTACGTGCTGCGACCAGCACTCCGGCACGGCGCTTCGGTCTTGACGATCGAGGTCGCATCAAGGCCGGAATGCGGGCCGATCTGCTGCTCGTGGACGGGGACCCGACCACCGCCATCAGCGACTCGCTCAATACCCGCGCCGTCTGGAGGCGCGGTGCGCGGGTGGCCCTGAACCGCGAGTGGTCAGCCGTGCGAGGCCACTAGCGATAATCATCTTGATTGGGATGATCCGAGGTCGTACGATTCTGGTGTGGCGACAACGACTCCCTCCTTCTGGTCCGGCCCTCTACCGACGGCGAACCCTCCGGCCGGGATGGCCCTGTACCAACTCCCGACGGGCACGTACACCACCCGTGCGGCCTTCGCGGTCACGGGTGGATCGTTCCTCGACAAGCGGTCTTTCGCGGCGACCGCCGTCCTGATCCATCACCCGCAGGGCGACCTGCTGATCGACGCAGGCTTCGGCGAGAACGTGGCCGCGCACATCGCCATGCTCGCCCGGATGGAGCGCGCGCCCTACGAACGGAGATCGACTGCCGCACAGCAACTCGAGGCCGCCGGCTACGACCAGGCCCGGCTTCGAGGCGTGCTCGTCACCCATGTGCACTGGGATCACGTCAGCGGCCTGGACTCCCTGCACGTACCGGTGTGGATCAACAAGGACGAACTCCGGTACGGCACCGAGGATTCACACGGTGCCGTCTTCCGTTCGGTGTCCCGGGGCCTGGACATCCATGAGTACACCTTCGACGCAATGCCCTACCTGGGCTTCCCCGCCAGCTTCGACGTCTACGGCGACGGTTCGGTCGTTGTCGCTCTCGCCGCGGGACACACGTCCGGGTCGGTGGTGGTATTGGTGACGCTGCCCTCCGGGTCGCGGTACGCATTCATCGGCGATCTCACCTGGCAGATGGACGGCATCACCCGTGGTGCCGAGCGCCCCTGGCTGATGCGTCGCCTGGCCGATGTCGACCCGGGCACCGTACGCCAGGGGCTCCGGCGCAGCATCGCGCTCAGTCGCGCCTTCCAGATCGTGCCCTCCCATGACGTCGGCGCCTACGACAGCATCCCGCCCCTGCCCACCCACTTCCCCGGAGAAGCCGGGTGAGAATGTAGTCATGGACGAAGCCCACGCCGTGAACGAGGCCGCACCGCAGCCGAGCCGAGGGGAGGCGCCGTATCCGCCTCTGGGGCCCGGACCGGATTCAGAACTCACGTGGCTGCTGCACCGCGCGGCGCAACGCATGCACGCCGTCACCGGCTCCGAAGCCGCCCGGCACGGCCTGACGCTGCGCGACCACATCGTCCTCAGTGCCCTGCACAAGACCGAGAACCTCACCCAGATCGAACTCGGCCAGGCACTCGGGGTCGACAAGACAACTCTCACCGCGGAAATCGATCGTCTCGTGAAAGCGGGCTACGTCACGCGGCTCGTCGACCCCCGCGACCGGAGGGCACGCATTCCCGTCATCACACCGGAAGGCGACTCCATTCGCGCGGCCGTCGCACAGCAGGCCGAGGACGCCGAAACCGCCGCAGTGCAGTCCTTGACCCCTGACCAGATCGCTTTGCTGCGCGAAGCCCTCTATCTCATCATCGGAACCACGGAAGATCCGGGGTCATGCATATGAGGTGGCCCGCCGTTGCCACCTCGGCTCAGCAGGCGGCCCGCCCGGGGCGTAGAGGCCTGTCCCGTCACTGATGTCGTGGCTGGGTCCGCTCACGGGACACGCCCCACGTCGCTGTTCGCAGGAGCGGGCGCAGGAGTGCCGCCGGTCCGCGTCGGGGCAGGGCGGCCAGGACGAGCAGGGGAGAGGGGGCGGAGGGGTTGCCCTGGGCGGACGTTCGGTGTGTGCGGGGCGGACGGAGGTCGTCGGCCCGTCCGTCGGCGAGTGCCCGGGCGATGTGGATGGCGGCCAGGTAGTGGCTGTCGAGGGCGCTGTGGCCCAGGTCGGCGATCGGGACGAGCACGGCGTGCGGGGCCAGGGCCACGATGCGCTCGGCGACGGGGCGAGGTGTGCGCAGGTCGCGTTCGCCGGTGATCACTACCAGGGGCTTGGTGAAGTGGGTCAGGTGCTCGCTCAGGTCGATCGGATCCCCGGTGAAACCCGGCCTGCGAGGGGCCAGGTCGGCCAGATGCAGCTGCGGGTCGAGCGGGGCGCCGTCGGGAGGCAGGCCGAACCCGAGGGTGGCGAAGGCGATGCCGCTGACCAGGTCGGGCTCCATGATGTGGGGTGTGCCCGCACCCTCGAGCCGGCCGGACCGGGCGATCAACCGGAACACCAGCCGGGCCCGGACCGCCCCTCGGGGCCGGCCTGCTTGCGGAGGCTGGGCAGCAGCCACAGGCTGCGTCGCAACCGCTGCGGACCGGGCGGGGTGAGCGGCCCGCAGGAGTCGTAGCAGCGCGTCCGGGCCGGCGAACTCGTACACCACCTCGACCACGCGGCTCAGCTGCGGCATCGGGACCCCGGCGGCGGCCGCGTTCCGTACGGCCGTGGGCAGGGCCGGCGGGGCTGAGGGGGCTGAGGCAGTTGAAAGAGTAGGCCGGGTCGGGCCGGGGTCGCCCCCGTCGCCCGGGCGAACCCGGTCCGGCCTCTCCCCGTGTCCGGCACCCTCCCGGGTGCCGGCGACGTCCTGGTGACCTGCGTCCTTCATGAGGGTTTCGTCGCCCCACCCCCACAGCAGCCGACGCCGGTACGCGCGCACGTCCGCGAGGTCGTCCTTCGCCGAGAGCAGCGGTGAGTCGAGCACCAGGGACGCGACCTGGTCCGGATGCCGAGCGGCGAAGACCTGCGCGAGGTAACTGCCGTACGAGCTGCCGTAGACGACCGCCTGCGGCACCGCGCAGGCCTGGAGCACGGCGGCCAGGTCGTCGGCGGCGGCCTCCACCGTGATCGCGGCGACCGGCAGGTCATGGCCGGTGTCGTCCCGGCGGGAGAGGCCGACCCCACGATGCTCGACCATGATCACGTCGAGGCCCTGTCGGGAGGCTGCGCGGCGCAGGGTCAGGTAGGGGATCACCGAGGCCAGGCCCGGGCCGCCGGGGACGAAGAGCACGGGTGTGCGCCCGCGGGGGCCGGTGCGGACGGCGAAGAGGGGAAAAGATCGACCGTGCAGAGTGTTCGGCAGGACCGGGCGATTCACCACGACGGCTCCCCGGCCGGCCGCATGGCGTGCCACCGCTGCCATCAGGCGTCGTTCGACGGCCACGAGGGGTGACTCGCGCAGGCTCACGCGGAGCGGCCGGGGTCAGCCTGGTCGGCACCCACCAGCACCTTCGGCGACGGGCGGGAAATGCCGGACGGGATCCGGTGCAGGTGCGGCACCATGCCCCGCAGGCCTCCGGCCACCAGCACCGCGACGTCGAGCATCACGACGGGCAGGGCCGGGCCACCGAACGAGGCGACGTAGCGGGTCTCCCAGCTGGGGTTGAAGCGTTCCTTGAACTGGCGCAGGCCCTGGAAGTTGTAGAAGTGCTCCCCGTGCGTCCACATCAGGTGCCCGGCCCGCTCCCAGAACGGCCCGTCGGTGCGCATCCCCGACAGCGGAGCCATCCCGATATTGAACGTGTCGTAGCCATTTTCCTGGGCCCACAGCATGGACTCGACGAACAGGTGGGTCATGACCGTGCGGGGCGCATCCAGCCGGCGGCGCATCAGGTCGACCTTGACCTCGTGCCGGGAGCCGCTGGTCCACAGAGAGGCGAAGGCGACCACCTCGTCCTCGGTTCGGGCCACCGCGACCGGGAACCGGGAGACGTAGTCCTCCTCGAACGCGCCCAGTGAGAATGATTTCTCGCGCGTATTGTGCTTGGCGAGCCACTGGTCGGAGACCTCCCGCAGCTGAGGCAGCACGGCCCGCAGGGCCTCACCCTCGAGGATCTCGATGCTCACGCCGGCCTTGGTGCTGGCCCGGCACTCGCTGCGCAGCTTGGAATTTTTCGATCCGGTCAGGGTGAAGTCGGGCAGACCGATCATGGCCTCCTCGCCGAGCTTGTTCAGCAGCAGCCCGTGCGAGCGGTACAGATCGACCAGATCGTCACGCACGCAATAGAAGACGGGTCGGCCGGCGCGACTGTTGACCAGGTCGAGGAAGCGCCAGATCAGGTCGTCGAACTCGTCCTCGGCTCCGACCGGGTCGCCCATGACGACCCAGCTACGGCCCTCGACCCGGAACATCAGCAGGGCGTTCCCCGCCTCGGAGAACAGGATTCGCTTGTCGCCGGTCCAGATCAGGCAGGCGTTGCCGTGACTGGAGTGTTCCATCACGGGAACGGCCCGTTCCAGATCCTGCGCGGAGGCGATCAGCGGGCCCGGGCCGGGTCGCTGCAGGCGGATGGCGACCGCGATGAGCACGAGGACGCCCGCGGTCAGTACCAGCCGGGTGGAGGAGGAGCCATCTCCGGTCACGATGGCCGGTATGGTGCGGTCGCCGAGGCTCTCGGACAGCGAGGCGTCGTGCCACCACACCAGCGCCGTCGCGATCCCGGTGACGGCCAGTGGCCAGGCCCAGCCCCGAGGGTCGCTCAGCAGCGACGTGGTGCGCCGGAACACCCGGCGGGCCAGCACCAGCAACATCGTCAGGACGACGGCGGCCACGGCCAGCCGGGTGCGGTGGGTCGCCGCGAACACCAGCAGGGCGATGATGGTCAGTCCCCAGGCCCCCTGGAGCCGGCGGTGCAGACCCCGTGCCAGCACCAGCACGCCGACGCCGCCCAGGCTGGTCACGAACGTGCTCAGCGAACTGCCCGAGGCCCCCGGCACCTGACCGGTGATGATCATCAGCGCGCCGAACACGATCAGCAGCAGCGCCATGACCGAGGGGGTCAGGATGTCGGCGACGCGCACCAGGGTGTGGGTGCGGTCGGAGTCACGGCGGGCCTCGAGCACGGCCAGCACGACGGCGGCCAGACCGAGCGGCAGCAGGTAATAGATCAGGCGGTAGGCCACCAGCGCGGTGACCAGACCGGTGGACGACGTACTGTCGGAGCTGTCGGTCAGGGCCAGTACCAGCACGGCCTCGACGACCCCCAGGCCGCCCGGCACGTTGCTGAGCAGGCCCAGGGTGGTCGCGAGCACGAACAGCACCGCGAACGGGAAGAAGCCCAGGCCGTGCCCGGCGGGCAGCAGCACGAACAGCACCACGGCCATGGTCAGCCACTCGATCACCGACACGGCCAGCTGGGTGAGTGCCATCGTGCGGGTGGGCCGGTCCAGGCGCCAGCTGCGGATGGTGACGGGCTGCTTGCCGCGCCCGCACCAGGCCAGGTAGGCCAGCACGCCCGCGGTGAGCGCGGCGGCCAGCAGCTGCGCGACCGGTCGGCCGAACGGCAGCCAGTCCAGCACCAGCGCCGGCGCCCAGCCCAGGCCCACGGCCACCAGGGCCGAGCTGCCCAGGCTGAGCGTGATCAGGTTGAAGGCGGCGACCCGGGTGATCGCGAAGGCGGGCAGGCCCCAGGCCGAGTACAGCCGGGCGCGTAGAGCGGCCCCGACGATGGCCGAGGCCCCCAGGGTGTTGCCGAAGGCGGTGGCGACGAACGAGGCGGCCGCGTAGCGCCGGGGCGGCATCGCGTGCTCGACGTAGGTCAGGGCCATCGCGTCGTAGCAGACCATGATCGCGTACGAGGCGGACGTGGCCAGCACGGCCAGGAGCACCGGGCCGGCGCCGATGGCGCCCAGATCGTCGCTCAGGCGGTGCCAGGGATATCCGGACAGACGTTCCTGGAGGACGACCACGGCGGCCAGGGCGGCACCGAGCACGATCAGCTGGGCGATCCACCGGCCCCGGACACCGGAGCGGCGTTCGGTGGGGTCGCTCGTCTCTGGATCACGGTTATCTGCCATCGCCCGGTGTCATCGTCCGTGGCTGCCGGTCGCTTGAGAGTGAACCTGAGCCTCCGGCCGCGTTGTTGCCGGCGCTTCGGGGAAGAGCCCTGAGGGGCCGTTTCAGGCAGCGCCTTTCACCGGTGGTTCCGGCACCCGGGTGACCTTCGGGGCAGCAGCGAACAGCTCGTCCGGGCTCTGTGCTCCGGCATCGGTGGCGGCCCAGGAGTTGCTGAGCCAGGTGGCGCCGAGTGCGTGCAGGCCGCGCAGGAGTTCCTGGCTGGTGCGAGGGCGGGGAGCAGTGTGGTCAGGAAGGGGTTCCTGGCCACTGAGCACGATCTCGGGGGAGGTCTGGGCCGTGATGGTGCTCAGCATCTTCACCGGTAGGTCACGGGTCGCGGGGTCGGCCCGCACATGGATCAGGAAATCGAACCCGTTCATCTCGCGGGTCCTCAGATCCAGGAGAATCATGGTCGGCTGCAACGGAGGCTGATCTTCCTGTCCTTGCAGCAACTGCAGGGCCTGGGTGCCGTCCGCGGCCACCTTCACATTGCACCGCGCAGCCGGTGTCAGAGCGCACGCCGCGTTCGTTCCGTCCCGGACCCCTGAGTCGTGTGGGCTGTCGCTCACGAGAAGGATGACCGGGAGGGGTTCTTGATCTGCGCGATGGTGCATCAGGTGTCCTTCGCGGTCCGGCGGCGGTGGTGGTCTGTGGATTCCGGCACGACGTCTCGCCGGGCTCCGGCGCCGGTCGGGAGCCCGCAGCGCCCGGTTCCGGCGTGCAGCAATGTGGCGAGCTAGGTCCCAGCGGGGAGAGACCTCATACCGTGCACAGCTTTTGGTCTGTGGCCCTACTGTCACAGACCCGGTCCGGACCGCACGCTGAGATGTCGAGGTGGGGGTCTTCGCAGCCTGGGGGGATCCACCTGGTCCACCGGGCGCCACGGCCGGCCGGTATCGGTGTCGGCGCAGGTTGACGGCTGCAGTGGTGCAATCAGGGCGGCCGCTCATGATGAGCACCATGACCGTCCCCTCCCTGGCCGAGGCGCTGGAAGCGCTGCGTCCGCGCATCAGTGGCCTCCGGCTGGACCTGCCCGTCGTCGGGGCCGATCACGCCCGGCAGGCGCAGACCGAGCTCGTGGGTCAGGTGGACGACTACCTCCTGCCCCGCCTGCGGCAGCTGGACGCTCCGCTCCTGGCCGTGGTCGGGGGTTCCACCGGAGCGGGAAAGTCCACCCTGGTCAACACCTTGATCGGCGACAACGTCACCAAGGCGGGATGGCTGCGCCCGACCACCCGCGGACCGGTGCTGGTGTGCAGCCCGCAAGACCTGAACTGGTTCAGCGAAGACCGGATCCTGCCGGAGCTGGCCCGCACCAGCGGCGACGGTAGCCAGGGCGGCGGGCGCAGTCTGCACGTGGTCGCCCACGCCGGCGTGCCGGCCGGTCTGGCTCTGCTGGATGCCCCCGACATCGATTCGGTGGTGGCCGAGAACCGCCAGCTGGCCGGACAGCTCCTGGCCGCCGCCGACCTGTGGATCTTCTGCACCACCGCCGCCCGGTACGCCGATGCCGTGCCCTGGGAACTGCTGCACACCGCGCAGCAGCGCAGCACCGCGCTGGCGGTGGTGATCAACCGGGTGCCCCCGGAGGGTCTGCGCGAGATCAGCTCCCACCTGGCGGCCATGCTCGACCAGAACGGCCTGGCCCGGGCGACCCTGTTCGCCATTCCCGAGACGGGTCTGCACGGCGCCGACGACCGGCTGCCGGAGGACATCGTGGCACCGCTGCGGGCGTGGCTGGATCGTCTCGCGGGCGACGCCGACGCCCGGGCCGAGGTCATCCGGACCACCCTGGACGGTGCTCTGCAGAGCCTGCGCGCGCGGGTCTCGTCCCTGGCCCGGGAGGTCGACGAGCAACTGGCGGCGGCCGCGTTGCTGCGCGATGCGGCCGAGGGCTTCTATGCCGACGCGGTGCGCGAGTTCGACGACGGCATCCGCAGCGGCAGTGTGCTGCGGGGCGAGGTCCTGAGCCGCTGGCAGGAATTCGTCGGGACCGGGCAGCTGACCCGCGACCTGGAACAGCGCGTGGGGCGCCTGCGCGACCGGGTCACCGCCTTCCTCACCGGTCGGCGCGCGCCGACCGCGCCCGTGCAGGAGGCCCTGGAGAGCAGCGTGCAGACGCTGCTGCGTTCGGCCGCCGAGCGCGCAGCCGAGCGCACCGTCGATGCCTGGCGCGAAAGCCCTTCGGGGCGGGCCCTGCTGGCTGATCACGCACCGGCCCTCGGGCATACCTCCGGCGAGTTCGAAGCCGCCCTGGAGCACGAGATCCGGGCCTGGCAGGGCCGTGTTCTGGACCTCGTGGCCGCCGAGGGCGGGCAGAAACGCTCCATGGCCCGGCTGGCCTCCTTCGGCACCAACGGCGCGGGGCTGGTGCTCATGCTGGCCGTGTTCGCCCAGACCGGGGGACTGAGCGGGATCGAGTTCCTGGTCGCCGGGGGCACGTCGGCGGCCGGTCAGAAGGTGCTCGAGGCCGTGTTCGGTGACAGCGCCGTGCGCACGCTCGCCGCCCGGGCCCGCGCCGACCTTCTTGAGCGGGTGGAGTTTCTGCTGGCGAGCGAACAGCAGCGGTTCGTGGACGTGGTGGACGGCGCCGCACCCGACCTGGACTCCGCGCTGGGGTTGCGTACAGATCTGGAGACCTTCGAGAAGGCGCGCCGATCCATGCGGTCACTGACGCGCCCGGGCGCGTCAGTGACCGTCGAACCTGGCTCTTCGCCGATCGCGGCCACCCTTCCCCTGAGCACCCGGGGAAGGATCTGATGCTGCTCACCGGACGGCGTACCGGAATCGCCGAGCGGCTCGAGGCCCTGCAGGAGGTGATCACGCTCTCGCACGAGCGCCTCGATCCGGACCTGATGACCGGAGCCGAGCAGATCGCGGCCAAGGCCGGTGACCGGCTGCGGTTCGGCGAGGCACACACGGTGGTCGCGCTGGCCGGGGCCACCGGTAGCGGCAAGTCCTCGCTGTTCAACGCGCTCGTGGGCGAACCCCTTTCGCAGGTCGGGATACGCCGCCCGACCACCGCGGCGGCGCACGCGGCGGTCTGGGGCCAGGACGACGCGACGTTGTTGCTGGACTGGCTGGAGGTGCCCCGCCGCCATGTGCTGGGCGCGCAGACCGATGCCGAGCTCGAGGGTTTGGTCCTGCTGGACCTTCCCGACGTCGATTCGGTGCAGCGCGGTAACCGTCTGGAGGCCGAGAGGCTGGTCGAGCGGGTGGACCTGCTGGTCTGGGTCCTCGATCCGCAGAAGTACGCCGATGCCGCTGTGCACGAGCGGTACCTGGCGCCGCTGGCCGCGCACGCAGACATCATGCTCGTCGTCCTGAACCAGATCGACCGCCTCCCACCGGAGGCCGGCGCCGGGTGTCTGGACGACCTGAGAGCCCTTCTCAAGTCGGAAGGGCTGGCCGCAGCGACGGTGCTGCCCGCTTCGGCTCTCACCGGTGAAGGCATCCAGGCCCTCCGAGCCGTCCTGGCCCGTCATGTTTCCGCCCAACAGGCTGCCGTGCAGCGGCTCTCGGCTGACCTGGCGGCGATGGCCGAACGTCTTGACGACATCTGCGCCGGCGCGACGAACCAGGCCGTGACGGCCGCCGACCGCGCCTCACTCACCGACGCGCTGAGCGCGGCAGCCGGTGCGGAGGCGGTGAGCGAGGCCGTGGCCGGGGCCTACCGATTGCGGGCCCGGCGCGCCACCGGCTGGCCGGTGACCGCCTGGACCTCACGCCTGCGTCTGGACCCGGCCCGCCGCCTGAGGCTGCGCGACGAACCCTCAGAACTGGTGCGCACCTCGTTGCCGGGGCCCTCGGCCCTGCAACGCGCTCACGTGGACAATGCGCTGCGGCGGATCAGTGATCGCGCTGCGTCCGGGCTGCCGCAGCCGTGGCCGCAGGCGATCCGCCGGGCCGCCACCAGTTCCCAGGACCAGATGCCCGACCTGCTCGATCGGGCGGTGGCGGGCACCGACCTCGGCCTGGGCCGGCGTCCGCACTGGTGGCGGGTGACCGGAACTGTGCAATGGCTGCTCCTGGCCGCAGCGGTCACCGGGCTCGTCTGGCTGGGAATGCTGTTCGTCGTGGCCTGGCTGCAACTGCCGCAGCCGCCGCTACCGCGCTGGGAGCGGATCCCGGTGCCGACCCTTCTGCTGGTGCTCGGGCTGGTGAGCGGATTCTTCCTGGCCCAGGTCGGCGGGATCTTCGCCCGCACCGGAGCCCGCCGGCGAGCCCGGCAAGCGCGCCGCCGGCTCGAGGGCCGGATCAGCCAGCTCGCTGCCGACGTCGTCCTGCGGCCGGTGGAGGAGGAACTGTCCGCGCATCGTCAGCTGTGCTCGGCGCTGGCCCGGATGCGTGACTGACGCGGACCCGGCGCAGGACCCGGCGCTGCTGCGGACGTTGGAGGCTGCGGGCCTGCCGGCCACGGGGCGCTTTCATCTCAAGGCTGGGTGGGTGAGTCGCGCGTGGGTCGGTGAGGGTGGCCGACGGCGGACCCGGCCACGCGCCGGGCGATGATCGAAAGCCTCGGAACGGCGTTGCGCGCTCTTCACCGCATACGGGTCCCGGCCGATCTGCTGCCGCCCTGGCTGGCGGGCGCGCTCGGTGGCGGGCCGTAGCCTGCGTTCCACGCGCCCGTCGTGAGGGCCACGCTGCAGCAGGTCGAGGCTGCCGGTCGACGGCCCGGTCACGACCCGCGTCTGCTCGCGGAGGTTGCCGGTTGGGTCCAGGAGCGGCTGGCGTTGTTCGCCGCTGACGAGCTGGTCCTGGTGCATGGTGATCTTCATGGATCCAACGTGATCGTCGACCAAGGGCGTGTCACCGGGATCGTCGACTTCGCGGAGGCATTGGCCCAGCCGGTCGATGCCGAGCTCGACACGCTCCTGCGCTGGTGTGCCAGGGCGCGGGAGTACCCACCCACACCCCACGAAACTGGCCTCGATGAAAGGACACTCGCAGACGTTCCCGGGTGGCTGCGCGGCGCGTATCCGGAGTTGTTCGAGCGCGAGCATCTGCGCGAGCGGTTGAACTTCTACGACATGTCCGTCGAGCTCGCGCTCTACGCACACCATCCCCAGGCCGAGGCGCGCGAGGCGGCGCAGCACCGCATCACTGGTCTCTGGCCGGTCGTCACCATCTGGATGGGCTCACCTGGTAGGTCGTACATCGTTCCGCCTGTTACCCCGATGGGGCTGGACGAGCGCTCGTCGTACCGCTGACCGGTTGCCGTGGCACCGAACGCATCGCGTTGTACGGTGACCGGTCAGGGGCTGGTGGCTCGGTCCTTCCGGTTCCTTGCGGACCTCATGGAACGGGCCACCTGTACCGGGTACTGATCCGAAGGGAAACACGGTGAGCGAGTCCAGGCACGAACCCGTACGGTGCGGCGTGGTCGGCACGGGATGGCGGGCAGGCTTCTTCGTCCGTCTGGCCCGGCTCGTGCCCGAGGTCCTGGAGGTCGCGGGTGTGGTGTCCCGGGATCCGCAGCGGGCGCGTGAACTGGGCTGGGGTGTTCCCGTCTTCGCGACGGTGGAGGAACTCCTTGCCGTGACCGATCCGGCTTTCGTGATCAGCTCGGTCACCTGGCAGGCCAATCCGGCAGTCGTCGAGCAGCTGGTCGAGGCCGGTGTCGCCGTCCTCAGTGAGACCCCGCCGGCGCCGGATCTAGCAGCACTGAAAGATCTTTGGGGACGCGTGGGGGAGAGCGGGCTGGTCCAGGTCGCGGAACAGTACCCGTTGATGCCCATGCATGCCGCTCGCCTGGAGGCCACGCGCCGGGGACTGATCGGCACACCGTCGTCCGTGCATGTCTCGTCCACCCATCAGTACCACGCCATCGCTCTGCTGCGCGGGTTCCTCGGCGTCGGCCTCAGCGACGTTCAGGTCCGTGCCTCCACGTCGACGGCCGAACTGCTCGACCCGATGACGCGCGCGGGCCTGAGGGACGACATGGGGCCGCACGCCGCGACCACCACCATCGCCACGCTCGACTTCGGGCCGGGCCGGTCGGGGCTGTACGACTTCACCGACAACCAATGGCACAACCGGTTGCGGGCGCGCCGGCTGCTGGTGCGTGGAAGTCACGGCGAGATCAACGACGAGAGCGTGATTCGTTGGGACGGGCGCGTGCTGACGTCGCCCCTACTGCGCCACCAGAGCGGCTACGACCTCGACCTCGAGGGCTACGACAGCGAGTACATCGCCCTGGACGCGCACATTCTGTGGACCAATCCGTTCATCGGGCTACGGCTACCGGACGAGGAGATCGCGATCCTCACCCAGATGGTGGCGATGGCTGCCTGGACACAGGGCGATGGTCCCGCGCCGTATCCGCTGGCACAGGCCAGCCACGATCACGCCATCGCCCTGGCGGTGGAGCGGGCGGCAGCCGACGGCGGGACGGTCGAGGTTCGCGACCTGCCCTGGTCGCCCTGACCAGGGCAGGTCGATGTCAGAGCAGGTCGACGCGCGACGGTGGATTCGTCAGTCCATCACGATGACGGTCCGCCCGGCCGCGTGCCCGGCTTCCACCACGGCCTGGGCCGCTCCGGCATCGGCGAGCCCGAAGCTCCTCCCGACGGGAAGCCGTAGGGCGCCGATCTCGAAAAAACTTACTGCCTGGACGAATGCGTTCACCGGATCACGCATCCGGCCAGAGGCCCGCACACCGTGGCGGGCCGCACCGGCGAAGTCCGCGATCGCCAGCACAGCATCGGCTCTCCCGGTGAGTTCGACCAGCTCGGGCAGGACGCCGTTGCCGGCCAGATCGGCCGCCAGATCGATGCCCCCGGGGGCCAGACGGCGGACCCGCTCCTGAAAACCGTTGCCGTACGTGGTGGCCTCGGCTCCGAATGAGCGCAGGTGGTCCTGGTTGCCTGCGCCGGCCAGCCCGATGACTCGTAGCCCACGGTGGAGGGCGATCTGGATCAGGACCGTTCCCACGCCACCGGATGCACCGTTGATGAGGATGCTCTGCCCGGGTCGGGCGTTCAGATCCTCCAGAATGCGGTCGGCCGTCTCCACCGGGATGGGAAATCCGGCGGCCTCGGCGAACGAGAGACCGGACGGCTTGGCCGCCCGGGCCGTCATCACGGCCTGCTCGGCGTACGTGTCCTGGCCGAAACCGAACACCGGATCGCACTCGCGGATCTTCAGTCTGGTCGAGGTGGGCAGCGCGGTCTGGTTCCTTCCCGTCTGGCTGGCCGAACGCTTTGCCCGGCCCGGTATCGCTTACCGTCCGGTGGAAGAGCTGGAGCCGGCCACCCTGACGCTCGCCTGGCCGGCCGCCTCACGCTCCACCGCCGTGGCTGCCTTCGTGCGGACCGTCCAGCACATCGCCCGGGACGCAGCGCCGTACGACAACCGGTTGCCCATGACCCATCGGGCGTGACCCTGGCCTCTGAACGCCGACGATTCTCGCCGACCGCTTCCTCAGGGGCCGACGACCCGGTTGCGACCGAGTGCCTTGGCCTGGAGCAGGCGGTGATCGGTCAGCGCCAGCAGTTCGATACTGGTGTCCGCCTCGGTGCCCAGGGCCACCCCGAAGCTGGCCGTGACCTTCAACCCGGGAGACAGGGCCGCCCATCCATGGTTCTGCACGGCGGCCCGCACCCGCTCGGCCGTGGCCAGTGCCCCGTCGAGCGGGATGTCCGGCATGACCAAGGCGAATTCCTCGCCCCCGAAACGTGCGGGCGTATCGCCGTCGCGGCAGTTGGCACGCAGCAGATTGCCCAGTTCGCGCAGGACCGCGTCTCCCACCAGGTGCGTGTGCGTGTCGTTGACGTGTTTGAAGTGGTCGACATCGAGCAGGATCAGTGAGCACGACCGCAGGTCGGCGGCCAGCAACTGGTCCAGTCGGCGGCGGTTGGGCAGACCGGTCAACGGGTCTTCGAGGGCCTGGCGGCGCAGGTCCTCGGAGTGGCGGTTGAGGTCTTCGTTCGTGCGCTGAAGGTCGGAGGTCTGCATCCGGAGCATCGCGGCCTGGGCCTGCGCCTGGACGGTCTCCAGCCGCACGGCGGCCACGCTCGCGGCGCGCTGGGCCTGTTCGGAGATCTGCTCGGTGACCAGAACGAACAGGCGCTTGTGGGCGTCCAGGGCACCGCGCAGATCACCCAGTTCCTCCAGGGCCATGGCCAGCGATCGGGAGGCGGAGATCTCGTACTGCCGGGTGGGCGCCTCGGCGACCCCCAGCGCCATCAGGTCGGCCGCCTCGCGAAAACGTCCCAACCCGACGAGGACGGCCCCTCGGGCCTCCCGGTGGTGCGCGATCATGTTCCCGGTGTCGAGGGCGGGGTCGACCGTCCAGCTGTCGAGCAGCTCCAGTCCCTCCTCGGGCCGGCCGATGTCCGACAGCATCTCGGCGAGGTTGCCCAGACTGGTGTTCTCGTTCAGTCGGTTGCCCGACTCGCGGGACGTCAGCATGGCCGTCCTGGACAACGAGACGCTCTGCTCGCCCCAGGCCCGGGCCCGCTCGGTCTCGCCCCGGTCGGTCGCGTCGGCGGACATCGCGGCGTAGACGTAGGCGACGGTGGCCAGGGCAACGCATTCGTCTGCCGGGTGCCCCAGTAAATGGGCTTTTTCGCAGTATTTTTCGCCGAACTCCAGAGCGGTGTCCCATTGGCGCAGGGCGGCGTAGATGTTGGTCATGGCCCGCAGGGCCGACACGCTCGCGGTCAGATCCCCGCTCGATTCGGCGGCCTTGGTCGCGGCCAGGCCTTCTTCCAGGGCCGGGGCCATCTCGCCGATGTCCAGGAAGATCCGGGCCGCCACCTCGTGGGCCTGGGCGG
Organism: Kineosporia sp. NBRC 101731; assembly: GCF_030269305.1. NCBI lineage: Bacteria > Bacillati > Actinomycetota > Actinomycetes > Kineosporiales > Kineosporiaceae > Kineosporia > Kineosporia sp. NBRC 101731. The sequence continues at coordinate 81,514 of NZ_BSTC01000007.1, forward strand.
CCGAGGCCAGGTCGTCCACCTCCTCGCACAGGTTGATCGCCCTCAGCGCCTGGGTCAGGGCGTCGGCCATCTCGTTGCGCAGATGTAAGACCCGGGCCACCATGGCGACGGCCCGGGCTCGCATCAGCTGGTCGCCTACGGCCTCGGCCAGTGTCTCGGCCTGCCGGGCCCGGGCCTGCGCGTTGTCCAGGTCGGAGCCGAGCATGGCCGAGCGCGCCGCGACCAGCAGGGTGGCCGGCGACGATCGCTCCGGTACAGGTGGTGAGATGGGCACGGTCCCGGCGCCTCCGATCAGGGCTCGGGATGTTCTCGGCAGCTCGCTCGAGAGACTTGAACCCGGTCATCCTGGCGCGGACGGTGGATCGCGGTCCATCCGGTGCCCGGCGCGGCCGGAGAGCAACCACGCCGGGAACGGATGGTCAGGCGGTCAGGCCTGGCTGCTGTTCGGCGCCGTAGGCGCCGTACTCGTTGATGTCCAGGCCGGAGACGGTCAGGCCGCGGGCACTCAGAGCGCTTCGGGCGTTGGCGGCGTCCACGGCCGGGTCACCGGGAAGGGCATGCCAGCTGAGGATATTGGGCACCACGTTGTTGGTCTTTTGCGCTGTACGGTGTGGAACTATCTGCAAAAAGGGCACTCTCGTCGTACCGAATCGGTTCGCGGAGGTCCACCGGAAACGGTGCGAGCTGAAGCGCGCGACCGGGATCGTCGATCCGGTTCGACGACGTGTCGGCTGGATCCCGCCCGGGCGGGACGGTTCAGTGGGTTGATCCTCGATCGATCAGGTGCGGGACGATGAACCGGGGTACGGAACGGTCCATCACCCCGGGATTGTCGATCCGTCGTACCAGTGCCTCGACCGCCGACCGGCCGAGAAGGCCCGGGGCGGATTCGACGAAGGTGTAGGGCAGGGAGAACATCCGGGCGAAGTCCGCGGAGTAGAGACTGACCACGGACAGGTCACCGGGGACCGCGACACCACGGACGCCGAGCACCGCGGGGAGCATGGCCACCGTCGCGTCGTTGTGCACGATCAGGGCGGTGGCTGCCTCGTGAGCATCGAGGATGCCGTTGACGGTGGAGGGGATGCGGGACGGGTCGGCCTCGCCGTGATGGACCATCAGCCGCACGCCGCGCAGGGCCGCCTGCTCCACCGCCGCGTCGCGGAAGCGCCAGCTGTAGGCGCCGCCCCGGGCGAACACATGCTCGGGCGGGGTGATCAGGACGATCTCGTGATGGCCCAGATCGATGAGGTGATCGATGATCTGGCGGGCGGCCTCGCCGAAATCGAGGTCGTAGACGTCCAGTCCCTCGCTGTCGCCGGGCAGTCCGACCGTCGCCGCGGGCGCTTGGGCCTGCCGCAGGACCGGTAGCCGGGGGTCGTCGTGCAGCACGTCGAGCAGCACCACACCGTCGACCATGCCGGAGTCGGTGATCCGCCGGAGCGCGGCCGGCCCGTCGTGGTCGGTCACCAGAAGGATGTCGTAGCCCTTCCGGCGAGCGGTCTCGGTGACGGCCATGACGTACTGGAGCATGGCCGGGGCGAACTCGTCCGGTTCGAACTGCAGCAGCAGGCCGAGCACCATCGTGCGCTGGGTGGCCAGGGCCCGGGCACCGGCGTTGGCGGTGAATCCCAGGCTCTGGATGGCGTCAAGGATCCGCTGTCGGGTCTCGTCGGAGATGCTGCGCTTGCCGGACAGCGCGTACGAGACCGTGCTGCGGGAGACTCCCGCGACTCTGGCCACATCGGCAATGGTCGGGCCCATGAGCACCTTTTCACCGTCGAACCGGTTCGAACAAATGTAGCGTGCGCCTCACCCGGCGACAAGAAGCGTCGTGACGGAAGCTGTCGAAGGCGGTCGGTGCGACTCATCGCCGTTGGTTCGCTCCACCGCGAAAAGTCTTGAAAGTCAGACCATTTCGCCGAGTATCAGGACTCTGGTCCGGGGAGGAGTTCAGAGCCGGACGGCAGTTCGCACCAGGTCGGCGACCGCACGGGAACGGCTGTTGGGTGGCCAGGCGATCACCGTGGTGACCTTCGGCGCGTCGACGAGGGGAACGGCCACCGTGTCGTCGCGCAGCTGCGACCGGCAGGATTCCGGTGACACCATCAGTGTGCGGCCCAGGGAGATGAGCTGCAGGAGCTGGGCGTGGCTCTGGACCTCGGGACCGGGCCCGGGCGGGTAGGAGCCGTCGGGGGCGGGCCAGCGCGGTCGGGGCAGCTCCGGCACGTCGTCCAGATCGCTCAGGCGCAGGCTCGGGTGGGTGGTGAGCAGGTGCCCGGCCGGGAGCACCGCCACCTGCCCTTCGGTGAGGAGCTCTTCGGTGTCGAAACCGGTGATGTCGTCGAACGGCCGGTGGAGGATCGCGACGTCGGCCCGGCCGCCGGCCAGCAGGCGTCCCTGCTCGCCGGGCCCGCAGAGCATGACGTCGACCTGGATCGACCCGGGCTCGGCCGCGTAGGCGTGCAGCAGCTTCGCCAGGAGCTCGCTGGAGGCACCGGCCTTGGTGACCAGGACGATGCTGGGCCGCCCGGCGGCCGCCTGGGCCGCGCGCCGGGTGCGGTGCTCGGCGGCCTCCATCGCGTCCAGAGCGGCGCGGCCCTCGTGCAGCAGCACGGCACCGGCCGCGGTCAGGCTCACCGAGTGGCTGTCGCGCTGTAGCAGGGTGACGCCTATCCGGCGTTCGAGCTGGCTGATCGCCCGGGACAGGGGTGGCTGGGCCATGCCGAGGCGCTGCGCGGCCCGGCCGAAATGCAACTCCTGCGCCACGGCGACGAAGTACCGCAGTTCCCTGGTCTCCACCGCCTCAGCCTACGCCCGCCTCCGGCCGGCAATACCGTGGCGGTATCGCGCCTGACCCAGGCGGTGTTGGACCCCTGACCCGGCCCGGCCGCACGATCGAGACATGAGTGAAACGAAGGCCGCCCTGGTCACGGGCGCGAACAAGGGCATCGGCTACGAGATTGCGGCGGGCCTGGGCGCGCTGGGCTGGAGCGTCGGGATCGGCGCCCGGGACCAGGTCCGCCGGGACGCGGCGGTGGCCCGGCTGCGGGCCACCGGCGTGGACGCCTTCTCCGTCCCGCTGGACGTGACCGACGACCACAGCGTCGCCGCGGCCGCCGAACTGATCGCCGATCGGGTCGGCCACCTGGACGCCCTGGTCAATAACGCCGGGATCACCGGCGGGCACCCGCAGCAGCCCAGCACCGTCGCCCCCGACATCATCCGCACGGTCGTGGAGACCAACGTCATCGGCGTCATCCGGGTCACCAACGCAATGCTGCCCCTGCTGCGCCAGGCCCCCTCGCCGCGGATCGTGAACATGTCCAGCAGCGTCGGCTCCCTGACCCGTCAGTCCGGGCCCGGCAGCGAGACCACCACCGGCCCCGTCGCCGTGGCCTACGCCCCCTCGAAAACCTTCCTGAATGCCGTGACCCTGCAATACGTGCAGGAACTGGCCGGCACGAACATCCTCATCAACTGCGCCTGCCCGGGATTCGTCGCCACCGACCTCAACGGATTCCGCGGCGTGCGCAGCCCTCAGGAAGGAGCCGCGACCGCGATCCGCCTGGCCACCCTCCCCGACCACGGACCGACCGGAGGCTTCTTCGAGGACGCAGGCGTCGTCCCCTGGTGATCCCTTCTCCTCGCGGCCAGTCTCTTCCAAGGGAAAAGTCAATGAAAATAGCAGTTCTCGGCACCGGTAAGGTCGGTACGGCCCTCGGGACCCGGCTCGCCGCCGCCGGTCACCAGGTGGTCCTCGGATCGCGAACCCGTGCCGGTGAACCGGGAATCCTCAGCCGGCGCGAGGCCGTCGCCTCCGCCGACGTGGTCATCACCGCCATCCCCGGCACCGACGTGGTCAGCACCCTGGAAGACATCGGCGAAGACGTCCTGAACGCCAAGATCGTGCTCGACCCCTCGGCTGCCTTCACCCCGCAGATGACGATGGCCTACCCCGGCGACAGCGTCGGTCAGCAGATCCAGACCCGATTCCCGCGAGCGCGCGTGGTGAAGACGCTCAACACCATGAATGTCACCGTCATGGTCGACCCGCTGGCCTCCGTGCCCCAGGCGACCGTGTTCGTCAGCGGTGACGACGCCCAGGCCAAGACCGCGGTCACCGGCCTACTGGCCGATCTGGGCTGGCCGCACGACAGCATCCTGGATCTGGGTGGCATCGACACCGCCCTGGCCACCGAGCACGCCGCCCCACTGTTCTTCGCGACCGTCGGGGCCCTGGGGACGGCGACCTTCAACATCTCCATCTCCCGCGCCCACGACCCGTCAGGACAACCGCGATGAGCACCCCCTTCACCGAGGCCGCCGGCCTGCCCGTCAACGCCGCCCTGCCCGTCGTCACCTTCAGCCCCGTGACACTGACCGTCCCCGGCCGCCCGGTACCCCTGGAGATCAAGGTCTCCGCGCCCGCGACCGGTGAGAACCTGCCCGTCATCCTGCTCTCCCACGGCCACGGCGCATCCAACTTCCTGGCCTCCCTGCACGGTTACGGCCCCCTCGCGAACTTCTGGGCCGCACACGGTTTCGCCGTCCTGCAACCCAGCCACCTGGACTTCACCGGCCTGGGGCTGCGCGACGACGCCGCCGCCGGGGGCCCGCTGTTCTGGCGCTCGCGGGCGCAGGACCTGAGGTTCGTCCTCGATCGTCTCGGCGACATCGAAACAGTGGTGCCGGGGCTGGCGGGCCGCGTGGACCGCAGCAGGATCGCCGCCGTCGGGCACTCGCTGGGTGGTCACACCGTCAGCCTGCTCGCCGGGATGACCGTGACCGGTGTTCAGCGAGCAGGAGAACTGGCGCGCCGACGCGTACCACCGGAGTCCGGTGTGTCAGGGCGTGAACAAGACGCTGCTGAACCTGTTCGGGGCCGAGCACATGTTCGGTGGTGTCTCCGGGTATGACGCGGGTGAGACCAGCGATGAGAACCCTGAACGCGTGGCTGCCGTGCGGGCGCTCGTGTGGGCCTACCTGCGCAGTGCCCTGAATCCCGACGACCCGGCCTGGGCCGAGGCCGTCGCTGTCCTGGCCGCGCAGCCCACCCCGTGGGGCCGGGTCGAGGTCGCAGGGGGGCGGTGAGGGAGTCCCGGCCCCGGTCTATGGTGCTTCACCTGTCTTGAGATCGGTGCGGTTGGAGAGGGTGGGAGTTCCGTGGAGCGCAAAGAGGCTGTCGCACGGTTCGAATCGATGCATGCGGCCGGTCTGCCACCGTGGGTGGCCGCCCATCCGCAACAGGCGATCGTCGACCTGGAGTCAGCTCCTCGGGGTGAACTGCACGGTGAGGACCACACCGGACGAGGTGATCCGGTTCTCTCCGGGTTTCTTTGGCACCCTGGTTTCGACCATCGGCTGAAACCGATACGTCGTGCCGAATTTCAGCGAGCGGACCACGAACTGGGTTGAATTGGAGGCCTCTTCCTGCTGGGGGTGATGGGTGCGGCGCTTTTCGGCAAAGTCGGCAGATCGTCGGAGACGCCGAGTTTGGTGTCCACGTTGACGTCGGCGGTGAATGGCCCGCTGCCCTTGGTGCTGTACCGGAAGGACATGGTGACCAGCGCGTCGTAGGACCTGGCCTGGTCCGGTACGATCGCCACCATCGGATCCACTTCGGCATGGCCGCCAGTGATGTGCGAGTACGGCTTCTTGTAGAGCTGATACGTGGTTTCTGGCCCGGCGGCGTAGGTGCGGGTGGCCTGGACCGGTGTGGCCAGGACTACGTTCGGGGCCGGTTCGCCCTGGACGGCGGCCACCGCGAGGGCAGTGCCGGAGCTCCCGGTCAACGTCAGACCCAGTGCGGCGATCACCAATAGCTTTCGGTTCAAGCTGTTGCTCCCTCCCCAGTGCGGATCAGTAGATACTGCGCAGACCCAGCACGTCACCCTTGCCAAGAGTGCGGGCCCTGGTGTCACAGTAGAAGGACTTGGTGTACATGGTCAGGTTGTCGTGACCGCTGCCCACATGGCCCATCCCGAACACGTGACCGGCCTCGTGGGTACCGACCGATCGGACGTCGTACTGCGCCGAACAGCTGCCGGAGGCACCGTTGTTGGTGAAGTTGTGATCGTTGGTGTTGTAGCGGACGTCGGCCTCGAGAAGGTCATTCTTGATCCCAGGGGAGGGCACTGACCAGTAGCAGGTTTGACCCCGCGTCTCGTACGGCAGATCGCCAGCATCTCAGGTACTTTCACCATCCCGACTCGTGCAGTCACCACTGGCATTCATGTCGGTCTCGTATGTGGTTAGGCCCTGGTACTGCGACTTGGCATCGACCGTGTCGGTTGAGTAGTCGCTGCAGCTGGTGGTGCTGCCGGTGATGTTGTTGATCGCGTCGGCGAACGCGGCCCGTGCCTCGTCCTTGGTCAGTGCACCGGGCATTCCGCCGTCGCCGACATACCAGTCGTAGGTGCCGTACTCCTTAAGATCGTTAGTGCTGTAGGCGCCGTCGTCTCACGGGCCTACAGCGGCGGTGCTGAACTCATCGCTGTCTTCTGTCCCCGGAGTCTCCTCGGGGTAGGTCACCGTGCCGTCGGCGGCGACCTCGATCTGGAAGCCTTGGATGCCGTCTTCTGAGAGGGCCTCGACCCCGGCGGCCTCGCCCGGCGCCGGAACAGTGACACCGACATCGCCGGATCGGAGCACGAGGCCGACCGCCTCACACTCGATCGCTGACGAGCCCTCGGGCAGGTCCTCGACGGTGATCGTCTCCTCCTCGGAGAGGTCGCAGTCGTCGGCGGTCACCGCGGCGGTGCTGGCCTGCGAGGAAACCAGGATTGCCCCGGCCGCCAGAACCAGCGAACCCCCAACCAGAAGTGCCCGCCGACGGAGCTGGAGGGCAGGCCTGAAGATCACCACAGGTGGTACTTCCTTCCGTGGAAAATACTCCGGCGAAACGCGTTCCATCGCGGCCGGACGATTAGCCGAAATCCCGGCGACACCTGGCGATGAGAATATCCCGGAAATGGATCATGGACACCCGATCCCTCTTGGCGAGAGATCGATCACCGGGGGTTTGCTAGTGGGGGCGATCCGTTATCCGGCCAGCGCCTGAATCTCCGCCCAGACGTCGGCCGGCACCTTGTCCTGCGGGATGGAGAACACGGTGCCTGATGAAGCCTTGCTCCCGGCTGCGCGAGCGCCGATGACCAGGATGGCGTACTTCGGATCCACTTCACCTAGTTGATGGGCGTCAAATGATGATGGAGCGGTCTCCTCCTGTGAGTCGTTCCCCGATTCACAGAAGCGTTCAACGGCGGTGCCCACGAGGGGGCCGGGCCGTTGGGAAACGATGGACTGCTCAAGGTAGAGCATGCCTTCGTAATTCACTCCGATGACACACGGTTCGCTGCTGCCGGTGCTGACGCAGGCCGTGGTGAGGCCGGGCAGCAGGACCATGGCGGCGAGCAGTGTCGATCGGGACCGAAGTGAGAGCATGTGGCCAACCTCCGCGTGATGATCAACAAGACTAGCGCGCCGACCGCGCAGTTTGCCCGGTTTGTTCATGCCTGGAACTTGGCCCGCCGTGATGGCTGACGAGTCGTCACACTGACCTTGCGGTTGATTGCGAGTCGGGTTGTCCGGGGTATCAACGAAAGCTTGGTCCGGAAGACATGGACGCCAACGGCGAGATCAAAGGTGTGTGTGGAACAGGTCACGGTCACCACGACGTGCGGGCAGCCGGCCGACGTCGTGATGGACGAGGGGGGTACGCCGCTTCCTCGGAATCGGCTACGCCGAGCCGCCGGTCGGCGACCTGCGGGGCAAACTGACCGCCCGCCGCCGCAGCTGGACGGGTGTGCGCGATGCCACCCGGTTCGTGGCCACTGCACCGCAGGTGGCCGGGGCCGGTCCTCCGGCCGAACTGCTGCCCCGGCAAACCGTCTCCGGTGACGACTACCTGAATCTGAACATCTGGGCCCCGGCGACCGGAACTGGTCATCTGGTCCTGGTGTTCATCCACGGTGGATCATCGACCAGCGGCGCGGGCTCCGTCGGTGGCTACGACGGAAGCCGATTCGCGCGGGACGACGTCGTCCTGGTGATCCTCAACTACCGGCTCGGCGCAGAAGGTTTCGCCTGGTTCGGCGACGACGGCGAATCTGTCTCTACACGAACACCCCTGACCGTGGCCACGGTGCTGTTCCGGCGTCGCGCCAACGTGGTGTACAACGAGGCCCGTGACCTGATTTCGATGGTCAACGCGGGCTTTCAGGAAAGGCTTTCGGGTGTGCGTGAGGCCCAGGCGTTCGGGCACACCGAGACCACCGTGCACAGTTTCCAGCAGCTCAACCGGGAATATCTGGAGTCCCGGTCCGGGGCCCAGCGGCTGTCGGCGATGTACTTCCCGTTCAGCCAGTTCCTGGCCGGGGTCGCCGGGGTCATCGTGCTCGGGGTGGGGGCCGGGATGATCCGTGACGACCGCCTCACCAACGGGGCGCTGATCGCCTTCGTCCTCTACATCGACCTGTTCTTCTCACCCATCCAGCAACTTGCGCAGGTCTTCGACGCCTGGCAGCAGACCACGATCTCGGCGCCCGGATCGGGGAGCTGATGCGCACGCCGACGCTGACCCCGAACACCACGACCCCGGTGCATCCCGGGCGGGCGTCGGGCCGGGTCGATCTGGAGGAGGTGCACTTCGCCTACCCCCGGTGCGTTGCCCGCCGCACCCGGCGCCGGGGACCGATGGACGCGCGGACGGCCGGGCCAGAACCGGCGGTCCTCCCGCCGCCGGAAGCCCTGCGCGGCATCGATCTTCGCCTGGCCCCGGGGGAGACCGTGGCGCTGGTGGGGGAGACCGGCGCGGGCAAGTCGACCCTGGTCAAGCGCCAGCGCCAGCGCCAGCGCCAGCTCCTGGCCCTGGCCCGCGCCCAGCTCGTCGACCCGGCGATCCTGCTGCTGGACGAGGCCACGTCCAACCTCGACCTGATCACCGAGGCCAGCGTCAACGCCGCGATGGAAAAGGTCTCCCGCGGTCGCACCACGGTGGTGATCGCCCACCGCCTCCAGACCGCGCGCACGGCCGACCGCATCGTGGTCGTGCACGGCGGTCGGATCGCCGAGATCGGCAGCCACGACGAGCTGGTCGCCGCCCAGAGGCGCTACGCGGCGATGTGGAAGGCCTTCGAGGTCACCCCGACCTGAGACGCCGGTCTCCGAATTCTGCGCTGGGGCCGCAGGAAGTGATTCTGCGGAAGAGAATTGACGGACTCTGGCTACTGGGTTGACGTGCTACTTCTCGGCGTAAAGATCTTCCTCGCGTACCTGGACGATCTCGCCGTTGTCGAACTTCACCGTGAACGAGTGGGCCTTCCCGGGTGACTCATCGACCAGGATCACGGTGCCGGGATCACCTCGCCGCACGGCAGCGAAAAGTACGCCGCTCAGATCGGCGGTGGCAATGACCCGATCACGCTTGTCGAACGCAGCCATGTGATCCCTCCCGGAGTCTCTGACGCGGCGAGCGTACTGATCTCTGCGCCCCGGTCACGCGTGCGACACGGGCCCATTTGCTCGGTCCTTCCCTACCGCCCCCAAGAAGCGACCCGGCCAGGGTCACCGCGCCGAAACCCGCCCCCAATGTCCTGCGTTCGCACCGGCGGCCACCACGGAGCGTCACGTCCACGGGTGTGGGGTGTCGTTGTCGCCCGATTCGCCACACCCATTCTGGTGATGCCCCGGCCCGTTCTGCCAGGAGAAGGCCTTCGCGTCGACAGGCGGACCGTCGCTGAAGTTCAGCCCTGTCCGGGACCGGAGTCGTTCCTCGGTCGGCCGGCGCCCGACCCCCGAAGATGATGCATTCCTCACCCCCGGAAGAGACTCGATGCCCCCGACACCCGAAGCCACCAGCATGAAGGCCACCGAGGCCGGAACTGCGCACGGAGAGCACCATTCCACCCGCTGGTGGATCCTCGCCGTGGCGTGTCTGGCCCAGCTGATGGTGGTGCTGGACGCCACGATCGTGAACATCGCCCTGCCCACCGCCCAGCAGGACATCGGCTTCTCCAACGACAGCCGCCAGTGGGTCGTCACCGGTTACGCGCTCGCCTTCGGGTCGCTGCTGCTGGTCGGTGGACGCCTGGGTGACCTGGTGGGTCGCAAGACGACCTTCATGGTGGGTCTGGTCGGCTTCGCCGGGGCGTCCGCGCTCGGTGGCACCGCGACCACGTTCGGCCTCCTCGTCGGGGCCCGGGCCGGGCAGGGGGTCTTCGGGGCGCTGCTGGCTCCCGCGGCCCTGTCGCTGCTCACCACCACGTTCACCGACCCGCACGAGCGGGGCCGGGCCTTCGCCGTGTTCGGTGCCCTGTCGGGGGCCGGCGGCGCGATCGGCCTGATCCTCGGTGGTGCGCTGACCGAGTACCTGTCCTGGCGCTGGTGCCTGTACGTCAACCTGCCCATCGCTGTGATCGCCCTGGCCGGTGGCTTTCTGCTGCTGCCGCGCCAGCCGCGCGACGAGGACGCCGCCGGTCTGGACATCGCCGGCTCGGTCCTGAGCGTGGCCGGCCTCGTCTCCCTGGTCTACGGTCTGGCCAGCGCCGAGACCGATGGCTGGACCAGCGGGAAGACGCTGGGCTTCATCGTCGCCGGCCTCGTTCTGCTGGTGGTCTTCGCCTGGTCCCAGACCCGGGTCGCGTCCCCCCTGCTGCCCCTGGCCGTCCTGCTGGACCGCAACCGGGGCGGATCGTTCCTGTCGGTCGCCTTCGTCGGCGCCGGCATGTTCGGGGTGTTCCTGTTCCTCACCTATTACCTGACCACGATCCTGGGTTACGAGCCGCTGCCCACCGGCCTGGCGTTCCTGCCGATGATCGGCGGCATCATGTTCTCCGCGCAGACCTCGCCCGCCCTGGTCGAGCGCATCGGGGTGAAGGTCCCGGTCACGGCCGGGTTCCTGATCGCCGCCGTCGGCATGGTCTGGTTCTCCCGGCTGGCGCTCGACAGCTCCTACGCCGGTCACGTGCTGCCCGGCCTGATCGTGGTCGGACTGGGCATCGGCCTGATCATCGCCCCGGCGATGAGCGCGGCCACCGACCGCGTCGACCCCGACCACGCCGGTGTGGCCTCGGCCGCCGTCAACACGTTCCAGCAGATCGGCGGCTCCATCGGCACCGCGGTGTTCAGTGCCGTCGCCGCCAGCGCCGCGAACGAGTACCTGGTGGGCAAGAACCCGGCCGATGCCGCCGTGGTGGCAGGCTCCTACCTGGAGAGCTACACCACCGCGTTCCTCTGGGCCGCCTTCGTCTTCGCCGCCGGAGCCGTCATCAGCGGGGTGCTCCTACGGCACGGTGCCCTGGTCCGCGACCCGGACGCGGCCCCGGTGATGGCCCACTGATCCGCCCCGCTTCTTTGAGTTCGTGATCATGCGAGACCTCCCCGGAGCTCCGGGGAGGTCTCGCATGATCACGGGGGGTGGTCACAGTGCAGTGATGGATCCCCGCAGGCTCTTGCCGTTGACCGCGATACCCATCGACTCGGTATCGGGTTACTGGCCGGGTTGGGATGTGACGGGCTCCGGACGGTCGGTGGCCTTGGCTCCCATGCGGTGGGTGCGCTCGACGTGCTGGCCGTAATAGGTCGCGACGAGGATCAGGCAGGCTCCCAAGGCCGCTACTGCGGTGAGGCTTTCGTCGCCGAGGCGGACTCCGACGGCGACGGCCCAGATCGGCTCGGTGCCCATCAGCAGACTGGCCCGGCTGGGTGAGGTGCGACGGATGGCCCAGGTCTGGGCCAGGAAGGCGAAGACGGTGCAGGCCAGAGCCAGGTAGATCAACTGTGCCCACGCGACGGACGGCAGGTGGGTCACTGCCGCCCCCAGCTGCGGTGCGGCGGCCACGGACAGCAGCAGAGCACCAGTCGCGGCCTGGACCGTGGTGAGCACCAGCGAGCTGTACCGGCGGGCGGCGGTCAGGCGGCCGATCAGGCTGACGTGCACCGCGCGGACCGCTGCGGCCGCCAGCATGAGGCCGTCTCCCCATCCGGGGGCCCGAAGGCCGTCGTCGGAGACCAGCAACGCCACGCCCACCACCGCGACGGTAGTGGCGGCGAAGAAGGGTGCAGGCAGCGAGGTGCGACCCCAGGCGGTGTCCAGCAGCGGGGTGAAGACCACGGTCAGGCTGATGATGAGGCCGGCGTTGGTCGCTGTGGTCGCAGAGACGCCGAACGTCTCCAACGTGAGCACGCAGGCCTGGGTACAGCCCAGCAGAACGCCGACGCTGACCTCTTTCGTACCGGAGGCCTTCACCCGGGTCCACCGGCACACCAGCGCCAGGGCGACCGCTGAAAGCACATAACGCAAGGACAGCACGACGAGCACGGACGCTGCTGCGGTGAGCCCTTTGGCCACCAGGTAGCTGCTGCCCCACACCAGGGCGACGCCCATGAGAACGGCATCTGTGGTGCGATCGGTCCGGGCATTGGTTGCTCTCACAGCCCGAGCATCACGGCCTCGCCGATGAAGATCAATCACGTGTTGCTTCACTAAAGATGTAGCGTGTCTTCATGGACGCTCGTCAGCTCCTGGTCCTGCGCGAGCTCCAGGACCGCGGCAGTGTCACGGCGGTGGCCGAGGCGCTGTTCATCACTCCTTCAGCGGTCTCCCAGCAGCTCGCGGCGCTGCAGCGCGGTGTGCCGGTCGCGCTCACCCAGCGCCGGGGGCGCATCCTGGTTCTCACCGAGGCCGGGCAGGCACTGGCTGCTGCCGCGACCGATGTCGCCACCGCCCTGGCGCGCGCCGAGGCCGCAGTTGACGTATTCCTCGACGATGGGCACGGAACCGTGCGCATCGCCGCCTACTCCAGCGCGGGCATAATCTTCTTCCCAGCGCTGCTGCGCGCCGTCGGCGCCGGCGGACCGGTGATCGAGTGCACTGAGCACGACGTGCCCCAGGCCGACTTCCCCGCGCTGTGTGCCGATTACGGCATCGTTCTGGCCCACCGGCTCGACCACAGCCCGCCGTGGCCGACGACGGTCACGGTCACGCCGCTCCTGCACGAACCCCTCGATGTCGCCGTGCCCGCCGACCACCCCCTGGCCGGGCAAGAGACCGTCACCGCCGAGCAGGTGAGTGATCAGCCCTGGATCGCCGTGCACGAGGGGTTTCCTCTCCTTGCCCCGCTCGAGGCGATCGCGGCGGCGGCGGGCCGCCCGTTGACGATTGTCCACCGCATCAACGACCTCACCGTCGCCGCGAGCCTGGTCACCGCCGGTGCAGGTATCGCCCTCATGCCGCGCTACACCGCGCCGGTATTACCCGACCTCGTGCTGCGGCCGTTGGCCGGCATGCAGCTCGCTCGTCATGTCGACGCCCTCGTTCGGCCCGAAAGTGCCTTGCGCACAACGGTCAGCAGTGTTCTCGGGGCCCTGATTCGCTCGGCGGAACACCTCGTCACCGAAAGCGCCGCGCGATAGTTCAGGAAAGAGGCCCAGCGAGGTGGCTGAACTCGCCCGCTTCGATGTCGGCCTCGAACGCAGCCCACTGCGTGAATGTGTAGGACTGCACGACGCCTGCATGGTTCTTGGTGTCGCGAACTTCGCTGCGGTCGTTGGTGCGGCGGACCTCCACGCAATTCTGGTCGCCGCTGAACGACGACTTCTGCCCCTGGGCGGTGTCGGTGGTGTCGGTGGTGCTGGAATCGCTCATGCCAGGAGCTCCTGAGTGACGCTCCTCGTAGATCACCGGCGCCGGCCCGGTGGTCGGAACAGTCGCCCCGCAGGCGCGGGAACGCCTTCTCGACACGCACCTCGCGGGCCTGCGGGGACCCCGTTCCCCAGTACCCGCCCGGGACTGAGCACCGGTCAGCGGGACGAGGTGATGGCCTTCCGGCTGACCGGGGCCGGCTGAGACCGGTACACCTGTGCTTCGGAGGGTTCAGGGGGCGATGTCTTCCGGTTTCGTGGCCGCGTTGATCGCCTCGACCGCGGCAGCGTCGTCGCCGGTACGGGCGAGGCGGTCGGCCAGTTCAGGCAGACCGGCCTGATCACCGAACCGGCTGTGCAGAAGGGCGAGTAACACCTTGGCCGAGCCTTCCTGCCGGCCTTCCTGCCGGCCGCGTTGCTGGAGTTCGATGCCGAAGTCGATCTCGCTGTAGAAGTCGGCGACGTCGTTGACGGTCATGGTGTTCTCCTTCCGGATCCGTTCAATCGTAGAGCGGTCCAGGGTGATCGGGGCAAGCGTCATGGCGGCCCAGGCCAGGACCGATCGGCGGTGCGCGGGTTGCCGGCCGATCAGATCCAGGGTCGCGGCCAGGTGCTGCCCGCGCTCTTCCTGGGTACCGCGGCTGAGGACAGCCAGCGGAGCGAGGCCGGGCCGGGACAGCAGGAGGGCCGGGTCGAGTTCCCTGAGGTAGATGGTGCGGAGCCCCAGACAGAATCCGGTGCCGGGGTCGTCCCTGGACTGGAGTCGGCCGTTGCCCAGGACGATGGCGACCTGGGTCAGTCGCATGCCCGGGTGTTTGAGCATGATCTGCCCGCGGTAGCTGGTCATGCGGGCGGCCATGTCGGCTTCGGGGCTACGCATGTATTCCATGTGCAGGAGTTGCTCGGGGCCGGTGCGCACGAGGAGATCGGTCTGCCAGGACTGGTCTTCGAACGAGCCCGGCAGAAAGACCGGCGGCTGGTGTACCGGGATACCCAGCAGGGTGGCGAAAGCCTCGAAGTCGCCTTCTACGACCGGCCGGATCACCCGGTCGTAGATCGGGCCTGGGCGCTTCGGGCGTTCTGTCATGAAAATAGGCTGCCGCAGGGCGCTCTTGATCCGTCGGCACGAGGTGGTGCCTGTGGACAACGGCGGGTTCGTACCGTCCTGTGGGAGGTATGACGATCTACTGCCGGGCAACAAAAGCCAGAGAGCCTCGGTCCGAAGACCGAGGCTCTGGAGAGACGAACTAGAGCAGGTGGTCGAATTCGTTCTTCTTGGCGCCGTCGATCCAGGCGTCGAGCTCTCCGGGCGTGAAGCTCAGGACCGCTCCCTCCGGGTCCTTGCTGTCACGGATCTGAATGGCTCCGTCGTGCCGGCGCATCTCTACGCACTCGCCGCTGTTCGCGGACTTGGCACTCTTGATCCAGCCGGTGTCGCCGTTCGTCACTGCCACTCCCTGATGTCGCGGGATGCTGCCATCGCTGACCGCGCAGCTTCCACGTAGCTCTCGATTATCCGGGGCTCCGAGAGTAACCGACCCCCTTCAATGTGCTCGGTGTAGACCGAGGTCCCGAGCTCCGTCTGCACCAGGGTGAAGTTGCCGCGCATGCCTCCGTGCGGAGGACTGCTGGAAGGGACGTACCTGAGGTTGACCCCCTTCCGTTCGGCCAGAAAACGGATACGCCGCAGTTGCTCGTCCATGACGGTCTGAGAACCGACTCGATGTTCCAGTGCCGCCTGGCTCATGATCACGTCCAGGCGCGAGTCCGAACGGTTCCAGAACGTCTCTTGCCGTTCCTGTCGCAGTTTGATTTGCTCAGCTTCCGCCGTCGCGGTGTCCAGCGGCCAGGCGTCGAGCATGGCGCGGTGATACTCGGCGGTCTGGAGCAGGCCGTTCATCAGGTCACCCGCAATGCTCGTGAGCTGCGTCGACCGCCGCTCCAGAAGCACGTAGAGCCCGAAGCGGGCCGGGTTGGAATCGACCCACGTACCGTCGGGCTGCTCTGTCGCCCGGGCCATCTCGACGAAGAGCGCCGTGCGGGGCGATTCGATGCCGTAGAAGGTGCACAGCGCCTGGATGTGGTCCCACTTGTACGGGCCCTTGCCCGTCTCGATCCTCCAGATTTTCTCTTTACCGCCCAGGAGAGCGAGTTTCACGTCGGCATACGTGTGGTGGGCGCGCAGCCGCGCGGCCTTGAGCTCGGCACCTAATTCCGCGGCGATGGACCACCGCTGATCCCCCTCGGGTGACATGTAGTGAATGTTCGCATACTTGGTGCGTTCGATGAGGCCCGTTCGAAAATCGAACGTTGGCTATGGGTGGTCCATCCCCGAGAGTGTTTCCTGTTCCGCACGGCCAGTTTCCGTGGGAGTCGGAGATTTCGTCGAGTGCAGAAATGTCTGGGGGTGCCGTGAAGAGATTCAAGAGACGTGACGACGCCGTAGGTCACCATCGGATGCCGGGGCGGAGTGGGCGCACGGAAAGTCGTCTCACGAAAGGCGTTGTGGTGTGGGACGCCGAGGTCGTGGGTGCGCTGACGTCTCACCTGCGGCGGCAGGGCATACCGATCCATCAGGTGTCCGTAGTCCCGGACGGTTGTCTTTCGATACGGTTCGAGCCCCACCTCGCGCAGGCCGAGATCCTGGAAGGGCTGTTGCTGTCGTGGCCGGGGATCGTTGCTGTGGAGCGGGCCGAGGCCCACACCCTGTACGCCTACGGTCCGGGTAACGTGCAGGCGTTGAGAAATTTTCGGGATGGACGACGGTCGTCGCCATCGTGGTGGCGGTGGTTCCGGTGAGACCCGGACCGCGGCTGCCGGCCCTGGAGCGGGGCTCACGCCGGGGCCGCGGGGCGGCATCCCCGGTCACCGTGCGGGCGAGCGTGACCATCACCCTGACTGCTTCCCAGGCCCGGCTCCTGGGCTTCCTTGCCGACCTGTGCGAACCGCCCCGGGCGGTGCGGCACTCCAGCTACGCCGCCCTGCAGGCCCAGGGCCTGATCTACCTCCAGGGCGATCTGGCCAAGTACCGCGTCACCGCGCTCGGGCAGCGGACCATCCAGGAACTGGCCGGGTGACCTCGTCCTACCCGACGACGGCCCCGGCCTCGCGCACGGGGATGTCCTCGGCCCGGTAGTAGACGGGCAGGCCCCGGCGGTGGGCGATGGCGACGTCCTGGTCGGCGCCGTTGGACTCCCCGGGCAGGCGCAGAACCGCGTCGCAGTGCTCGAGCAGGCGCTGCGCGGTCGGGTACATGACCTTTTCACTCAGCGGGTCGTTCGGGTCGTGGGGGTCGGCGCCCGCAGAACGCAGGACGGGTAGCGCCACCCATTCCCCGATCATCGGGACGTGACCGGCGGCGAAGACGGGCCAGGCGGCGGCCTCGAGGCGGGTGAGGTTGGCGGCCATCTTGTCCGGGTCGTCGCCGGTGCCCGATCGGTAGGGTCCGGCGATCAGGATGAGGAGCGGTCTGTCGGTCATGGAAGCTAGACTAGGCAGAGCGTGAACAAACGTGCAAGAACGTGAAGGAGTGCGAATGCTGGCGGCGGAACGACGAGACCTCCTCCTGGCCCGGCTGCGGACCGACGGTAAGATCGTCGCCAAGGACCTCGCGGCCGAGCTGGGCCTGTCCGAAGACAGCATCCGCCGCGACCTGCGTGAGATGGCCGCGGCTGGGCTGTGCCAGAAGGTCTACGGGGGAGCGGTTCCCGCCTCGCCGGCGGTGGTCGACTACGGCAGCCGCACCACCGTCGCGCCCGACAGCAAGCAGGCTGTCGCCACCTTCGCCGCCACTCTCGTGCGGCCCGGGGGCGTCGCCATCCTCGACGGCGGCACCACCACGCTGGCCGTCGCCCGGGCCCTGCCCCAGGATCTGGTGTGCACGGTCATCACCCACAGCCCGACCATTGCCGTCGCACTGCTGGGTCATCCGTCCGTCGAGGTCATCCTGCTCGGTGGAAGGCTTTTCAAGCATTCGGCAGTCACCTGCGGCGCGGCCGCCGTCGAGGCCGCCGCGGGTGTCTCGGCCGACGTGTTCCTGCTGGGCGTCACCGGGGTGCATCCGGTGCACGGCCTGACCACCGGGGACGCGGACGAGGCGGCGATGAAACGGGCCCTGTCCCGCCGGGCGGCCGAGACCTACGTGCTGGCCAGTGCCGAGAAGCTGGGTACCGCATCGCGTTACGGCGTGGTCCAGTTCGACGACATTGCCGGGGTGGTGACCGACGGCGACCCGGGCGATACCGTGAACGATTTGGTGGCACGGGGAGTCAGCGTGCTCAGCAGTAACCGGTGAGCACGGCCGACACGGCCTTCCTGATGGTGGCGGCCGAGTCCCGGCTTCAGCACGCGAATGCGCTGAAGAATGTGCTCCTGAGGGTGGTCGACGTGGTGGCCGCCGTCTCGTCGGCCGTGTTCGGGCCGGTCGACCGGGCGGCGGCCGGGCGGCGGCCGGGCTGCTCGGGCTCGGGTGCCTCGCCGGTGGTGCGGTCGGCCCGGTCATCGCCCGGCATTTTCCGGCGTCTCTGCTGCGGCGGGTCATCGGCGTTGTGGGGCTGCTCATAGCCGGCTGGCTGATGGTGGACGCTTCCCGGGGCTGATGCGTTCGCTCCCGATCCACGTTGCGTCTCTCACGTACCGGACGCATGGTGCGAAAGGGCATCATGTTGCCACACGCGTGGGAGGGGATCTGGAAATGTTAGGACGCAGGTATCGAGGCGGGCGCTCCGGCTGGGGTGAGTGGGGGATGGCGGCGATCGGTGTCGTCCTGGTTCTCCTCGTCCTCCTGTTCTGCTGGTGGGCTTTCCACGGCAGCATTTTCGCGGTGCTGCGAACGGTGTGGGCCTCCAGCATGTGGAAGGCGCTGATCGTTCTCGTCGTGCTCGCTGGCGTGGGTGCTCTCGTCGATGCCGAACGGGAGCGCCATCTGCTCGGGGCAGGCACCCTGATCCTGGTGGGTGTGGTCGTCCTTCCGTGCCTGGGGGTCTGGGGCGGATACTTCCGGGCGCACCAGCTGTCGGAGTCGATCGTGGTGACCGACGACGCCCAGCCGGAGTACCAGTGGCGGACGCCGTGGGCCGTGGCCGCCAGTGCGGTGACCAGCCGGGCGGGCAGCGTGGTCGGAACCTTCGAGGAGGACGCGACGACCTTCCTTCCCGCCACCGGCGGCTACGTGACCCCGGTGCGGGCGAAAGGCTGGGTGAAGGGCTTCGATCAGATAGTCGTGCAGACACCGGGTGAGAACGGCGAGAACGCGGTGAAAGTCTGCGATTTCGATGCGCAGGTCCCGGTCGCCCGGGGCTGGTTCCAGTACAACCTGCGTCGGGCGCTGTCGTTCGTCGGGGGTGACCTGATGGCTGACCCGGGCGACGTGTGGGCCTACTGCGAGGGTTCGCAGGCGCGGATGGTGGTTCCGGTCACCCGGTACACCGGCTTCCCCGAACAGCACGAAGTACCCGCCGGGGTGGTCGTCTTCGACGGTGACAGTGCCGTCCTGGACAAGGACGTCAAGGCCGGTGAGCTGCCCGGGCCGGTGTACCCGATGTCACTGGCGGCCAAGCAGCGCGAGGCCTCGCACGCGCAGACCGGATTCATGGACCGGCTGTTCCGGCGCAGCGGCTACGAAACGGTCGGCAAGGCGGGGGAAGGGCCGGACGCGGGCAACGAGTCCGAGTTGCTCCTGCGGCGGACCAACAGCGTCCGCTGGGACTTCGTCACCGGCCTGACGCCCCGGGGCACGTCCACGTCCGTCACCGCGGTCTCCACGATGCCCGCCGACGAGGTGCACGACGGGAAGCTGAACACGCTGACCGTGCACCGCATGGCCAAGGACAAGGTCCGTCAGGGAAATGCCGCCCTGGCCAACGCCATCATCGCGGCCTTCCCGCAGCTGAACTGGAACGCCAACCAGCTCACGCTCAAGGAGGTCGCCCCGACCTCCAGCGGCACCTGGACCGCCTCGATCACCAAGACCACCACGGTGACGCGTCTGGTGGAGATTGCCGAGGACGGCGCCATGTGCCTCACCTACACCAACGGTGACCAGATCGACTGCGCCGACGCCGGCGGGAACTCCGAGAACGACCCGGCGGACGAGGAGGGTCGGGGGCCCTCCGGCGAGGACCTGGAGGACCTGGAGGGTCTGAGCAACGAGGAACTGGCCGAACTCCAGCGACAGATTGCCGACGAGTTCGTCCGGCGTCTCGAGGCCGACGGGGAATGAGGTGTGCCGTGACTGCCTGGGGGTGGCGCACCTGGGCAGTCACGGCCTTTACCGGCGGGTCCCGCCCCACAGGCGGGCGTATTCGGCGCCGGCCTTCGGGTTCGTGGTGAAGTCGCTGAGCAGGTACGGCTCCCGGTCGTGGAAGTAGGTGTCCAGCAGCACCTTTCCGCCGCGGGCGACGTGACGGCGCAAGAAGGTGTGCATCTCGGTGATGTACTGGGGGTTGTCCCCGCCCTGGTGCCCGGCCCACTGTGTGCCCGCGGCCACGCCCCATTCCGGCAGGGCCAGCGGCACCCCCCGTTCGAGGGCGAAGTCCGACCACCAGGTCAGGCCGTGGGGCATGGTCCAGTGCTTGGTGATCCAGTCCGGGGTGTTGTAGGGCTCGAAACAGTCGTAGGCGTCTACGCCCACCCAGTCCATGTGCTCGTCCATCCACACCCGCTGGGCCCAGTCGGCGCGCATGCCGGTCTGGGAGCCGCCGATGTTCGCGTTCAGCCCGACCAGTGCGCGCTCGCCGAGGACGTCCCGGAAGATGGTGGCGTACTGGGCGAATCGCGCCTTCCACTGCGGAAGGTTGGCCTCGGACAGGAACCAGGGCCAGTTGTCGATGTTGAATTCCCAGCCCAGCCGGATGACGCAGACCCGGCCGTCGGCCTTCAGGGCGGTGGCCATCTGGAGCAGCGGCCCGGACAGGTCGTCGTCGAGGGAACCCCCGTCGTAGGCCATGGGCACGCCGACGCTGATCAGGTCACCGAGGTCGGCCGGGGGCAGCCACCACATGTCGGCCAGTCCGGCCGGCCCGGCGTCGCGACTCGGGAAGGCGGCGAAGTGGCCGATCGGCCGGCCCCGCTGCTGGGCGAAGGCTCGCGCCTCGTCGACGGAGTGACCGGTGGTGTGCACGCCCGAGGACCAGGTGATCAGGTCGGAGGGGCCCGGGTCGAGCGCGGACGTGATGCGTCGTGCCAGGTCCCGCCAGCTCATCGCCGAAATATGACAGACCGGGCCAACGACGGCAAGCACATCAGGAGCATCAGCGCAGCCAGGAACGGTCGCGCAGATGATCGAAGACGATCTGGTCGACCGGGGAGACCCGGTCCCGGTCGGAGTACGTCAGTCGGACCAGCTCCGCGATCTCGCTACTGGCCACCGGCGTCCCCTCGAAATCGGCCGTGTAGCAGGTCATCCGCACCATCGTCCCGTCCGGCTGCCCGTCGGCCCGGGCCTCGAAAGTGCCGACGTGAACGGCGGTCCCGGGGTCGACCACGACTGCCAGTTCCTCGCTGACCTCCCGGACCAGGGTGTCGATGTCGCTCTCGCCGGCCTCACGCTTGCCGCCCGGCAGGTAGTAGACGTCTTTCCCGCGGGAGCGGGTGCTGAGGATCTGGCCGTCCGTGACGTGGATCAGGGCGATCTTGTCGATGAGGACCGTCATGGCCTACCCCCGGGGTGTCGTCGGATCCAGCGGGCCAGTTCGTCGACGCCCCACACGAGGATGGGGAAGGGCGCGATGACGATCAGCTGGGTCAGGCTGAGCGAGGCCGTGCCGAAAATGTCCTGCAGCAGTGGAACATAGATGACGGCGCCGGTGAAGACCAGTTCGAAGGCGATCCCGGCCAGCAGCAGGGGGTTGGAGAAGACGCCGACGGTGAAGAGTGAGGCCCGCTCGGTCCGGGCCGCGAAGGCGGTGCCGATCTGACAGGCGACGATCGCGGCGAAGGTGACCGTGGTGGCCTGGAGATAGGCCTGGTGCAGCGGCGTTCCCTCGCCGGTCGGGTCGCCCAGGTGCCAGCCCGACCGGTGCAGGGTGAGCAGGAAAGCGCCCATGACCAGTGCCGCCGAGACGCTACCGAGCAGGAGCCACGCCCGGAGCATCAGCGCGCGGTCGATCACCCCGGCGGTGCGGGAGCGGGGAGGCCTGGTCATCAGCCCGGATTCGGCCGGCTCGCGGCCCAGCGCCAGGGCCGGCAGGGTCTCCGTCCCGAGGTCGATGGCGAGAATCTGCAGAACCGTCAACGGCAGCGGTACCGCCCCACCGGAACCGGCGAAGATCAGGAACGGCACGACCTCGGGTACGGCGTGGGCGAAGATGTAGAGCACGAACTTGCGGACGTTGTCGAACACCCGCCGGCCGGCGTCGACGGCGACCACGATGGTGGCGAAATTGTCGTCGGTCAGCACCATCGTGGCGGCCTCCCGGGCCACGTCCGTGCCGGAACGGCCCATCGCCACGCCGATGTCGGCGTGGCGCAGGGCGGGTGCGTCGTTGACGCCGTCGCCGGTCATGGCCACGACCTGTCCCTGACCGCGCAGCGCTTCGCAGATGCGTAACTTGCCCTCCGGGGAGGCCCGGGCGAAGACGATCTCCTGGCCGCCGGCCAGCAGCGCGTCGAGGTCGGCGTCGCTCAGCCGGTCCAGTTCCGCTCCGGTGACGATCGGGCCGCCCGGGCCACCGATGCCGACCTGCCCGGCGATCTGGGCCGCGGTCGGCCCGTAGTCACCGGTGATCACGTGGATCGTGATCCCGGCCCGGTGGGCCGCCGCGACCGCCTCGTCCACCCCGGCCCGCGGCGGGTCGAGCATCGCGACCAGACCGATGAGGGTGAGCCCGGACTCGGCGTCCTGGCGGGTCGGCGTCACGGTGCCCGGGTCCAGAACCCGGCGGGCGACCGCCAGTACGCGTAAACCCTCGGCGGCATAGGCGTCCAGCGTCCGCTGCAGGCCGGCCCGGTCCGCGTCGTCCAGTGGCCGGTCGTGGCCGTCCTGATCGAGAAGTGCTGTGCAGCAGGGCAGCACGCTCTCCAGGGCGCCCTTGGTCCGGACCGTGGGGCGGTCTGCGACGCGGTCGATGCTGCTCATCCGCTGGAGGTGACCGTCGAAGGCGAACAGCGCCTGGCGACCGTCGTCCCGGTCGGCGCTGCTGACGCCGGAGCCGAGGTCGTCGGCGAGGACCAGCAGGGCCAGTTCGGTCGGGTCGCCGCTGCCGTGCGGCTGGCTCGGGCTCGGCGGTTCGGCGGTCGTGCAGCCGGCCGCGGTGGTGGCCAGCAGGCGGGGCAGGGGGCCGGCGGACTGGCGGACCGGCGGACCGGCGGTCGTGCGGGTGTCGAGCTCGCCCGCGGCCAGCCAGATCCGGGTCACCCTCATCCGGTTCTCGGTCAGGGTCCCGGTCTTGTCCGTGCAGATCACCGTGGTCGAGCCGAGCGTCTCCACCGCCGACAGCCGCTTGACCACCGCTCCGTCCCGGGCCAGTTCCCGCACCCCCGCGGCCAGGGCCAGCGTGATGGTGGGCAGCAGACCTTCGGGCACGTTCGCCACGATCAGCCCGATCGAGAAGCTGATGGCCGCACTCCAGCCCAGCCCGGCCAGGACCCCGACCGGCAGGAAGGCGATCCCGACGGCCACGGCGACGGCCGCGATGATCCAGGTGGCCCGGCGGACCTGACGTTCCAGAGGGCTGGGTTCGCTCGTCGTGCTCTGTGACAAGGCGGCGATCCGGCCCAGCTCGGTCTGCATGCCGGTACGGGTCACCACCGTCCGGGCCTGCCCGCCGGTACAGGCCGTGCCGCTGAACACCAGGTCGGTGGCCTCCAGCAGCGGGCCGATCGTCGCGGCCGGTTCGCCCGAGCGGGTCACCGGCATCGATTCACCGGTCAGCGCCGACAGGTCCAGGGTCATCGAGCCGTCGATGATGCGGGCGTCCGCGCAGATCCGGTCACCCTCGGCGATGATCAGGACGTCGCCGGGAACCAGTTCACGGGCGGGGATCTCACGGTGGACGCCGTCACGGACCACCCGGGCGGTGGCGGGCAGGAACGCGGCCAGCGCCTCGACCGCCCGCTCGGCCTGCATCTCCTGCACGAAGGCGAATCCCGCGTTGAGCAGGATCACCGCCAGGACGGCGAGCGACAGCGCCGGGGTGCCACCGGCCCAGGCCAGGACGGCCGCCAGGGCCAGCAGGATCGCCAGCGGCTGGGTGAACTGCGAGAGCAGTTCCCCCGGCCAGCGCCGGCCACCCTTGCGGGTGATCTCGTTGGCGCCGTGAACCCTCTGGCGGCGGGCGGCTTCGCGCCCACCCAGCCCGGCGGGCGTGGTGCGCAGATCGCGGAGCAGTTCCGTCAGCGAGCGCTGCGCGTCGACATCGAAGGAATCCGGTTCCGGACCGGCTCCGGTGGGGACGACCACTGCGGCGGCGGTCACGACGGGGCACGATCGGTCACGGCACAACTCCCACCGGGATGCGCGTACCACCCGGGGTCATGGATCTCGGCGGAGCCCGCGACTCACTCGTCTGCCGGGGTCTCCACCCTCAACCTACGCCCTATCCACAGACCGGGCGGCGCAGTCATCCGGGCAGTCATCCGGGCAGCGTCGGATCCGGCCAGGACAGGCGCGATTCCCAGGTCATGCCGTGGACGCAGGTGTAGGCGGTGGCGCGGATCAGGTGGGCGTACGCCGGCTCGGAGGTCTGCCCCTCGGGCAGGGACTCCTCGTAGGAGGTGAAGGATTTGGCCAGAGCCATGAAGGCCGCGACCTGCAGACCGCCTTCCAGTACCGAGACGTGACCCTCGACCATCTCCAGGGCCCGGGGGATGTACTCGGCGGCCCCCTGCAGGATCCGGGTGACGATGGCCTGCTCCAGTCCCGGCAGATCGCGGCCCTGGCCCAGGACCTCGGCCAGGGCCGCGGTCACGTGCACGAGCACCTGGCTGCGTTGCTCCTTCGAGGGCTGGGGCTGCACCAGCAGCGCCTGGTCGTGCTCGGCCCGGCGCTGCGCGTCGTGCAGGGTCGAGTAGGCCAGGCTGACCCGGGCCATGGCTGCGGTGGCGCGTTCCTTCTGCAGCGCACCCGAACGCCGGTCCGGGTGCAGGACCCAGGCCAGCCGCCGGTACTGACGGCGGATACCGCTCGGGTCGGCCGAGGGCGCCACCCCCAGCACGCTGTAGTAGTTCTCGACGGGCACGGCGAGCTCGCTAAACGGCCTGGTTACTGGTCACGTTCAGTAGTGTCGCCGGGGTGGGCCCCGGTCGGACACGGCCGAACGGGGGTCGTTCGTCACGGCGGGTCCGACCGGTTCCCGAACGGCCCTACCGGTACCTGAACGGCTCAGGCCGGCGAGGCCGCGTGCGGTCCGGTCCCCGCGGTGATGCTGGGGGCCGGGGCGGGGCGGCCGAGGTAGTAGCCCTGGGCGGACTCACAGCCGATGGCGGCCAGGCGGTCGAGCTGCTCCTGGTTCTCGACACCCTCGGCGACCACGTCGAGCCCGAAGGCGTGGGCGGCGGTGATCATCAGCTGGACCAGGGCGGCGGTGCCCGGGTCGGGGGAGTGCAGGAAGCTCTGGTCGATCTTGAGGGTGTCGACCTGGAGCTTCTGGAGCTGGCCGATCGAGGTGTAACCGGTGCCGAAGTCGTCGAGGCTGACCGTCACCCCGATCTCGCGCAGGGCCCGCAGATGGGCGTCGGCGGCCGGCTCTTCCATCAGGACGGTCTCGGTGATCTCCAGGACGAGGCGCCGGGGGGCCAGGCCGCTGTCGGTCAGGGCCTGGCGGACCTCGTCGATCAGGGCGCGGGTGGCCAGGTGCCGACCGGAGATGTTCACGGCCATGGTGGCGTCGGCGTGCCCGGCCGGGTCCTGCTCGGTCCAGGCCACCAGCTGGCGGGTCGCGTGGTTCAGCGTCCACCGGCCGATCGCGCAGATCAGGGTGGACTGTTCGGCGGTGGGCAGGAAGTCGTCGGGCGGAACCAGGCCGCGCTCGGGATGACGCCAGCGGATCAGGGCTTCGTACCCCCGCAGCCGGCCCGTGGCCACGTCCATGACCGGCTGGTAGTGCAGCTCGAACTGGTCCTGGGTCAGGCCGATCTGGATATCGGCCTCCAGCCGGGCCCGGGCCGCCAGCTCCGCCCGCAGGTCCGCGTCGAACATCTCGGCCCGCCCGCGTCCGTTGGTCTTGGCCCGGTAGGCCGCCATGTCGGCGTCCTGCAGCAACTGGTAGGCATCGACCTGGGCGTCGCGGGCCAGGGCGATACCGACGCTGGCCCCGATGACGGCGTGCGACCCGGCCACGTGGATGGGCGCACTGACGACCGCGACCAGACGGTTGGCGATCTCCATCAGCTCGGCGGGCGCGGGCACCGGGTCGATCAGGACGACGAACTCGTCACCGCCCTGGCGCCCGAGCGTGTCACCCGCCCGCAGGACCGAACGCATCCGGTCGGCCGTCACCTGGAGCACCTCGTCGCCCGCGGCGTGACCCAGGGTGTCGTTGACCCGTTTGAAGTAGTCGAGGTCGACGAACAGGACCGCGACCTCGTTGCCGCTGCGCCGGGCCCGGTGCAGGGCGGCCGTGGTCAGCTCCAGCAGATAGGCGCGGTTGGGCAGGTTCGTCAGCGCGTCGTGGGCCGCCTGGTGCTGCAGGTCGTCACTCAGGCGCTCGCGCTGCGCGGTGGACGCCTCCAGCTCACCCATGGCCACCCACATGCGGGCCGGAACGAGCACGGACAGCAGGACGGACGCGGCGATCGTCGCCCACCCGTCCACGTCCACGCCGGTGGTGCGGTGGACCAGCTCGACGGCGGGGATCACCAGCAGCGCGGCGTACATCGTCATCAACCGGGCCGGTGACATCCGCTGAAAGGCGAGGCGACGCGGGGTGGAGGCGGTCCGGGCCGCCCGGGCCGCCCGGAGGGCGGCCAGGCCCCAGGCCGTGTACATCACCAGGTAGGCACTCTCGAACAGCCGGTCCTGGGTGTTCAGGGCCCCGTCGGCGATCCCGTAGACCGTGTCACCGATCAACGCCACACCGGCACCCAGGACGAGGCTTCGGGTCGTGGCCCGGGGCAGGGTGGTGGCGGGGTTCAGCCACACCCGCACCACACAGCCCAGCAGCACGATGTCGGTGATCAGATAGACGGAACCGACGATCTCGCGCAGGTCCAGCCCGCCGTTCAGGGGAACCGCCAGCGCCAGCCACAGCACCAGCCCACCGGCGACGGTCAGCACGGCGGTGTCCAGGTACCCGGCGATGTCGGGGCGCCGGCCACCGTGCAGCCGGCTCAGTGACAGCGCCACGACCCAGTAGGCGCCCAGGTTGAAGCCGTCCACCAGGGACGGGAACGGGATGCTGTGCCCGGTCGACAGGTACCAGGCGGCGGTCGCGTCACCGGCCACCGACAACGTCACCCCGAGGGCGAAGAGCGTCCAGCCGGTGCGGTGCGCACGATCGGCGCGGGCGGCGGTGAACACGGCCACCACCGCGCACAGGCCGACCAGCAACTGGGCGGTGACCCGGACCGGCCCGTCCGGGGCCAGCCAGTAGGTGACGACGAGAACGCCCACCAGTGCGAGGAAGCGCCGATCGCTCTGCACAGACATGGAGCCCCTTCGGCGCGGCGGACTTCGCGGTCAAGGCTCGGACGGCCGATTCCTCCCAACGGCTGCGTCCCCTTCGAGGGGCCGCGGGATCGGTTGCCTCACGGAAAGGTCGCTGGGGGACAAGGGGTACATTGATGGCCGATGCCGGAGAACCACCTGCCCGACGACGACGCGCCCACCCGCGGCGGTGGCTGGATCCCGCACGGTTACCACCTCGAAACCCACTCCCACACCGACGGTCAGCTCGTCTATGCAGCTGTCGGCGCGGTGGCCACCACCACCGACCGGGGCACCTGGGTCGCCCCGGCCGGGCGCGTCACCTGGACCCCGCCCGGCTTCGGGCACTCGCACCGCTTCTACGGGCGCACCGACATCCGGCTGTTCACCGTCCCCGCTGCCCTGTGTCCCGAACTGGCCCCCATCCCCTCCGTTTTCGCCGTCAGCGCCCTGCTCCGGGAGGCCCTGCTGGCCCTGACCGGTGACCGAGAACCGCGACCGGGTGCCGACGACCGGTTGCGTGCCGTGGTGATCGACGAGCTGACGATCGCGTCCGGCGACGAGTCCCTCCACCTGCCCGAACCCCGCGACGACCGGCTGCGGGCCGTGACCGGCCTGCTGCACGCCGACCCCGGCATCGACGCCACCCTCACCGAGCTGGGCCGCCGCGCCGGAGCCAGCGAGCGCACCCTCAGTCGCCTGTTCCAGGCCGAGCTGGGTCTGGGCTTCCACCGCTGGCGCACGATCCTGCGCGTGCACTACGCCCTGGCCCTGCTCACCGACGGCCGCTCGGTCACCGACACCGCGATCGAGTGCGGCTGGTCCAACCCCTCGACCTTCATCGACGCCTTCACCGAGATCGTCGGCCAGACCCCCGGCCGCTACCAGGCCGGTTTCCGCCCGTAGGAACATGGCGGGTTTCCGGTACCCGGTGTCCGCCGACCGGTGGGCGCACAGCGGTCCCGCAGCCAGGGTGAAGGCATGACAGAACACACCACCGTGATCGTCGTCGGCGCCGGAGTCGCCGGCCTGACCCTGGCCAACATGTTGCAGCGCAACGACATCGATTGCATCATCCTGGAACGGCGCAGCCGCGAGTACGTGGAGCGCAGGCAGCGGGCGGGAACCGTCGACACCCGCGGTGTCCGGATGTTCCGGGAGTGGGGCCTGGGGCAAATAGTGGACGCGGGTGGGCACCCGGAGGTGGAAGGCGGCTTCTTCATCGACGGGCACGCGATGCCCATCGAGGTCGACGACGACAACGAGAGCATCTTCATCCCGCAGCAGACCCTCGTCCACCAGCTCGCCGATCGGTTCCTCGAGGGCGGGGGAGACCTGCGCTACGAGGCCGACATCACCCTGGAGAACCTCGAAACACCGCTCGTGCGCTACCAGAACACCGTCATCACGGGCGACTACCTGGCCGGCTGCGACGGCGACCGGGGCGTCACCCGGGCCGCCGTCCCTGACGGCGCACTCACCCGCTTCTCCCGTGAATACCCCTACGCCTGGGTGAGCGCCCTCGCGGCGGTCCCGGCCCGGACCTCGGGCATGGGCATCCACTCCCGGGGGCTGGCCGGCCTGATCCCGCGCGGCACCGAGAACAGCCGCCTCTACCTGCAGTGCCCGGTCGGCGACACCACGCACGACTGGCCCGACGAGCGCATCTGGAGCGAGATCGAGGCCCGTTTCGGCACCCCGGTCGCCACCGGCCCGATCATCGACAAGCAGATCGTGCCGCTACGCAGCGTCGTGCACGAGCCGATGAGCCACGAAAGGCTCTATCTGCTGGGCGATGCCGCGCACATCGTGCCGCCGATGAGCGCAAAGGGCATCCACCTCGCGCTTTTCGACGCGGAGACGTTCGCCCGCGGGGTGATCCGGCAGGTTCGGGAGGGCGATGCGAGCCTGCTGGAGCAGTACTCGCAGACCTGCCTGCACCACGTCTGGAACTACCAGGCGTTCGCCGCGTGGATCACCGATCTGATGCACGACGCCGGTGATGCGACCTACACCGGTGAGTTCCGCAGGCAGATCGCCCGGGCGGAGCTGCAGCGGCAGTTCGAGTCCGAGGCCGCGAACCGGGTGTTCAGCGAGCTCACGTCCGGGGTGATGTGACCGGGTGGTGGGAATCGCCCCTCCGGCGATTCCCACCTCAGGCCTCAGCGGCTCAGTAGTAGAGCGAACCACCCCAGTAGTTGTCCGGGCCCCCGGCCCACTGCTTCTGCGCCTCGATCCTGAAGGTGTGCGTCCCGGTGTTCGCGATCAGGCTCTTCGAGCCGTAGGCCGTGACGCAGCCGGAGGCGAACACCGAATGGGTGGTGGTGTCCCGGAGCCGGAAACAGGTTCCCCCGGAGGTCACACCGCCGGTGGCGGCGGTGATGTTGATCGTGACCGGGCCGGAGCTGGTCTTGTGCCGATCCCTCGTGTAATAGGTCCAGGAGCCATCGCTGTTGGCCGTTCCGGACACGCTGTTCCAGCCCGCCGCCGCGGCCGCCGCCGGGGCGGCCTGAGTCGTGCTGGTCGAGCCGGCCGCACTGGCCGGGCCGGCGAAGGTGGCGAGACCGGCCGATCCCGCCAGGGTCAAGCCGATCACGGTCGTGGTCAGACGCTTTCCGGTGAGCTTCATGAGTGTTCCTCCGGTCGACGGACGATTCGGTGTCGAGCTGCGGTGACGTCTTCATGCTCGTCGCCGGACCGGTCCGGGTTCCAGGGGTTGCCCGGTGCCCACGGGAGAGGAAACAGGAAACGCGGCGGCCCTTCTCAGGCCGGGGTCAGGCGGCGGTGCGGGAGCGGGCTGGAATACACGACGCTGGTCGTGATCCCGCCCAGCGTGGCGAGTTTGCCGGTGATGCGCTCCAGATCGCGCATCGACCGGGCCAGCACCTTGAGCACGAAGCAATCGTCGCCCGTCACGTGATGGGCCTCCACCACCTCGGGCGTGGTGTCGAGCACGGCGTGGAACGGCTTGTAGTTGCCCGTGGGGTAGGCCAGGCGTACGAACGCCGTGACGGTGTACCCCAGCGCCTCCGGATCGAGGGTGACGCTGAAACCGGTGATGACACCGGCATCGGTGAGGCGACGCAGCCGGTCGGCCGTGGAACTGGCCGACAGGCTGATGGCCCGGGCCAGGTCGGCGATGCTGATCCGGCCGTCGCGCTGGAGCTGGTCGAGAATGGCGTGATCGGTCGCATCGAGCAGCGTCCGTGGATTCGTCGGCATGACGGCGAAAGTACCAGCGGATCCACGAGCCTAAGGCCACAGAACCCTCGGATGCCCCTGGTTCGTCCGTTGCTGGTCGCCTTGAATGGTGTGCATGCAGAACCTGATCTCCGCAGTGGATTTCTTCGCTGCCCGGCTGGCCCACCAGACCGACCCGGCCGATCTCGCGGCGGCCCGCGCGAGCGGTACGGCCCCGCTGATCCTCGACGTGCGTTCCGAGGCGGGGTGGAGGCAGGGGCGGATTCCCGGCGCGGTGCACCTGCCCGGTCCGCAGGTGGCCGGGCGTATCCATGAGTTCGCCCCCGACCGGGACGCCCCGATCGTCACCTATTGCTGGGGGCCGGGCTGTAACGGCAGTACCCGCGCGGCTTTCGTGCTCGCCTCGATGGGGTACACGCGGGTGCAGGAGATGATCGGCGGCTTCGAGTACTGGGCCCGCGAAGGACTGGCCGTGGTCACCGACGCCGGGCGCTCCCGCCGCTCTCCCGACGACCTCGTCGCCCCGGTGCCCCCGAGGAGGGTGAAAGGCCGGTGACCGGGTGATCGGGCAGACCCGGCAGGCGCTTTTCGCCTATCGGGTCACCGGTCACGAGATCGTCCGGCCGGGGGGAACCGGCGCGCTGGAGACGGAATCCGGTGAGCCGGACGCGGTGCCCGACCTGGCGCAGCTGACCCTGACCACCTGTCATCCGGAGTACTCGGCCCGGGAGCGCTGGGTGGTGCCCCCGGTGCTGGTACAGGCGGAACCGGGTGGGCCGCAGTAACGCGTGAGGTCTTTCCCGCGATGGTTCGGCTGTGGCCCAGCCGGGCCGTGGGAGGTCAAAGATGTCCGTTCGACGTTCATTTCGCCTGATCCAGGTTCTGGCCGTCTCCACCGTGGTGGGGATGGGGATCCTGGGAACCCCGCCGTCCGCGTCCGCAGGTGATCGGACCACAGCGAGGACGGCCTGTCCGCCCGGCTGGCTCGGCACCACCACGAACGCCGAACCCCAGATCAGCGCCGACGGACGCTACGTCGTCTTCACCGGGTACGCACCGGACACCGAGAGCGGCGACCGGATGATCTTCCTGCGCGACCTGTTGCTGCGGCGCACCACCGTGGCCAGTGACCCGGTCAAGGGTGGGTACAACTTCCTGCCCAGCATCAGTGCCGACGGTACCCGGGTCAGCTACCTGAACCTCGGCAGCGACAGCCCGGTCAACGAGGCGGGCATCTGGGTCTACGACCGGCGCACCGGGGAGCGCACCCGGGAGGGCGGGGGCCACGTCTGGACCTCGCCGATGCTGGACGCCCACGGCCGGCATCTGACCTACAACCATCTCGAGAACAACGACTCCGACCTCGCCTCCGTCTTCGTCCGTGACGTCGACAGCGACCGCGTCACCCTGGTGAGCGCCAATCTCGAGGGAAAGACTGCGAACGACACCTCGATCGAGCCGGAGATCAGCGCGAACGGCCGCCTCGTGCTGTTCAAGTCGTCAGCGACCGACCTGACCGAAAATGCCTCCACCGCCTCCGTTCAGGGGGCGCTGTACGTACGCGACCTGCGCACGAACAAGACCACCCTGATCCCCGACCGGTTCGGGAAGCCGGCCTCGGTGTTCCGGTTCAACCAGCGCCTGAGCCCCGACGGCCGGTTCGTGCTCTACACCGACACCGACGGGGTGTGGCGCTACGACCGCCAGACCCGGCGCACCGCCGCGGCCGCGGTGCCGCGGCGTATCGAGTTCGACTCCTCCGCCGACATCGGTCAGGGCGGACGACTCGTCCTGCTGCAGACACCCGGCAGCCTCGTCCTGCGTAACGTCGGAACCGGCAAGGAAAACGGTGTCGACGCACGGCCTGACGGTTCCTTCGACCTGGGCCAGCCGGGCTATCCGGGGGCGATGACGCCCGACGGGCGGTACGTGGTCTATTACACGAGTGGGACCGACCGGGACCGTGCGGAGAAGGCTGAGGGCATGGTCAACGTCTATCGGCGGGATCTGCGGACCAGGACGACGCGGTTGGTCAGCACGAGTGACGCTGGTGGGGCGTGCGCATAGGCGTTGCGCACCAGCGATGGGGTGACCCCGAGGCCGAACCTGCTCACCCTGTTGTTGCCGGGAACATCGCAGGAGCCATCTGCTGAACTTGAAGCCTGAGGGGGGCTCGACCTGGGCCACTCTCGCGCCCGGGCCCGCGGCGAGACTTGTTCCAGCAGCAACACGGACCATCGCGAAAGGCCACAGACATGACATACCTCATCATCGGAGCCACCGGGAACGTCGGTGGCGCCCTGGTCAGCGACCTGCACGGCCAGGGGCACAGCGTGCGGGCCCTGGTGCGCGACCCCGAGCGGGCCCGCCACCTCCCGAGTGACGTGGAACTGGTCGTCGGCGACCTGGACGACGCCGAGGCCCTGGCCAAGGCCGTCCAGGGCGTCGAGGGCGTCTTCTACATGCAGGCGCACCCGAGCGTCGAGCAGGCCGAGAAGTACGTGCAGATCGCCGCGGCGGCGGGGGTGCCCCGCACGGTGTTGCTGTCCTCGTTCGGCACCATCGCCTACCCCCGGCCGATCATCGGCGAGATGATCGCGACTCGCGACGAGGTCTTCCGGGCGTCCTCGCCGGACGTCACGTACCTCAAGGCCAACACCCTGATGACGAACGCTCTGTGGTGGGTGCCGACGATCCGGGCGCAGGGGCGGGTCTACGACGCGACCGACCCGGGCAAGACCGTGCCCATCGACACCGACGACGTCGCCCGGGTGGCCGCCGTGGCCCTGACCCAGGACGGGCACGCGGGCCGGTCGTACATCCTCAACGGCCCCGACGTGCTCTCGTCCCGGGAGCAGGTCGACATCCTCAACGAGACGTTGGGCCTGAACATCGAGCTGGTGCACCTGACACCGGCGCAGCTCGCCGAGAAGAACATCGCCTCCGGGATGCCCGAGCGAGCGGCCCGGGGACTGGAGAACCTGCACACGCTGTTCGCCACGGGACGTTCCTCGGTCTACGCCGAGGACGCTCTCTGGCTGATCGGCCGGCCGCTGACCACCTTCGGCGAATGGTGCGAGCGCAACGCCGTCTCGTTCCGCTGACCCAACGGGCGCCGAGTACAGGAAGACAAGGGTGAAATGAGCGAGGCACCGCATCTGGCGGAACTCCTGCGGTCCTGGCGCACCCAGGTCAGCCCGGCCGACGTGGGCCTGCCGTTCCGTCCGGATTCGCGCCGCACGCCCGGGCTGCGCCGTGAGGAGGTCGCCTGGCTGGCCGGCATCTCCCCGGACTATGTCAAGCGGCTGGAGCAGGGCCGGGCGCATCCCAGCAGCTCTGTGCTGAAAGCGCTCGCCCGCACCCTGCGCATCTCCGACGCGGAGTACGAGATGGCCTGCCGTATCGCCGGGTACGCCGCGCAGGCCGGCGGTCAGGTGCCGCAGACGATCGGCCCGAGCGTGCAGCGGCTCCTGGACCGCTTCGCCGACACGCCCATCGCCGTGTTCGACGCGGCCTGGACGTTGCTGGAGCACAACGACATCTGGGCCGCGATGAGCGGTGACGGGCGCAATCCCCGCCCGGGCCGGGCGGAGAACCTGGTGTGGCGCTCGTTCCTGGGTGATCCGGGCCGGATGCGGCACCCCGATCTGGCCGGCTACCGGGCCTCGCTGATCGCCGACCTGCGGGACGTGGCCGCGCGCTATCCCGCCGATCGCGAACTGGCCGCCCTGATCGGCGAGTTACGCCGATCCAGCGACGAATTCGCCCGGCTGTGGACGAGTACGGCGGCTGCGCACTTCGGTAACGGGAACGAGAGCAAGACCCTCGACCACCCGGTGGTCGGCGAACTGCACCTGGACTGCGACGTCCTGTCGGTGCACGGCGCGGACCTGCGGATCATCGTGTTCAGTGCCGCGCCCGGCAGTGAGTCGGCGCAGCGGCTGCGGTTGCTGAGTGTGCTGGGGACGCAGGACATGACGGCGTCCCGGTGACCTGCCGGTTCTGATCTCCTCCGGGCCGGCGGATCGACCGATGCCGGGCCCGACCCCGTAGGTTCATCGACAAGGTCCTCTCCGGGGAAGCTTTCGGCGTCGTGACCCACCGACCGGCATCCCGGGGCCAGGCATCGGACCGTTCGACCGCTGAGAACATCATGGAACATCAGTGTGCTGCCCCCCGTCTGCCAGGCACCGGGTGCGACGGTCGCGCCTACTGCCGCGGAAGGCCACCGTGGACCAAGTGCCTTGTGTTTACTGCTGATACAGGTGGGACACGAGGTATACCTGTGCCTGCTTTTCGTGCTGTTCGGCGGTCGAGCACAGTCACCCGGCCACGGGTCTCCCAGGACCGAAGGTACCTGGAGGAATGATCCGTCTGCCCTGCCCTCGCACTGCACCGGGCCTTGATCGGGGCGCTCCGAACAGCTTTCGGCATACCGGGAGAGCCGCGAAAGGCTCTGTCCTAAAAGGCGACCAATTCTGCCCGATCGGTCGCCGTCCGACTACTTGACGTCACCGGGGCGCGGGTTAGGATTCAGGGGAAAACGGCTCATAGGTGGCCTGGTTCGGGCTCGACGAGGCCGACGCTGTGCGGTTGGGGTGCATTCTGCGGCCACCAGCGGGTGCATCAATACTGCATGAGTACAAGGGGAAACCGAAGACCCAGGGCGCTGCTCCACGGAGATCCGGCCCGAGATTCTTTCGGCGGTACGACGTGGGCGAAGGTGCAGTAATACCGGCATGTCTCGACCGGGGGAGGTCTGATCTGCATGGTTTCACGCTCCGGTATCGCGGTGCTGGGTATGGGTTGCCGATTGCCGGGCCGCATCCACCACGTCGACGCCCTGTGGTCGGCGTTGTGCGACGGCGTCGATGCGGTGACCACCCGGTCTGTATCGCTCTGGCACACCGGGGTAGAGGAGTTTTCACCGAACGGTGCCGGTTCGGTGACCGGTGGTTTCCTGGAGAACGTCCTGGAGTTCGACCCCGGCTTCTTCGCGATCTCACCGCGGGAGGCCGTCAACATCGACCCGCAGCACCGGCTTCTCCTCGAGACGACGTGGGAAGCGTTGGAGCATGCGAATCTCGCGGCCGATGCGCTGGCCGGCAGCGCGACCGGCGTGTTCGTCGGGATGGGCGGTGACGACTACACGCAACTGGCCACTGCTCCCGGCCGATCCGCGCGGCTCGACCCGTACTCGGTCACCGGGGTGAACCGGGGGGTGGCTGCCGGTCGCCTGTCGTACCTGCTGAAGACGCACGGGCCTGCCCTGACGGTGGACACCACGTGCTCGTCGTCCCTGGTGGCGGTGCACCTGGCGATGCAGAGCCTGGCCGGTGGCGAGTCCGATCTCGCCATCGCGGCCGGAGCTCACCTGGTGCGGACGCCCTGGAGCATCGCTGCCCGCCGGCTCACGAACGCCCTTTCGCCCACGGGCCGGTGCCGGGCGTTCGACGCCGAGGCCGACGGGTTCGTCCTCGGTGAAGGAGTCGTGACGCTCGTGCTGAAGCGTCTGGACGACGCGCTGCGGGACGAGGACCCGATCCTCGGGGTCATCCACGGGTCGGCCATGAATCACGACGGGCCGAGCAGCGGCTTGACCGCACCCAACGGGCGGGCCCAGGAAGCGGTCCTGCGCAGCGCACTGCGCGCCGGCGGGATCGACCCCCTGACCGTGGGCTATGTCGAGGCCCACGGGACCGGTACATCCCTCGGCGACCCGATCGAGGCAGAGGCCCTGGCCGCGGTGTACGGCCGGGGACGTCCGCCTGCGCAACCGCTGGCGATCGGGTCGCTGAAGACCAACCTCGGTCATCTGGAGGCTGCCGCCGGCATCGCCTCGTTGGTGAAGGCACTGCTGGTCGTCGGGCGCGGCGCGCTGCCCCCCACTCTCCATCACCGCACGCCCAGCCCCCATGTGGACTGGGCCCGGGCCGGGCTACGCGTTCAGACCGAACTTCAGCCGTGGAACGGTTCTCGGCCGCGTCGAGCGGGTGTGAGCGCTTTCGGCCTCAGCGGCACTAACTGCCACCTGGTGGTCGGCGAACCACCGGAGCCGGAGCGCCGCCGCGCACGAAACGCGGGCCGCAGCCACGGAGCGTCGTCTGCGGTGTTCGCGCTCTCCGCCCGTGATGAACCGGCCCTGCGCGTGCTGGCCGAGCGCTGCGCGCAGGCGCTGGAACGATCGACCGCTGATCTGGACGACGTCTGTGTCTCGGTGACCCGGGGGCGATCGCAGATGCGCAGTCGGCTGGCGCTGGTCACGGACAGCGTGGCGCACACGCGGAAAATGCTGTCAGCGTACGCCTCCGGCGGCGAGGTGCCCGGGTTGCACACGAGAACGCTGAGTCCGCAGCACGCGCGGGTTCCGGTCCTGCTCGTTCTGCCGGCAGGAGTCAACCGGGTCTGCGTCCGCCGGCTCTACGAAGGCCTGCCCTCGTTCCGGCACGGGTTCGACCGGGTGGTCGACGCCGGTCGGCGGTGTGGTGTCATCACGGCCGCCACGCCGGAAGAGTTCACCGATCAGACCGGACCGGTAGCCGATTTCGCCGTCCGTCACGCCGTGGGCGCGATGTGGACCGCATGGGGACTGGGCCCTGACGTCATCGTGGCCGAGCCGGCGACCGGGTGGGTGGCGCACGCTCTGGCCGGGGGATGCTCCCTGGAGGAGGCTCTCGCGGCGGTGAGCCGGGGTGCTGCGTCGCCCTCGTCGAGCCTGTCGCTCCCGCCGCTCCCGTCGCCGGAGCTCATGGGCCCGGCGGTCCCGGTGGTCGTGAGTGCTCCCCGGCCCGACGACCCCGAAACCGGAGACAGCGCGCTGGTGCGGGCGTTGGCATCGGCCGGGCCCGATGAAGGTCCTTGCCTGGTTCTTCAGGTCGGTGGTGGTGTGGACCTGGCCGGAGGGCTGCCGGGAAGAACTGCCGCCGGTGTGCGGGTGGTCACCAGCCTGACCGGAGCGGGGGACGGCGGCCCGCGCGAGATCCTCCAGGCGCTTCCGGAGCTCTTCGTGGCGGGACATTCGCTGAACTGGGACCGGATCGCGACCGGGGCCCGGACCGTTCGTCTGCCGGGCCATCCGTTTCGACGACATCGCCTGCTGCTGCCCGGGGTACCCGAGCCGGTGGAACCGGACGACCACATCGAAGGTGGAGATGATGAGATGGGCGATCAGGTAACCGGTATCCGTGACGACCTGCGGGTGGAACTGGCGCGGTTGCTGGCGATGGCCCCGGATCGGGTGTCCGAGGTGACACCGCTGCTGGAGCTGGGGGCCGACTCGCTCGTTCTCGCTGCGGTGGTCCAGTTCGTCAAGGACCGATTCGGCGCCGTGGTGTCGGTGCGTCAGTTGTTCGAGGAGGCCCGGACGATCGACGATATAGCTTGCCGGGTGGCGAAGGACAGCGGTTCGCCATCCGCAACGGTCTCACCCGACGACCGGCCCGGCCCGGACCCGGTTCCGCCGGTCTCCCTGGTTCCCCCGGTGGCCCCGGTGGCTCGGAGCGCGGGTGAAGACACACCGTCCGAGGCGGAGGCCGCTGTCGCCGTGCTGCAGGCCCAGGTCCGCGCGCTCACCGCCCAACTGGCCGAACTCCGGGCCGCTCCGGCCCTCCAGGCGGCCGATGGCGACGCGGCCGCCGGTGCGGGGGGATCGCTGCCGGCCCGGGCGCCGGCCGCCGGGGCCGGGCGCGCGGGTGGTGCGCCGGTACGCCGGAAGGACCCGGAGCCCTACATCGCCGATGTGATGCGTCGCTACCACGCGCGCACCTCCGGCTCACGCGAGCACGTCCTGCGGCACCAGGACCGGCTGGCCAACAACCGCCGTTTCGTCGCCGCGTCGAACCCGGTGGCCGCACAGACCCGCTACCCGATCTTCAGTGAGCGTTCCGAAGGCTCCCGCATCTGGGACTGCGACGGGAACGAGTACCTGGACCTGTCGATGGGTTTCGGGGCCCACCTGCTGGGTCACAATCCACCGGCGGTGATGCGTGCGCTGAAAGATCAGCTGGCGGAGGG
This sequence comes from Kineosporia sp. NBRC 101731, assembly GCF_030269305.1. NCBI lineage: Bacteria > Bacillati > Actinomycetota > Actinomycetes > Kineosporiales > Kineosporiaceae > Kineosporia > Kineosporia sp. NBRC 101731. Next base: position 119,954 of record NZ_BSTC01000007.1, read on the forward strand.
GATTCAACTGGGCAGTGCCAGCCGGCACGCCGGTGAGGTGGCCGAACTCGTCGGGCAGATCACCGGGATGGAGCGGATGTTCTTCTGCGTCTCCGGGACCGAGGCGGTGATGACGGCCCTGCGGATCGCCCGGGCCGCCACCGGCCGGTCCAAGGTGGTGATCTTCTCGAAGGCGTACCACGGCCATTTCGACGGGACGCTGGTGACGGCCGGAGCTGACGGTCCCGGTTCGGCCGGGCCGATGGTGGCCGGGACCACCCGGGGGATGGTCGAGGACGTGCTCCTGCTTCCGTTCGACCGCGCGGACTCCCTGGAGGTCATCTCGGCCCGTGGCGACGAGATCGCCGCCGTCGTGGTGGAGCCGGTGCCCAACGGGGATCCCGGAGTGCAGGCCGGGAGGTTCCTGGCCGATCTGCGGGAGGTCACCCGCCGGTCCGGGACCGTGCTGGTGTTCGACGAGGTCCTGACCGGCTTCCGGCTGGCCCCCGGGGGCGGCCAGGAGCTTTTCGGGGTCCGGGCGGATCTGGTCGCCTACGGCAAGTGCCTGGCCGCCGGACTCCCGATGGCCGCCGTCGCCGGGTCCCGGGAGTACATCGACCTGGTCGACGCCGGGTCGTGGTTCGGGGAACCTCGCGTGCCCTCCGGTCGGGCGCTGACCTATACGGCCGGGACGTATGCCAATCACCCGCTGGCCCTGGTGGCTGCCCGGGCGGTGCTGGGACAACTGGCCGACCAGGGCCCGCGGCTGCAGGAAGGGCTGAACGCCCGCGCGGATCGCATGCTGCGAGGCCTGGCGGACGGTTTCGCGCGGGCTCAGGTGCCGGTCACCGCGCCGGGCCTCGGATCCTTCTTCCGCTTCGCCCAGGGAGCGAATCTCTCGTACACGCTCCAGCCCATGGAGATGGACCTGTTCCGGGTCAATCTCGCGTTGCGCGGCGTCTACGTCGCCGAGACGGGGGCGTCCTTCCTGTCCACCCGCCATACCGAGGAGGACGCGCAGCGGGTGGTGGCGGCAGCGATCGACGCAGCGGAGGAAATGCGGGACGCGGGCCTGTGGGAGCAGGACCGGAGGTCGAACGGGGTCGTCGCACCTCACCGGGCCGGCACGTTCGGGCCCGCCCAGGATGTACCCCAGGATGCACCCCGGCACGCCTCTGGCTTCCGGACCCGTGAGCGCGAGCGACCGCCGGACACCCCGCCATCCGATCGTCCTGAGCCGGCCAGCGTCGAACTCAGCCTGTCGTACTTCGGCGACAGCACGTTGATCGCACCGGACGATCACTACCGTCTCCTGCTGGACGGCGCCGATTTCGCCGACGCGAACGGCTTGGCGGCCGTGTGGTTGCCGGAGCGCCACTTTCACGCCTTCGGCGGCTTCTCACCGAATCCCGCGGTGCTGGCGTCGGCTCTGGCCGTGCGCACGGAGCGGGTCGGCCTGCGCGCGGGCAGCGTGGTCGCGCCCCTGCATCACCCGGCGCGGATCGCCGAGGAGTGGGCGCTGGTCGACCGGTTGTCCGGTGGCAGGGCCGGGATCGCCTTCGCCTCCGGATGGAACGACACGGACTTCGTCCTCGCGCCGGGTACTTTCGCCGACCGGCGCACGACCACACTGCGCAGGATCGACGAGGTCCGCCGGTTGTGGCGGGGTGAGGAGGTCGAGTTCCCCGACGGCGACGGTGCGTCCAGATCGGTGGGTACCCATCCGCGTCCCCTCCAGAGCGAGCTGCCGGTCTGGCTCACCACGCTGGGTGGTGGGGACGCGTTCGCCGCCGCGGGCCGGATCGGTGCCGGGGTCCTGACCAACCTGCTCAGCCAGGATGTCGCACAGCTCAGGGAACGCATCCGGCAGTACCGCCAGGGCCGGGAGGAGGCACAACTCGACCCCGCGGCCGGGCGGGTGTCGGTGCTGCTGCACACCCTGATCGGGGACGATGCGGAACGGGCGCGCGCGGCCGCAGCCGGCCCGCTGGAGCGATACCTGCAGGCGGCGGTCGACCTGACCGCACGGGTGAGCAGCGGCACCCGGCGCCTCGACCTCGACCGGCTGGCCGACGACGACCGTGACTATCTGGTCCGGACCGCCCGGGACAAGTTCCTGCGGGAGAGGGCCCTGATCGGCGACGTCTCCAGCGGCCGGGCCCTGGTCGCCGAACTCGCCGACTCCGGTGTCGACGAAGTGGCCTGTTTCGTCGACTTCGGGGTCTCTCCCGACCTGGTGCGCGAAGGCTTCGACGCGCTGAACGAACTGCGCCCCTCACCCGTCGCTGCCCCGCTCCAGCGGCCCGTGGCGCACCTGTCCTCGCGTTCCCGGGGTGAGGAAACCGGGCCGGCGGCACCGGACGTGCATCTGCCCACCACCCCGAACCAGCAGCTGGTCTGGGCGGCCGCACAGCTGGGGGACGAGGCGTCCATCGCCTACAACCTCCGCCGGGTGCTCCGGCTGGTCGGCGATCTCGATCTCGACAGCCTCCGCGCCGCGTTCCAGGACGTGGTGAACCGGCATGAGGCGCTGCGGGCCGGCTTCACCGAGGACGGCCTCGGCCAGCGGATCGGTGCCCCCGCCCCCGTCGACCTGCCCCTGACCGACCTGTGCGCCCTGGACGAGGCCGCGCGGGCCCGGGGCATCACGCAATGGCTGGATCAGGAGGGGAACCAGGCCTTCGACCTCGCGACCGGCCCACTGATCCGGGCCGGCCTGCTGAAGGAGTCCGCGGATACCCACTTGCTGTGCCTGACCGTTCATCACGTGGTGGCCGACGGAACGGCCGAGGGCGTGGTGATGGCCGAGCTGGGTCAGCTGTACGACCAGCATCGTGGCCGCGGAGCCGCTCCGGCTCCGGCGCCGCGACTGGCCGATCATCTGGGCAGTCCGCCCCGACCGGCCCGGACCGAAGACCTGGAGTACTGGCAGCAACAATTCACCCCCATGCCGCCCCCGCTCACCCCGGCCGGTGCCGGCAGCGGGCGCTCGCTGGCCGGGCACACCGGTCGCCGGATGTCCCGCGACCTTCCCGAGGAGGTACTGGGCCACCTTCAGACGTTCGGTGCGGCGCACAACGCCAGTCCGTTCATGCTGCTCCTGGCCGCCTTCACCTGGTTCCTGCACCACGAGACGAGCCAGGACGACCTGGTGGTGGGGATTCCGGTCTCGCGCCGCTCGGTCGAGGGCCCGGACGCCCGGCTCGTCGCCTACTGCGCCAACCTGCTGCCGATCCGATCCCGCCGGGCTGCCGGGCCATCCGGGTTCGTGGAGCACCTGGGCCGGGTTCGGCGCACGATGCTCGACGCCTTCGACCACGAGGCCTGTTCACTGGCCGAGATCCTGCGGGTGCTGCCCCGGCGTGAACGGTGGGGTCGGCCGTCGGTGATCAACGCCGTCCTGACCTGGGACCGGGTGGTGGTCCCGGCGATGGCCGGACTGCGGGTGCAGCACGTGGAAAGCCCGTCCACTGCCGTGCGTTTCGACCTCGGGCTCAACATCGCGCACCATGCCGACGGGCACCGCATCACGTGGGAGTTCAACACCTCGGTGTTCACGGAGTCCGAGGTCCTGGGGCTGCACGATCGGTTCATGGCGTTGCTGCCCTCCCTGACCGCTGCGTCGCCGGCTCTCGCGCCGGACGGTCACCCCGAGGACGGTGACGGCCTGCTGGCCCTGATCCAGCACCGGGCCACGCGGCAACCGTCCCCGGTGGTACTCGACTTTCAGGGTGTCCCGCTCGACCTGAGCAAGGTGGTGGCCCGGGCGCGGGCCCTCGCGGCGCGACTGCAGGCGTGCGGTGTGCGACCTGGAGAACCCGTCGGGCTGAGAGTCGGGCCGGGCCACGGCCTGCTCGTGGGGCTGCTCGGGATCCTCTGGTCCGGCGGGCTGTGCCGGCCGGGCGAAGGAGCGGAGGGTGATCCGCCGCCCCGGACCACCGTCGGCGACCGTTCCGCCACGGTGATGCCCGGCACCGAGGTGGTGCCGTTGGACACCTGGGTGGCGGGGGTGACGGCAGCACCGGCACCGCGGGATCCGCAGGTCCCCGCGCTGGCCCTGCCGGACGGTCAGGTGCTGAGCGGCGCCCAGCTGGACGAGGCGCTCGAGCACCCCGTCGGTGCGACCACCCCGGCGCCGGTTCCCGGCCCGGACCGGCTTCCGGAACGGATGGCGGACGCCACCGACTGGCTGACCCTGCTCGGGGTGGCCGCCGGCCGGCGGCTCACACGTCCCGAAACGACGGCGGCGAGCGGACTCCCGCAGCCGCAGACCCGGCCGGACCGCGACGTCGAGGCCGCCGAGCGCCGGATGGCGGACATCTGGGACCACGTGCTCCAGCGTGAGGGCACCGAACCGGACCAGGACTTCTTCGAGCTGGGCGGTGACTCGCTCCGCGCCATCCGGATTCTCGCGAGGGTCCGGACCGGCTTCGGCCGGCGGTTACCGGTCGACGTCTTCTTCACCGCCCCCACCGTCCGTGAGCTGACACAGCACGCGCTGGGGCGCGCCGGAACGGACGGTGCTGTCGTCACGGTGACCGAGTCGGCCCAGAAGGAGCAGCAGAACGCATGAGCGGACAGCCGAACGGATCGAGTCCCGAGGACGAGCACACCCCGGCTGCGGTTCAGCGGCTGCAGGATGTGCTGAAGCGCACCGCCGGAGTCGGCGACGGATGGGTTCTCGAGCGCTGTGACCGGCAGGGGCAGACGGTTCTCGTCGCCTACGTCGTCCCGGACCACCCGGTCAGCCACGCCGACCTGCTCGACCGTCTTCGAGGTGCCTGCGCCGACCTGCCCGTGCCCCTGCACCTCGTCCGGATGTCGGCCCTGCCCCGGCAGGCAGGGGGTGAGATCGACACCGATCGGTTGCTGGACGTCCCGGTGATCGATGCCGGCGTTCTGCGCGACAGTGAGGACTCGGCCCGCCGGGCCGGGGCAGCCGCGGTGGAGGCCCGGGTCGTGGATGCTCCGGCCCCGCGCATCCAGGGCCTGCTCGATCTGCGCAGCCCGGTCGGCGCGGCCTCGCCCGGGGGTGCACTGACCGATCCGGGGCCTGCGCTCGTGCGGGCCCCCGATCTGCCCGGTGAGTCCGGTGCCCCTCTCACCCTGACCGATGCCCTGCGCCGGGGTGCCGCCGGTCCGGGGCACGTCGTCCTGGCCCGGGAAGAGGGCCACCGGACCGTGATGTCCTACGCCGACTTGCTGGAGCGCGCCACCCGCGTGGCCGGCGGGTTGCAGCGGGCCGGTGTCGGTGCGGGTGACCCGGTCCTGCTCCAGGAGGCCGGTCACGCCGACTTCCTCGGCGCGTTCTGGGGGTGCCAGCTGGCCGGTGCGATCCCCGTCCCCTGCTCGGCTCCCACCGCGCTCGCCGGCGGTGCGGCCGGCGAGCGGCTGGAAGTGGTGTGGGACCTGCTCCGGCATCCGCTGGTGATCAGTGATCACGCCGATCGCCTTCCGGACGCCATGCGGGGTGTCGCAACGGTTCTCACCGTCAGTGAACTGGCCGCGGCGCCCGTGGGACAGGTCGTGCCGATCCGTCCCGATGCGATCGCCGTGATGCTGCTGACGTCCGGAAGTACCGGCGTCCCCAAGCTGGTGACCCAGACCCACCAGGCAATTCTGGCGATGGTGGCCGGATCCGTCGCCGAGAACCACCTCACGGCCGACGACGTCTCCGTCAACTGGTTCCCGCTCGACCATGTCGTCGGCCTGCTGATGTGTCATGTGCGCGACGTCTGGCTCGGATGCGTCCAGGTCCACGCGGCGACCGAACTGGTGCTGGAGGAGCCTTTACGCTGGATCGACCTGCTCTGCGACCATCGCGCCACCACGACCTGGGCGCCCAACTTCGCCTGCGCCCTGGTCAGCTCCCGGGCGGCCGAGTTCCCCGGACGTTCGTGGGACCTGTCGGCGCTGCGCTCGATCATCAACGGCGGCGAGATGGTCGTCGCCGAGCAGGTACGGCACTTCCTCGCGGTTCTCGCCCCGTTCGGGCTGCGCGACGACTGCATGGTCCCGATGTGGGGCATGTCGGAGACCTGCTCGGGAGTCACCTACGCCCACGACCACACCGGGGCCGCCACGTCCGTGGTGGGTGCGGTCTGTGTCGGGCCGCCCGTGGCCGGGCTGTCGCTGCGGATCGTCGCCGAGGACGGCACGGTGCTGCGCGAGGGGCAGACCGGTGACCTGGAGGTGACCGGGTCGATGGTCACCGCCGGGTACCACGCCAACGAGGCGGCGAACCACGAGGCCTTCACCGCGGACGGGTGGTTCCGCACCGGTGACCGGGCGCAGCTGCGCGATGGGGCGCTGACCATCGTCGGCCGGTCCAAGGACATCATCCTGATCAACGGGAACAACATCACCGCCAGCGATGTGGAAGCGGTGGTGCAGCGCTGTCCGGGGGTGCGGGAGAGCTTCACCGCCGCCGTGGCCCACCGCCGGGACCGCGACGCCACCGAGGGTCTGGTCGTCTTCTGCAGCCCGCGCCCCGGGCACGACGCCTCCTTCGTCCGGGGCGATGTGCGCCGTCGTGTCCTGGAACAGTTCGGGGTGTACCCCCGCCACGTCATCCTGGTCCGGCCGGAGGAGATACCCAAGACCTCCATCGGCAAGATCCAGCGCTCCCTGCTGGCCCAGCAGTTGCACGGCGGTGCCTTCGCCGACCGCATCGACACGCCCGCCGGGACGGAACGGGCGGCCGAAGCATCCACCCTGTGGCTGGCCGAGCCGACCTGGACCCCCCGCGGCATCACTCCCGGTGCATCGCCCGCCGCGACTGCGTCCGTGCTGGTGCTCGCCCCGGACCAGGACACGGCCGGCCGACTGACGGCGCTCCTGTCCAGCCACTACCGGCGGTGCACCGCCGCCGTGCTCACCGCGGAACTCACGGACGGGTGGCCCGGCCTCGGGCCGGACACGTCCGGGTCGTGGCCCGCCGACCGGACCGGTCCGCCGGTTCTGCACACGCGGGGTGCCTGGGAGGAGCTCCTGGCCCGGGAGGTCCGCTCGGAGCTCGGCCACGTCGTCCTCGTCCTGCCGTCGTCCGGGACCGGGCCCATCGAGGTGCCGGCCCTCCTGGACCGCCAGACAGCGCTCGCCTCCATGGTCGTCGATGTGGCGAGATCTCTTTCCGCGGAACATCGTTCGCCCGAACCGATGCGACTGAGCGTGCTCGTGCCGGGAGCCTGCGCGGTGCTCGACGGCGAGCGTCCCGCCGCGGAGCTCGCGCCGCTGCGGGGACTCGTGCGAAGCCTGGGGGCCGAACTACCGGCTCTGCGGGTCCGGCTGATCGACGTGGCGCCCGGCCGGGAACGGGACGCGCTGCCGGATCTGACCGCTCCGGCGCACGAGGTCGAGGTCGCCCACCGTTCCGGGCTGCGCTGGGTGCCGGTCCTCGCCGGTCGGCGGCCCGGCCCGGTGGCATCGCCCACCCCCCTGTTCCGCGCCGGTGGCGGGTACGTCGTGACCGGAGGGCTCGGCGGGATCGGGTTCGAGGTGAGCCGGTACCTGCTCGGGTTGCCGGGGGTGCGCCTGCTGGTGCTGGGCCGGCACCTCCTGCCGGGCCCGGATGCGGCGGGTGCGGCAGATGCGGAGGGTACGGACCAGGTCTCCGGTCGCGTTCCGGGGCAGCGTCTGGAGGAGTTGCGGCGGCTCGGTGACGTCCGGTACGCCGCCGTCGACGCCGGCGACGAGGCGGCCGTCCGGTCTGCGGTGGCCGAGGCGGAGAGTGTCTGGGGAGCAACGATCTCCGGCGCCGTGCACCTTGCCGGCGAGATGGACGGCCGACCGCTGGCCCGGCTCGACCGTCGGCGTCTGCGCGAGGTACTGGGCGCCAAGGTGGCACCCGCGGAGGTCCTGGGCCGCCTCGTGGGCGAACGGGGCGGCTTCGTGCTCGCCTTCTCGTCGGTGAACGCCCTGTTCGGGGGGAAGGACGTGACCGGGTACGCGGCCGCGAACAGCTACCTGGACGCCTGGCAGCTCCGTCTTCAGGCGGAAGGGATTGCTGCGTATGTTGTCTCGTGGTCGCGGTGGCGTTCGATCGGGATGAGTGCCGCGGCCGAGGACGAGGAGCTCGTCCGTGCCCGGGGCTACCGGGTGCTGTCGGCACAGGAGGGTTTACAGGCCCTGAACGAGGTGTCGCTGCGACCGGCCGGGCACACGGTGGTAGGTCTCGATCCCCACAGCCCGTTCTTCCTGACCCGGGTGCTGTCCGAACCCTCCGGGACGGACCGCCTCGAGGTGGGGTGCGATCGTCTGCCACCGGGCTCGCAGGAGTTCGCCGTTCCTGACGCCCTCGGACGGCGGGTGCTCGGGCGGCGCAGGTCCGACCCCACCGTCGGCCGGGCGGTGGCCGGTGATGCCGCAACGGTCTCGGCGGTCGCCGGGATCTGGGCGGATGTCCTGGACGTCGCCGACGTAGGACGGCGCACAGGATTTTTCGACATGGGTGCGCAGTCCCTGCACCTGCCCCGGGTTCAGCACCTGCTTGAGGAGCGACTGGCCGTGCGCATCGAGCTGGCCGACGTGTTCCAGCACCCGACCGTGCTCGCACTGGCCGCGCACGTGGACCGTCTTCGCGGGGGCCGGGCCGTGAGGGCAGCGGCCGGGGCTGATCGCCCGGACGCAGCCGACCGGCGTGCGGCGGCGTCCGGTTTCGCACGGTTGCGCGCGGCCCGGGGAGACCAGGAATGACGCCGGCCGGCAGCGGGTCCGGCCTCGACATCGCCATCGTGGGCATGGCGTGCCGGTTCCCGGGGGCTCGCTCGCCGGAACAGTTCTGGGAGAACCTGGTGGGCGGCGTGTCGTCCATCCGCTCGTTCGACCAGGAGGAACTCATCCGTGCGGGGGCCGATCCCGAGCTGGTCCGCAACCCGCGCTACGTGCCCGTGACCGGATACCTGGAGGGCGCCGACGAGTTCGACCACGGCCTCTTCGGGATCACACCGTCCGAGGCGCGGGTCATGGATCCGCAGCACCGGCTCTTCCTGGAGTGCGCCGCCGAGGCGCTGGAGAGGTCCGGACGTGACCTCCGGCGGGCGGACGACGTGCGGATCGGCTGTTTCGGCGGTGCCGGTATGGCGTTGTACGCCGGATCGGCCCTGAACTCCTACTTCGGGAACCACCTGGTGCGCGAGCCTGACCTGCTCGCGGAGCTGGCGCCGCTGCAGGCGTACGTCGCGACGCAGACCGACCATCTGTGCAGCCGGGTCTCGCACCGCCTGGGTCTGCGCGGACCGAGCATCGGGATCCAGACCGCCTGTTCCACCGGGCTGGTGGCGGTGCACCTGGCCTGGATGTCGCTGCTGGCCGGGGAGTGCGACCTGGCCCTGGCCGGAGCGGCCGGTATCCACTTCCCGGTCGCCGGCGGATACCTGTACGAGGAAGGCGGGATCCTCGCCCCCGACGGCGTCTGCCGCCCCTTCGACGCCTCGGCGTCGGGGACGGTCGGCGGAAGTGGTGTGGGCATGGTCGCGTTGCGCCGGCTCGACGACGCGCTGGCCGACGACGACCCGGTCCTGGCGGTGGTCCGGGGCAGCGCGGTCAACAACGACGGCGCGCTGCGGGCCGGATACCTGGCCCCGAGCAGCGAGGGCCAGGTGGACGTGGTGCGATCGGCGCTGAGAATGGCCGGGGCCGAGCCGGCCCACGTCGGGTACATCGAGGCGCACGGCACCGGGACGGTCCTCGGTGACCAGATCGAGCTGACCGCGCTGGAGGAGGTGTTCGTCGGGGGAACCCCGCGCGGGTGTCTGCTGGGTTCGGTGAAGTCCTCGATCGGGCACCTGGACGTCGCCGCCGGGACAGCCGGGCTGATCAAGACCGTGCTCGCCCTCCAGCACGGTGCTGTTCCGCCCACTGCGAACTTCCGCACGCCCAACCGGCGGATCGCCGCCGGGGACTCGCCGTTCCGGGTCGTCACCGAGGCCGTCGCGTGGCCGGCCGGACGTCCGCTGGCCGGGGTGAGTTCCTTCGGCGGAGGTGGCACCAACGCACACGTCGTCCTGGCTCCCGCGCCGCAGCGCGACCGTCGTCCGGGTACCCCCGGCCCGGTGCTGCTCGGTATCACCGGGCGCACCGCGCAGGGCCTGCGCACCCAGGCCTCCGATTACGCCGAGCACCTGCTCGCCCATCCGGAGCAGCTCCTGGAAGACGTTGTGGCGACGGCGAACACCGGACGAGTGGTGTCCAGTCACCGGGCCGTGATCACGGCGGACGACCGGCCGACGCTGGTCGACCGGCTGCGGGCCGTCGCGGGCGGCGACGACACGGGCGCGGTCGCCGCCGGCAGCGTGGACCCACGCCGGGCCGGGACTCGGGAGCAGCCGGTGTTCCTGTACTCCGGTCAGGGCGGCCCGCTGAACCAGGCGACCGAGACCCTGCGTGCCCACCCGGTGTTCCGCGAGGCGCTCGAGGAATGCGCGCAGGAACTGGGCGAGGACGGGCCGGTGCTGATGGATCTGATCCGGGCCGCCGATCCGGTCCTGGCCACCCGGGCCCGGTGGGCCCAGCCGGCCCTGTTCGCCTTCCAGTACGCCCTGACCAGGACGTGGTCCGCGGCCGGGGTCGAACCCGTCGCGGTGCTGGGTCACAGTCTCGGCGAATACGCGGCGGCGTGCACCGCCGGGGTGTTCACCCTCGGGACGGCGGCGAGGCTGGTGCAGGCCCGCGGGCGGTTGATGGACCAGCTGTGCCCCACCGGCGCGATGGTCGCGATCCTGGCCGGTGAGGACCAGGTCCGGGCGGCCGTGGACCGGGCCGGCTCGCTCGCCGAGGTGGCCGTCGTGAACACGGACCAGGTCGTCGTGCTCGGTGGCCCCCAGGCCGACCTGGACGCTGCGGTCGCCGCCCTCGACGCTGACATCACGACGGTCCCGGTGCCCACGACGCATGCCTTCCACACCGCGGCCGTCGAGCCCATGATGGCCGACTTCGCGGCCGTGGTCGCGCAGGCCACGTTCCGGCCGCCGACCCTGGGCGTCGTCCCGTGCCTGGGCGGCGATCCGCACGGCCTGGCCACCCCGGACTACTGGGTCCGGCAACTGCGGTCGCCGGTCAGGTTCGCCTCGGCGCTGCGCGAGATGGCCGACCAGGAAGGAGAACGCGTCTTCCTGGAGATCGGTCCCTCGGCGACGCTGAGCCGGCACGGCCTCTCCCTGGCCGGTGCGACGACGTTCGTCCCCTCGGTACGAGTGCGCCCAGGGGCGGTGGACTCGCTCGCCGACGCGGCCGGCCGGTTGTTCGTGCACGGAGTACGGGTGGACCTGGACCGGCTGACCGCCCCGGGCCGACGGCCCGCCCGGGTGCCGGTGCCGTTGTCGCACCGCATCCCGCAGCGGCACTGGGTCGGTCCACACCTGCCCCCGGCGCCCGGCGCAGTGAGCCGTTCCTCGGGGCCGGGTGACCGCCGCGACCCGGCTGCGAACACTCCCGAACGGCTCTTCGTGGCATCCCTGGAATGGGAGGACCATCCGCTGCCCGACGCTCTCGCCGGGCCGTCCCCGGGTCGGCACTGGACCGTTCTGGCCACCCCCGGCGACCCGATCGCCGAACAGCTGAGCAGCGCCCTCGCGCACCACGGCCACCCGTGCGATCGCCAGGACGCCGGAAAACCGGTGACCCGACCTTCGGCCCCCGTGCACCAGCTGTCCCCGGACAGCCCGGCTCCCGCCTGGGGGGTGGTCCAGGTGCTCCCGTCCGACGACCACGCCACCCCCGTCCTGGAGCAACTGGCCCCGGCCGTCGCCCGCCTGCGGGACTGGACCGGCGGTCAGCCGCCCGCCCCCGACCGGGTCGTCTTCCTCACGACCCGGGCGACCGGGCAGTCGGAAGAGGCACCGGACCCGGCCCAGGCCGCGGTGTGGGCCCTCGCACGGGTCGCGCGCCTGGAGAACCCAGCCATCACCGTCCACTGCCTGGAACTGGTGCGGACCGCCCCGGACACCGTCGTGCCCGACATCACCGGGGGCGACGAGCCGGAGGTCTGCTATCGGGACGGTGTACGACGTCGTCCCGGTCTGCGGGAGGAGACCCTGCGGGTCGAGCCCCCGGCGCTCGCGGCCGACGGGACGTACCTGGTCACCGGTGGCCTGGGGGCCCTGGGGATCCAGGTGCTGCGCTGGCTGGGCAGCCGGGGCGCCACGACCGTGGTCGCCGCCGGGCGGACCGCGGACCACCAGGACGACCTGCCCGTCCTCGCCGAGCTCGCGGCCGCCGGGGTCCGGGTCGTCACGGCCGCCGTCGACGTGGCCGATGCGATCCAGATCCGGCAGCTCCTGGACTATCTCGACCGTTCCGGGCCACCCCTGCGGGGGGTGGTCCACGCCGCGGGAGTCCTGTCCGACGCCACCCTGCCCCATCTCGAGGAGAGCACCCTGGCGGCGGTCTTCGCCCCCAAGCTGGACGGCTCGCGCAACCTCGACCGGGCCTGCAGCGAGCGCTCGCTCGACTTCTTCATCAGCTTCTCGTCCTCCTCGGCCTGGTTCGGGGCACCGGGCCAGGCGGCCTACTCGGCCGCGAACGCCGCCATGGAAACGGTTTCGGCACATCGCCGGGTGAACGGACAGCGGGCGGTCTCGATCGCCTGGGGGCCCTGGGGCGAAGGCATGTACGCCGCCGGACGGGAACGGCGCACCGTGGTCCCCGCGGTCGTGGGCGAGATCGACGCCCAGCAGGCGTTCACGGTCCTGGATCATGCGGTGACCCACGGCTCGGACCTGCTGGCCATGGTGCTGGACCCGGCGGCCCGGTCGACCGATCGGCGCCCGTCCGCCCTCGCCGCCCAGCTGTGGTCGCCCGGTGACCGCCGGGGCCCGGCGGCCGCGGCCGCCCGCCGCATCCGGGAAGCCCAGCCCTGGCAACGGGAGCAACGACTGGGGGAATACCTGATGGCCGCCGTCTCCGGGGTGACCGGAGCCTCGAGCGAGGAGTTCGACAGCACCGTGCCGTTCCAGGAGCAGGGGATCGACTCGCTGACCGGGCTGCGCCTGCGGGACCGGCTGAACTGGGACCTCGGTCTCCGCCTGCCGGCCTCGTGCCTCTACCGGCATCCCACCGCCGTCGATCTGTCGGCCCATCTGATGGACCTGGTCTGCGGGGTGAGGACGTGAACGCCTCGTCCGTCCGCGCCACCGCCAGGAGAGCGCGGACCTGGTCCGCCGCGCCGACGGTCGTCCTCGCGCAGCAGCTGTTCGTCGTCGATCCCGTTCGCGCGCTCGTCCTGACCGCCCTGGTCGGGGCGGCCGGGGCGCTGCCCGCCGTCGTGGCGGTGGCCAACGGCTACCTGGTGGGCACCGTCAGCGGCTCCGACGCCCTCCTCGACGGGGCGGTGGTCGCGGCGCTGGTCTCGCTCGCGGTGGCCTTTCTCTGCCTCCAGATCGTCGCGCCCCTGGTCAATCTGCTGGCCGACGCCCTGGGGCGTCGCGTCGGCGATGCCGTCCGGGAGCGGCTCATCCGGGCCATGACGCGCTCGGCGGACGTCGGGCCGCTGGACGACCCGAACACGGCGAACCAGCTCGCGGTCGCCCAGGGCGCGGCCGGAGCGTCGGTCGGGGTGAACGATGCCGTCGTCGCCCTGGCCAACATCACCCTGCTGCGGACACAGGCGGTGGTGTCAGGTCTGGTCCTGCTGTGGTTCGACGTGTGGGTGGCGGTTTTCCTCGTCCTGGCCTACCTGACCCTGACCCTGCTGATGGCAGCGGAGTATCGCGAGCAGCAGCGCGCTGCCTACGGCGATCCGGACCGGCTGCGCCGGGCCTCGTACATCCGTGACCTCGCCCTGTCCGGCGATGCCGCGAAGGAGGTGCGCATCTTCGGTCTGACCGGCTGGCTGGAGGAACAGTTCAGGAGCCAATGGAGTCCGGGGGTGGGACGTGCCTGGTTCGGGGCGAGTACACGCCGCGTGCTCCCGGCCGCGGCGGCGGTCGCCGCGGTCCACGCCCTGGCCTATGCCCGTCTCGGGCTGGCGGTGGCGTCGGGGGAGATCAGCTTCGGCCAGTTCGTCACCTTCGCCACCGCCGTCACCGGGGTCGCCGCCGTGGTCGCGCTGACGATGGATCTGCTGAACCTGGGTGCGGGGGCGCGTCCGGTGGCCGCCTGCGTGGAGCTGGAACGCGTTCTCGGTGGTGACGAACCCGCCCCGGTCGTACCGACCTCCCTGCCGGAAGGGGAAATTCGTTTCGAGGGGGTAGGTTTCCGCTATCCGGGCAGCCGGCGCTGGGTGATCCGGGGCCTCGACCTGGTGATCCGCCGCGGCGAGACCCTGGCGATCGTCGGGTTCAACGGCGCCGGGAAGACGACCGTGGTCAAGCTGCTGTGCCAGTTGCACCAGCCGGTCGAAGGACGGATCACCGTCGGGGGGACCGACCTGCGGGAGCTGGACGCACGCGCCTGGCAGCGGGACTTCGCGGTGATCTTTCAGCACTTCAATCACTATCCGCTGTCTCTGGCCGAGAACATCGGGCTCGGCGCTCCCGGCGGGGACCAGACGAGCGGGAGCATCGAGATCTCGGCCGCCCTCGCCGGGGCCGGGCACCTGGCCGCAGGGCTGGAGCACGGTTACGACACGGTGCTGTCACGCCGCTACCCCGGTGGTACCGATCTGTCCGGAGGTCAGTGGCAGCGGGTTGCCATCGCGCGGGCCGTTCACGCCGTGCGCTCCGGCGCCTCGTTCCTGGTCCTCGACGAGCCCACCGCGGCACTGGACGCCCGTGCCGAGGCGCGCTTCTACGAGGAGGTCATGACGCAGGTCGAGGTTCCCGCGACGATCCTGATCTCGCACCGGTTCGCCACCATCCGGCGGGCGGACCGGATCGTCGTGTTCGAGGACGGTCAGGTCCTGGAAGACGGCACGCACGAGGAACTGATGGACGTCGGTGGTTCCTACGCCCGCATGTTCACGATCCAGGCGGAGCGCTTCGGTGTCTCCTGAGCGGTGGGGCCGAGGGCCGCGACCGGTCGCGACCGTCCCGGACGGTGCCCCGGAGACAGGCGAGCCGACCCTGCTGGAGGGTCTGCGGGCGGTCCTGGCGTTGTCACTGGCGGCTGACCGTGGCCGATCCCTGGCCACCGTGGCGATGTTCGGCCTGCGGCCGTTGGGCCAGATCCTCACCGTGGTCTTCCTCGCGGCGCTGACCGATGCCGCCGATCGCGGCGACACCGCTGCGGTCTGGGCCTACGCCGTGGCCGGGGGCGTGGCCGCGGGCACGACCGCGCTGGTCATGCGGACCTCCCTGAACGTCTGCGCCCGGCTGGTCGAGCAGACCTCGTCCTACGTCGACCTGCGGTTGCAGAACCTGGCCCACCGGATGCCGGGGATCGAGCACTACGAACGGCCCGACTACCTCGACCGACTGGAACTGCTCCGCCAGGAGCGACCTCGCCTGACCGAGGGGGTGGACGTCGTCGCGCTGGAAATCGGTGTACTCGTGCGTCTCTCGGTCACCGCGATCCTTCTGGGATCGATCAGCCCGTGGCTGCTGCTGCTTCCGTTGGTCAGTGTCGTTTCCCTGGTGGCGGCGCGGCGGGCCGAACGGATCCGGCAGGACGGCCTCGCGCACGCGGCGGTCGACCTGCGCCGGGCCCGGGACTTGTTCGCCGTGGCCGCCTCACCGAGCGCGTCGCTGGAACTGCGCGTCTTCGGGGTGGGCGGGCGACTGGAGCACCTGCACCGCGACAGTGGACGCCGGGCGCGAACCCTCATCGAGCAGGCGGCCTGGAGAGGGCTGGGGCTCGTGGTGCTGGGCTGGTTGGTCTTCAGCGCCGGGTACGTCCTGGCGCTCCTGCTGGTGCTGACGTCCTACCGCAGCGGCACGGCGAGCACCGGCCAGGTGGTACTGGCGCTCATTCTCCTCACCAGCATCAATCTCCAGATCACCATGATGGTCCGCTACACCAGTGCCCTGCTGCGGACCGTGCGCGCCGGGGTGAACTACCGGTGGCTGGAGCAGGTCAGTGCCCCGGGCGGATCCGGTGACGGGAAGCGCCGGCCACCCGGGCAGCTGGACCGCGGGATGGAGCTGGCCGGCGTCACGTTCGGCTACGACCGGGCTCCCGGCTCCGCCGTCCTGAGGGACATCGACCTGATCCTGCCCGCCGGGCAGGTCATCGCCCTGGTGGGGGAGAACGGAGCCGGTAAGTCCACCCTGGTCAAGCTCCTGTCCGGTTTCTACCGCCCGGTGCGGGGAGCGGTCCGGGTGGACGGCGTCGATCTGGCCGAGATCGACCCCCAGGCGTGGCGTTCCCGCCTGACCGCGACCTTCCAGGACTTCAGTCGTCTGGAGTTCACCCTCCAGCAGACCGTGGGGGTGGGGGACCTGCCGCGGCTCGGGGACCCGGACCGGGTCCTCGGCGCGCTGGGGGCGGCCGGCGCGGCGGAACTGGTCGAATCCGTCCCCGAGGGTCTGGGCACCCGCCTCGGTGACTCCTTCACCGACGGTGTGGGGCTCTCCGGAGGACAGTGGCAGTCAGTGGCCGTCGCCCGGTCCGCCATGCGTGAGAGGCCGCTGCTGGTGATCCTGGACGAGCCCACGTCCGCCATCGATCCGGTGGCGGAAGAGGTTCTGCTGGACCGGTACGTCGGCACGGCCCGGGCCCTGGCCCGGACCACGGGTGCGATCGTGGTGATCGTCAGCCACCGGTTGTCCACCGTGCGCAAGGCCGACCTGATCGTCTTCCTGGAGAAGGGACGGATCAGGGAGCAAGGACGACACCAGGACCTCCTGGACCGGCAGGGCGGCTACGCCGAGCTCTACCAGGTGCAGGCCCATGCCTACCGCTGAGACGGGCCGAACGCGGGGAGTACTCGTGACGGCGGATGCCCTCGTGCTCACCGGGCTGCGTGCGGCACCGGGGGCGGTGGCGGTCGTCGAGGGAAGCCGGCTCGTCACCGCCGGGCACCTCCTCGCCCAGATCGAAGCCTGGACGCAATTCCTGGCTGCCCGTGGGACCGGACCGGGCACGAACGTGGTGGTGGCGCTGCGACGCAGCTGCGCCCACATCGCGATCGCGGTGGCGGTGATGCGGGCCGGGGCCGGGTACGTGCCGCTCGATCCCGGTCAGCCGGTGTCCCGGCTCACCGCCGTCATCACCCGGGTCGGACCCGATCTCCTGGTGACGGACGACCCCCGGCTCGGCGCCCTCGGGCCGCCGGTCATCGGCTCCGGGGCGATCGAGGCAGATCACGGGTACGGGCCCGGGCGCACCGCCCCGATCAGCCCGCACGGAGGCGACGACGTCGCCTACGTGATGCACACCTCGGGTACCAGTGGGCAGCCCAAGGGGGTGGTGATGCCGCACCGGGCACTGGTGAACCGGTTGCGGTGGGGCCAGGCCACCTACCCGCTCACGCGCGGGGACCGGGTCCTGTGGCACGCCGCCACCGGGTTCGACTTCTCGATCTGGGAGATGCTCGCTCCGCTGGCCTTCGGGGCCAGCGTGGTCGTCGCCGGACCGGACGCCCAGGATCCGCAGACGCTGATGGACCAGGTCCGTGACGACCACATCACCACGCTGCACTTCGTGCCCCGCATCCTGGAAGAGGTATCCACGCTCACCACCGTGCAGGCGGCCGCATCGCTGAGATACGTGTTCTCCGGTGGGGCGCCGCTGGGTGCCGAGGTACGGGACGCCTGGTTACGCAGGTTCCCGTGGACCGCGTTGTACAACCAGTACGGCCCCACCGAGACGTGCATCGACTCGACCGCGTTCCGGTGCACCCCCGGCAGCCGAGGACCCGACGTGCCGATCGGATCGCCGATCTGGGGAACCCGGGTGCATCTGGTGGACGAGTCCTTGCGACCCGTTCCGGCCGGGGCCACGGGCGAACTGCTCATCGGAGGGATCGGCCTGGCCCACGGCTACCTGGGCGCCGCGGACCTGACCCGGGAACGATTCCCCGAGATCCGGTGGCCCGGAGAGCCCGCCCCGGCCCGGATGTACCGCAGCGGCGACCTCGCCCGACGTGACGCCGACGGCCTGCTCGTGCACGCCGGCCGGATCGATCGACAGATCCAGATCAACGGCACCCGGGTGGAACTCGGCGACATCGAGGGTGCCCTGCTGCTGCACCCCCAGCTCGCCCAGGCCCACGTGGAAGGAGTGTCACAGGGACGGCACACCGTCGGCACCATCGCCTACGTCTGCGGCCAAGGGCTGTCACCGGCCGCCGTTCGCCGTCACGCTGCGCAGCACCTTCCGGCCACCGCAGTCCCCCACCGGGTCGTGATCATGCCCGGCCCGCTTCCGCGCACGCACAAGGGAGAGGTCGACGTCCAGGCCCTGCGGGCCGGGAACCGGGCCTGAACACCGGCGCCCGGGCGATCCACCCATCGTCATCGATCGAGGAGAAGTCCCTTGCGCCCACAGATCCACCTCGCGACCGCGGCCCAGACCCGGCTGTACACCATGCCACGCCGCGCCCACCAGGACGGGAGCTTCAACGTCGTCTCCCGGCTGAAGGTGACCGGCCCGCTCGACACCGACCGCCTCGAGCACGCGGTCGGGGCGGTGGTCGCCCGGCACTCGGCGCTGAGGACCACCTTCGCGTGGCAGGGCGACCAGGTGGTCCAGGTGGTCCACGCCACCGCGGCCCCATCGGTCTTCCGGGAACTCAGCCCCACCGATCCCACCCTCGCCGCCGGGCCCGGGCCGGCGGCCGACCAGCTCGCCCGTCACCTGATCGACGGACCCCTGGACCTGGATCATGGCCCGCTGTTCCGGTGCACCGTGCTGCGCTCGGGCGAGGACACGTTCGACGTGTTCCTCGTGCTCGACCACATCATCGTCGACGAGCGGTCCAAGGCCATCATCATCGACGATCTGTGCGCCTCCTACGCCGACCCGGACGTCGACCTCGGCCCTGCCCCCCAGCTGCACGAGTTCACCGATCATGGCGACGAGGACCCGGAAGGCCCGGACTACTGGACCTCACGACTGACACCCCTGCCGCCCAGGCCCTTTCCCGACGTCCGCCCCGAAGACCAGCGCACCGCCTTCAAGGCCCGCGTGTGCGAGGTGCGGCTCGGGGAACTGCCCTCGAAACGCCTGGACGCCATGGCCGCCGCGCACCGGGCCACGCCGTTCTCCGCCCTGCTCACAGCGCTGCTGCGCAGCATCTGGCGGGTGAGCGGTGTCCCGGACCTCAACGTCGCGGTGGTCACCGATCTGCGCTCGCAGGAGGAAGAGTTCGACACCGTGGGGTTCTTCCAGAACAGCACCGTCGTTCGGGAGACCGTGAACCCGGAGCACTCGTTCGCGCAGACCATGGACCGGGTGAAGCGGTCGGTGGCCGGGGCCATCGCGCATCGTCATGTGCCGGTGGGTCATCTGGTCGCCAGTCTCGCGGGAGGTTACGGGGACAAGCGGAACCCGCTGTACCAGATCGGCTTTGCCTACTCCAACGCCGATACCGAAAGGCGCTGGGTCTTGCCGGGTCTCACCGTCCAGAACGTGGAACTGGAACCGGTCGACGCCCAGATCGAGGTGTTCCTCGAGATCAACCGCGTGGCGGAGGGCTACGTCGGGAAGCTCATCCACGCCGTGGGCAGCGTACAACCGGAGCGAGCCGACCAGATCGTGCGGATCTTCGAAGAGCTCCTCGAACGGGCCGCAGACGATCCCGGGCGGGATGACGGTGTCGCTTCCGCACAAAATGCCGGACCCGCTCATCGCCACTAACGTGGCCGGACCTGCCGCCGGCCGGGCGACAGGAGAACCGGAGCATGAAGGAGTGGTGCCGATGAGGATCGACCGTCAGGTGGAGCCGCTCGTGCGGGAGGCCTTGGCCGCGGTGGTCGCGCGGGATCCGGCGCGATCGGTCGTGGCCACCCAGACCCTCGTCGACCAGGGCGATCAGGCCTTCGCCGACGCCGTCGACCTGTGCCTCGCCGTGGACAACCACGTGCTGCTCGACCTGTACGACGGGCCCCCGAACCCCGACAGCATCGCGTCCCTGGCCGACTCCGTCGTGCACATGGAAGCCTGGACCGACATCGACCGGCCGACCGCGCAGACCTTCCTCACCGCCCTGGTCGAGCAGCAGGACCCGGCCTCGCTGCTCCCGCCCGCCGACGCCGTGGAAGCGGGATTCGTCGTCGGGGGCTGGCTGTTGTCGGCCTTCGTGCCCGAGAGCGCCTCCTGGGAGAGCGCCCTGGACCACGCGCTCGAGGCCCTCGGCGCCGACGAGTGGACGGCCGAGGGCCTGGCCAGTGGTGCCGACGGATTCGCCGGCACCGTCCGGAGGGCCAGTCCCAGCCGCTGACCAGGCCGCACGTCCGGGCGGAGTCCTGGGTGGAGATCGGGCCCCCGACCGATCTCACCGCCCAGGAGCTACGCATGACCGGTCCGGACGCCTACATCCATGCGTCAGCCGACCGCTGAGCAGATCAGTCGACGTACCACTTGCCGCACTTGGTCACACCGCTCAGCTCGGCGCAGGCGCGGGCCGCGTACTCGGCGTTGTAGACCGACTCGGTGCGGTTGGGCCACGAACCGCACATCTTCCAGCCGTCCCGCTTGGCGTTCGCGTCGCTGACGATTCCCTTGGTGTTGGGGAACTTACGGAAGCTGCGGTCAACCCACACGCGGTCGCCGGACTGGCGGCCCGATCCGGGGGGTGTTAGCCCTTTCACGGCAATTCGTGTGCATGGTTACGGACCGTGAGATTCACGGGATCGAGCATCAGTAGAGGTACGGCCCGACCGCGGCGATGGTGATCTCCTTGTTGTCCGAGGTGCCGAAATGCCCACCCGGGACGAGCAGCACCTGAACGGCACCGTCCACCCTGATCCGCACCAGTTTCGGTGTGTAGTCCTCCGGCGTGACCTTTTTCGTGGTGCGCCGGCCCTGCTGGTCGAACACCACCAGGGTCATGGTGTGCGGACAGGCCTGCTGGTCGCGCACTTCCGGCCACGCCGCGACCGGAAAACAACTTGCCCGCCGCGCCCAGCCACGCGACTCTCGACCGGTCACGGAAGCGGAGAATCAGGTGAGGCACGGATGGACGCGATCGAGTGCGCGCTGCGCGGAGCCGACGTCGACCTGACGTCGCAGACTCGGCCTGAGCTGGCCGATCTACGGGAATGCCCGCAGTCGGCAGCCTTTCACGCCGAGGGGGACGTGGCGGTGCACTCGCGCTGGGTCTACGACCTGGCCCGCGAACAGGCCGGGCTCCTGGACGATCCCTGGTCCGCGATCACCCTGCGTCTGGCCGGGCTGCTGCACGACGTCGGAAAACCCGTCACCACGAAGGAGATCGGGCCGGGACGCTGGGCGGCCCACGGGCACGACCTGGCGGGCGCCCAGCTGGTCTCGACGCTGTTCGCGACCCATCCGGCGCTGCTGAAACTGCCCCTGGGCGTGTACGCCGGTGTCCACGCGCTGGTCCGCGCCCACATGTGGACGTACGCGGCCGCCCGGATCAATCCGGGTGCGGCCCTGCGGATGTCGCACGTCGCCGATCCGCAGCTGCTGACGGCCCTGTGGGACAGCGACTCGCGCGGGCGGATCTGCGACGACGCCCACGACCTGGCCGATCAGGTCGCCTTCGCCGACCTGGTGCTGCAGGATCTCGACGCGGCCCGGCCCGGCAGCCACGGGGTGCTCGACCAGGTGGCGGTGCGCGGCAGCGTCGACCCCCGGGCCTTTCGGGAGACCTTCCGCGCCGTCGTGGAGGGAGCCATCACGAACGCCGGGGCCGCATCCGCGCATCTGGCGGCCGCCGAGCGGCACAGCACCGGAGGGTCGATCACCTACACGATCGGCCTGCCCGGGGTGGGCAAGTCCACCTGGGCCCGGGAGACCTGGGCACCGGCCACCGGCGGGGTGGTGCTCTCCAGCGAGGGCGCCCGTCGACGCGACCGTCGAGCCGCGGCGGCCGCCGTCCTCCAGCAGATCCCCGAGCACCTGGCCGCCGGGCGGGACATCTGCGTGGATGCCACCCACCTGCTGCGCGAGGTGAGGGACGTGCTGATCACCTACGCCGGCCGGTACGGGGCCGGGCTGCACGCCGTCTACTTCGCGGCTCCGCTGGCCCTGGCCCTCCAACGGCAGACGACCCGACCCGGCGCCGACGCGGTCCCGGCCGCCGCCGTCACGACCATGGCGGCACGACTGCGCTGGCCGACCCCGGACGAGTACCAGAGCCTCACCGTGGTGGAGCCGAACCGCACCTCGTGGGACTACACCGACCACTCCCGATGGCTCGATTCCCGAGCCGCCGTCCTCGCACACCCGGCCGCCCGCGTCCCCTGGTCATCCACCTCCCGGACACCGTCATGAATGCCCGCCCTGCGCAACGGGTCAAGTACCCGCGCACCCGGCACCTGCCGGGCAGCCCGGGTGCCGGTGCCGACGACGAGCACCTGGCCGACCTCACCGCCCTGACCGGCGCAGAGGTAGTGCTGACCGAGAAGATGGACGGCGAGAACACCACCATCGGAACCGGTTACGTGCATGCCCGCTCGGTGGACTCCCGGCCCCACCCCTCCCGCACCTGGGTCCGGGCGCTGGCCGGACGGCTGTGGCCGGACCTGCCCGAGGGGATGCGCGTGTGCGGCGAGAACCTCTACGCGCGCCACTCCATCGCCTACGACGACCTGCCCTCGTACTTCCTGGTCTTCAGCATCTGGCAGGACGACGCCTGCCTGGACTGGGACAGCACCCAGGAATGGGCGCAACTGCTCGCCCTGAGCTGCGTTCCGGTGCTCTACCGCGGGCTGTTCCCCACCGATGGCCCCCGAGAACTGCTGCGGTGCTGGCAGGCCGGCCGGGATGCCGACCGCAGCGAGGGATTCGTGGTGCGGACAGCCGGCTCGTTCGACCGCCCGCAGTTCGGCACCCACGTGGCTAAATGGGTCCGGGCCGGGCACGTGCAGACCGATCAGCACTGGATGAATGCCCAGCTGACGGCCAACCAACTCCGGCGACAATAGGTAGCAAAAGCCCCGTTTCTGTCTAAGCTGAGCGGCGGGGGTGAAGAATGACGGACGAGGGGCGCGCCGGCGCGCGCAACTGGATGTCCCGGCTACGCGGGGAGGCCACGCCGGAAGGGCTGTCGCTGGTCGCGGGACTCGCCGCCGCGACGAGCGCCCAGATCTGGTTGCCCGCGCTCGCGGCCGGGGGCACCGCGGGGGCGGCGGCGATCATCGCGGGCGTCGGCGGGAATCTGATGGCCAGCGTCGTCGAAGACGTCTGGCGGCGCACCCGGCACGACGAGAAGACCGAGGGTGACGAGTCCGCCCGGTTGCAGGCCGTGCTGGAGAAGACCTTCGAACGGCTGCTCTCCGAGGACGAGCAGCATGGGGTGCGACTGGTCTTCGAGCATGAGCTGCGCCGGTTCCTCAGCCTCAGCGGGGCCCTGGACGAGACCAGCGCCGATCCCGATCTGCACGCCGGCCTCGTCCGTGTGCTCAACGACCTGACCGGCGTGATCGCCACCGGCCACCGGGTCATCCTCGATCAGGTGCAGGCCGGGCAGGACCGCGTGGACGACTACGCCGCTCGCCAGAGCGCGGCCCTGGCACAGCTCATGCGCCTGGAACAGCTGCGGCAGGCCGAGATCCGCCGCTTCATCGACAGCCGCACACCGGTGGACGAGACCGGCCGGCCCGACCCCGGGCAGGCCCCGTACCCGGGCCTCGACCCGGTCGGCCCGGCCGAGGCGGCGGCCGGGTTCTTCCACGGTCGTGACGAGATCCTCGCCGCCCTGCTCACCCGCCTCGCCGTCCGCGCGCAGGCCGACGTGAGTCTGCTCATCGTCACCGGATCCTCCGGAGTGGGCAAGACCTCCTTGCTCCGGGCCGGACTGATCCCCGCCGTCGACAACGCGCTGCTGGATGTCGACGGTTCGCAGGACTGGCCGGTGGTGTACCTCGAGCCCGGCCGAAAACCGCTCCAGGCGCTCGCACACAGCATCACCCTGATGAACCACGCCGTCGGCGCGCTGCCGGACGACCTCGCCCGCGAGCCCAACGCGCTGGGGAACTCGCTGGGCCCTCTGCTGGAGGAACGACCCGACGGTGCCCGCGTCCTTCTTGTGGTCGACCAGGCCGAGGAACTCTTCACCCTCGGGTGCTCCGGTCAGGAGCGGAAGGCCTTCCTCGCTGCGTTGATCAGAGCGTCGATGAAGGACGCGGTGGTCCTCCTCAGTTTCCGGGCGGACTTCTACGCGCAGTTCGCCGCGCAGGACATCCTGCGCGTCCACCTCGAACACCACTCCCTGTTCGTGCCTCCGATGAGCCGAGCGCAGTTCCAGGAAGTCATCGAGGGCCCGGCCCGCGCGGCCGGTCTCACTCTGGGCCTCGGGCTGACCCGGGCCCTGCTCGACGACACCAGTGCCGAGTCCCTGCCGCTGCTGGCCCACACACTGCGCCAGCTCTGGGAGGACAGCGACGGCACCATGCTCCGGCTGGGTGACTACCGCGAGATGGGCGGTCTGGCCCACGCCATCAGCGCGACCGCCGAGAGGGTCTACCACGACCTGAGCGCCGACCAACGGGAGATCGTGCGTCCTCTGCTCCTGTCCATGGTGAGTATCGGTGACGGGACCAACGACACCCGCCAGAGTGTCGTCACGTCCGACCTCCTGGCTTCTTTCCAAGACGGAAAGGCCGATGCCGAGACCGTTCTGCGCCGCCTGAACGAGGCCCGCATCGTCACCTCCGGCCGGCTCACGAGCACCCTCACCCACGAGACCATCATCACGGCCTGGCCGGAACTGCAGGGCTGGCTGAACGACGACCGCACCGGCCTGCGGCTGCACGAGGAACTGCGCAACGCCGCGCTCTACTGGAACACCCACCGCGACGAATCCGGAACACTGTGGGGCGGCGACCGTCTCAACACCATGAGGGAATGGTCCGGGGAACACCCGCAGGCCCTGACCACACTCGACCAGGAATTCCTGGTGGCGAGCCAGAACCATCAGGACGCCGCCAGGACCGCCGAACAACGGCGTGCCCGCCGGGTCCGTTTCCTGGCCGGTCTTTTTGCCGCGTTGTTCACGATCGCCTCGGTGCTCGCCGTGGTCTCGTTCCGCCAGACCCGGGCGGCCGAGTTGTCGCGCAACAGCATCCTGGTCGATCAGATGGTGGGCCAGGCGCAAGACCTGCTGCGCAGCGATCCGCGCCTGGCCACGCTGCTGGCGCTGGAGGCCGACCGCATTCATCACACCACCGACACTGAAGACCTGCTGACTGTCGCGGCCCGGTCGCCGATCTTTCGCACGGTCAGTGGGCACACCGACGAGGTAACCGCGGTGGCCTACAGTCCCGACGGCACGATGTTCGCGACCTCCAGCTACGACAAGACCGTACGGATCTGGAATGCCGCCGACGGCAGCCAGAAACGTGTCCTTACCGGACATCAGGGCGCGGTGCTGCAGGTGGTCTGGTCTCCTGACGGCGCGATGGTCGCCAGTAGTAGCGGGGACGGTACGGCGCGCCTCTGGAACGTCTTCACCGGACGGGAGATTCGCCGTCTGACGGACGCCGCGACTGCCGCGGCCGGCGTCGGTCGGACGGAGGCCATGACAGGTGTCTCATTCAGCCCGGACGGCACGACGCTGGCCACGGCCGACGGTACGAGGAACACGGCGCGCCTGTGGGATGCAGCCACCGGGAAGCTGTTGCACACCTTGAAGGGGCACACGGAAACGGTTAATACGGTCTCGTACGGCCGGGACGGGAACACCGTCGTGACGGCGAGCGCGGATCAGACGATCCGGATCTGGTCGGGTGCCACCGGGAGGCAGATCCACGTGGTGAAAGGACAAACCACCAGCTCGACAGATGTTCTCGTGCACAGTCCGGACGGGAAGACCTTCGCTGGTGTCGGGCCGGATTCGGAGCTCCGCATCTGGGGGGCGAAGGACGGTAAGAGCCGGGGTGACGTCTCTGCCTACGCGCTCCACTCGGTGTCCGGCATCGCCTACAGTCCCGATTCCCGGCATCTGGCCACACTCAACCGCTCCGACCGGGTGCAGGTGTGGGACCTGAACGGCGGCGAGGTGCTGTCGATGAGTCTCGCGGGGGAGGCCGTCAGCGGTTCCGGCCTGGCCTTCAGCCCCGACGGCAAGACCGTGGCGGCCGCCGTGGCGAATCGCGTACGTCTGTGGACACTGGCTACCGGCGACAGCACCCGTCTTCTGGGGCAAGCGCCCAGACAGATCATGGGGTTGGCCTATTCGCCGGACGGCTCGCTCCTTGCCTCGGCGCAGGGGTATCTGGCAGACCGGCTGCGACTCTGGGATGCCCACACCGGTCGGGCTCGGGGGAACGTCGACCGGGGGATAGGCGGAACGGGGCAGGTCGAGTTCAGTGCCGATGGCTCTGTCCTGGCCACCGGTGATGTCGGCGTGCCAGGGTCCTTCGAGGACACCGGGAACACCGGGGGATTCGGGACCGTGCAATTACGCGACCCGGTGACCGGTCTGCCCACCGGGAAACTCTCTGTCGCTGGCAAGCGTCTTACCACAATGGATTTCGGCCCCGGTCATCTTCTCGCTGCCGGCTACCACGACGGAACCGTCCGGATCTGGGACACCGCTCGCCGCACGGTCGTACGGACGTTCGCGGGCGCCACCAGTCAGGTGGGCCGCCTTGCCTACAGTTCCGACGGAACTACTGTGGCCGTCACGGGTAACGGCAACCAGATCGGGATCTGGGACGCCCGTGGTGGCAGATTGCTGCGGCAACTCACCGGGCACACCTCGTATGTGCTGGCTCTCGCGCTGAGCCCGGACGGAAAAACGCTGGCCAGTGGTGGTTATGACCATACGGTTCGGGTCTGGGACGTTGCGAGCGGTCAGCAACTGCACGTGATCACCGCCCATGAGGACGTCGTCGAAGCCCTTGCTTTCTCTCCCGATGGGAGAACGCTGGCCAGTACGGGCCAGGACGAGTCCGTGCGGATGTGGCGCGTCGCCACCGGTAGGGCGCTGGGGCTGATCTCCGACCATGGGGCAGGGGTGGATCTCCTGACATTCAGCCCGGACGGCGTTCACCTGGCCATGAGAGGGCCAGGGCCGGTGGAGATCTGGTACCTCGGCGCGAACACGTCGAAGGAACACCTCTGCGGTCGCGCCGGCCGTGATCTCACGCGGGCCGAGTGGGCCGAGTACATCGGTGGGGACTATCGCCGCACGTGCGGCTGACACCCTCTCCGCCGGGGAGACAGTAGGAAATCCCCCTGATTCCTCGTTGGCTTGATGTGGGTTCTCGCCCTTGCAGTTCCGTCAGATCTGAGACGGATGCTGCTCTGCTTCGAGCTCAAGAGGGGCGCTGATGCGCAGGCGCTGGTCCACCGCGAGGGTCAGCGGCTCGGCCAGATGGGGGACGATCGCTTGCGCCCAAGGTCGCAGGGCAGTGAGGAAGCCGATGAGGTCCTGCTGAACATCACGCAGAAGTCGGGCCAAAGCATCGCGAGGGATGTCGGTGTGATGGTCGCCGGGCGCTTCTCCTGGCCGGATCTCGTCTTTGGTCTTCCACAGACGTACCGTCGATCCGCGGTGCTCCAGCGACACGTCTGGGTCGTGGCCGAGGTAGATGTTGTCACCGTGAAGAACCTCGAGCCAGGTGCGCCATTCGTCGAGGCCGAAGCAGCAGCCGGGGTCGATGACGACGTCGGGCGCCGTGATCTGGAGGCCACCGGGGGCGAAGTCACCGTCGTCACTGGTCAGATACGTCTCGATGGCCTCGGTCGCCGTCGCCGGGATGATCGACAGGTCGTCAGCAGTGGCCGTGCGGCCGATCAACGCCCACATCGCGGCTCCTACCTGCCCGGGCGTCGGCCGCGCGGACACCGGGACGAAGTACTGGGGCTGCTCGACCACCCAGAACGGACAGTCGACGACACTCCAGCGCTCCAGCATCGGCGTCATCATGATCACCCATCAAGGCTATCGACGGCGACACGACGCAGGACCGCACCAGGGACATCCCGGCTCGACGCCGAGCTGGTCCAGGCATCCGCCGGGCGTGTCGCTTTGCCGCGCAAAGCTCAGGCAGCGTCTGCGAAATCGCCGGCGAAGCCGCAGCCGCCCATCGAGTACTGCGTGAACTCGACACCGCCGCCCAGGACTACGCCTACTTCCTCAATGCAGCAGTTCACCCTGATCGCCGACCACGACCTGCCCGCCCTGATCACCGAGCTGAAACTCGATGACGCGGTCGGCGAGGCGTTGGGGCAGCACGTGGCCTATCTGAAGAACTGGATGTCCGGAATCCTTGAATGGCACCGGAAAGCCACCCGCTACACACCCGAAGAGTTGCAGTCCCGCAGGATGGGCTGAGCGCCCGGTCCACTCGCGGTACGGAGTTCGATGGTTACGGTGGGTTCACTGCCTGCCGAAGGGGGAACTCTGATGACCGATCGTTCCGGATCTCGCATCGACCATCTGAACATTGCCGTGCCGGACCTGGTCGCGGCCGTCGGGTTCTACGACCCGGTACTGGCCTCGATCGGCATCACGCGGATGCTCGACATCCCGCCGGACTACGAGCCCGGGATGCCGGCCATGGTGGGCTTCGGTCTGGCCGGGGTGAAACCGTACTTCTGGCTCGTCGACAACGGCACGGTGGGCACCAACATGCATCTGGCCTTCACCGTTGACACGCACGACGAGGTGCGCGCGTTCTACGACACCGCACTGGCTGCCGGCGCCACCGAGCTGCTGACCCCGGCGTTCCATCCCGAGTACCACGAGGACTACTTCGGTGGCTTCGTGACCGACCCCTACGGCATCAACCTGGAGGCCGTCTGCCATCAAGCGTCCTGATCGCCACGGCCCCGGGCTCAGCAGAGAACCTGATGGGAAGCCCTCTGCCATAGGCTCTCACCTGGCAGTTCTCGGTTCCCCAGGGTGCCTCCAGCCGTCCGGCAACCAGTTCAAGATGGCCAGACGGCGCAGCTCCCTCACCGTGTCCTCGGTCACGAACCGCTGCACCCCCACGATGGTGGCCTCTCGCATCCCGCGGGCGATCATCTCGTCCACCCGCACGCCTTTGACCAGACCGCGGCGGAAAGCAACTTGGTTCTCGGGTGCCGGTTCGCGGGTAAAGGCAGCAACCAGATCACTCATGGACGTGGCGTCGAAGGCGTTCACGTCGAGGTAGATCTCTGCGGCAGCGAGGAAGGCTTTAAGGTCGGGGTCGGCGGTCATCATTCCTCTTGGGGATCTGTGACGGCGAGTCGACCAGGACCGTGCCGAGCACCTCAACATGACCAAGTCAGCGGCCGGATCCCGGCCCTTGACCCTGCCGCTACGTCGCAGTTTCCACTGGGCCCATGCCCCGCGTCGTCCTCGCCTATCTCGGCTCCTACTTCCTGTCCGTCCTCGGTAACTCGATCGCCGCGGTCGCCCTGCCCCTGGTGATCCTGCAGTCCACCGGAAGCCCTCTGAAAGCCGGTGTGGTCGCCGCGGCCACTGCGGTCCCCGCCGTCATGGCCGGGATCTTCATGGGAAGCGTCATCGACCGGATCAACCGCCGCACGTCGTCGATCGTCACCGACCTGGTCTCCGCCGCCACGACTGCCGCCCTGCCCCTGGTCGCCCTCACCACCGACCTGACCGTCGGCTGGTTCGTCCTGTTCGGTGTCCTCGGATCACTGGGCGACGTTCCCGGCTTGACCGCCCGAGAGGCCCTGCTGCCCGCGATCTCCCGCAACAGCGGCATGACCCCCGAGCGTCTGGTCGGACTCCGGGAGAGTCTCGGCGCCCTCTGCATCGTGATCGGGCCGGCCATCGCGGCCGGGGCTTTGACCTTCTTCGAGGGCACCACCGTGCTCTGGGTGACCGCCGTGACCTCCCTGGCCGCCGCCCTCGT
Source organism: Kineosporia sp. NBRC 101731 (assembly GCF_030269305.1). NCBI lineage: Bacteria > Bacillati > Actinomycetota > Actinomycetes > Kineosporiales > Kineosporiaceae > Kineosporia > Kineosporia sp. NBRC 101731. The sequence continues at coordinate 149,752 of NZ_BSTC01000007.1, forward strand.
CACCCTGCTGATCCCGAGCACACTCACCACGGTAGAGGCGCCGGGGCCCGGGACCGGTCTCCGCGCTGGCTGGAAAGCATTGTTCAGCAGCCCTTTTCTGGTGACGACGACCGCACTCATCTGCCTGTCCGCCGTGGTCCTCGCCGCTCTGCAGGGCCTCGTCCTGCCCGTCCACTTCACCAGCACCGGCCAGCAGAACCGGCTCGGGCTGGTGCTCACCACCCTCGCCCTCGGCCTGCTGCTGGGCAGCGGCCTCTACGCCGTCGCCGCCCGCACCCGCTCCCGCCGGTTCTGGCTCGTCACCGGAATGGCCGGAACCGTCGCCGGATTCGCCGTGACGGCAACCCTTCTCAGCACCGTCGTGATCCTCACCGGCGCCTTCCTGATCGGATTCTCCAGCGGCCTCTTCGCCAGCCTGCTCGGTGTTCTCAGTATGGAACGCATCGACGACGACCTGCGCGGACGCGTCATGGGCACCCAGAACGCACTGATGACCGGCGCCCCCGCCCTCGGCATCATGGGCGCGGCCGTCCTCACCGAGAAAGCCGGGGTCGAGGTCGCCGCGGCAACCCTGGCGAGTATCTGGGCCCTCGGCGCCATCGCTGCCGTCCTGGTCCCGGCCACCCGTGACCTGGATCCGCCGGTCGGCACGCCGGCCATGACCGGGATATCGGGCCGATGAGCGCCGGTCGGGATCTCGATCTCGCCCGGCACGCTGTCGGTGTCGTCCTCGGTCACGGTGCGGTGGTCCTGGACCTGATCAGCGGCCCTCGAGGGGGACGATCGGCCGGATGTGCGAGGCTGTCGACGTGCAGCGTCCGGTGCTCCGTCTCACCGGGCTCGTCGTGTTCCTGGGGGCGCTCGGCCTGCTGACGGCGTTCTTCCTGCCGGTCTCGGTCGAGGGTCTGCAGTCGCAGATGCAGCGGTTCGGTCTTCTGGCCGGGCCCGTGTTCATCGTGACATCGGCCGTGCTGGCCTTGGTGTTCGTGCCCGGGCCGCTGCTGTCCGCCGCCGGCGGCGCGATGTTCGGCACCGGCCTGGGCTTCGCGTGCAGCCTGGCCAGCACCACGCTCACCTCGGTGCTGGCCCTGCTGATCGCCCGCCGGGCCGGGGGAGGAACGGTCGAGGAGATCGGTGGGGAACGCACCCGCGCGCTGACGGAGTTGGCCCGGCGGCACGGCACCGTCGCGGTCGTCGTGCAGCGGCTGATCCCCGGGGTGCCGGACGCGCCGCTGTCCTACGCCTTCGGGGTGATCGGTCTGCGCGCGTACCAGATCGCCCTCGGTACGCTGATCGGCTCGGCCCCACGGGCGTTCGCCTACACCGCGCTCGGTGACGCGGCGGTCTCCGGTGACGCAACCCTGGCCGTCGTCGCGACCGGGGTCGGGGTCGGGGTCAGTGTGGTCGGGCTGGGCCTGGGCTGGTGGCTGACCCGCCGGAACCACCAGGGACGTACGGACGAGGTCACCCCGCCACGGTGAGGGCGAGCTCGCAGAACATCGAGCCCGTTCAGGAGAACCGGGACTCGTCCGTACTAGGCTCGTCCCCGGCGGGACGTGTCGAGGTCGACAGGAACTGCGTGCTGTGGGTCGATCCCCGGCTGTCGTCATCCGCGCGTTGGCCGAGCGTCCTACTGCGCCTGAGTATCTCGTCCGCTCCATCGCCGCATCGGAATCCCTGAAGAAAGTCAGTAGGAGCCATGAGCATGCCCCGCACCGCCATCACCACGACCGACGCCCCGGCGCCCGCCCACACGTTCTCCCAGGGAGTGCGCAAGGGTCCGGTGCTCCAGGTGTCCGGCCAGGGCCCGGTCGACCCGGTGACGAACGAGTACCTGTACCCCGGCGACGTGAAGGCCCAGACGCTGCGCACGCTGGAGAACGTCGACGCGATCCTGCGGGCCGGCGGCGCCACGTTCGACGACGTCGTCATGCTGCGGGTCTACCTGACCACCCGCGACGACTTCGCCGCGATGAACGAGGCCTACGGCGAGTTCGTCACGCAGCGCTGCGCCTCGGGCGTCCTCCCGGCCCGCACGACCGTCATGACCGGCCTGCCGCGCGAGGAGATGCTCGTCGAGATCGACGCCCTGGCCGTCCTGGACTGAGACACCCCGGGGATCGACCAGCAACGTTCGCCGCTCCTTCGTTCGTGATCATGCAAACCTTCCGGGGAAGATTTGCATGATCACCAACAAGAAGGTGGATATCCTGGACCGAGGCGGCTCAGAGGTCGGCGATGTCGAGCGTGACGTCGGTCTGGGCGCGGCCCACGCAGGTCAGGACGTAACCTTCGGCCTCCTGCCCGACGGGCAGGCAGTGCGGCTCGCTCATCGTCACCCGGCCGGAGAGAAGCTTCACGACGCACTCGCCGCAGTTCCCGACCGTGCAGGAGTAGGGCATCGGCAGCCCGGCGGCCAGCCCGGCCTCCAGCAGGGTCTGTCCGGCCGGGACCGTTCCGGCGCCGATCTCGGCCCCGCCGTCGGTGACGTTCATCCGGTGGGCGGTGCCGCTCGGGTCGGGAGGGGCCGCGCTGCGGTAGCTCTCCAGCCGGATCCGATCGTCCAGGATCTGGTGTTCCCGCAGGACTTCCCGGGCTCCGTTCATGAGGGTGTCCGGGCCGCACAGGTAGTAGCGGGCCTCGGGAGAGGGATGCACGGTGGCCAGCCAGCCGGTCAGGGACGCGCCGGTGATCCGGCCCGTCCGGCCGGTCCAGGTGGGTTCCGGGCCGGTCAGCTGGTGCGTCACCACCAGCCGGCCCGGATGCTCCCGCTGCAGCCGGGCCAGCTCACCGGCGAAGATGATGCTGGTCTCGTCCCGGTTGCCGTACAGCAGCATCAGACGGGCGCGGCCCGGACCGGCCAGCCGCGCCCGGATGATGCTCATCATCGGGGTGACACCGCTGCCGGCGGCCACCATGACGATCTCGTCGGTGTCGGCCGGGGCCGGGTCGAAGAGTGCACCCGAGGGTCCGCGGACCTCGATCTGGTCGCCCACCGCGAGCTTCCGGTGCAGATGGCTGGAGAAGATCCCGTCGTCGATGTGTTTGACGGTGATCTCCAGTTCGGGGGAGCCGGGAGCGCAGGACGCGGAGTAGGCGCGCCGCACGGTGGTCCCGTCCACGTCGAGGCCGAACGTGAAGAACTGTCCCGGAGCGAAGTCCAGAGGTTCGTCGCCGCCCCGCAGGACGATCGTGACGGCGTCGGGTGTCTCCCGGCGGATCGCGGACACCTCGAACCGGCGCGCGGGTGTGGACGCCCGGCGCGGCGGGGTGGGCACGGCGGCCGGAGAATCACTGTCGTAGCCCTCTTGGGCCAGGGCCGAGCTGAACGACCGGCCGATCAGGCGCCGGGTGACGTTCGGGAAGAGCTTCAGGAGGGCTGCCACCGGCCGGATCAGCAGGCCCCACCGGTGGGCCGGGTTGGTGGCCAGGTGCTGGGCCGCCAGGATGTTCAGATCGGGGAACGCGTCGCGGTCGACGTGGGCCGTCGCATCCCACAGGTGGGCGTCTCGCACCGGGACACTGACGCCCAGTTCCACTCCGGCGACGTCGATCAGCAGCGCCGCGTGCGGGCTCATACCTCGTAACGCCATGGTGCTGAGCAGATCCGGATCGGTGGTGACCGAAGCGGTCCCGTTCAGGTGCAGGACCTGCGAGGAGCCCGGCACCAGCGCGGCGAGGGCGATCTGGGGGTCCTGCAGCAGATTGTGGAAGGTGTCGGCGCGGCGATTGCCCTTGCGGTCCGGGATGGCGATCGTGTGCCCGTCGATGACCCGGACGAAACCCGGCCGGTCACCCCGGGGGCTGGTGTCGCTCCCGCCGTCGGCATCGCCGCTGGTGCAGACCAGGAACGGTGCGGCGGCGAGGAACTCCCGTACCCCCGGTGCATTCAGAGGGCCGGATCCGCCGGGGACGTTGCGGCCGGATGGAGCCGGGGAATGCGAGGCCACCCACAGCTGGGACCGTCCGATGGCCCGCGCGCAGTGCACGTAGACCTCCTGCACCCGCACGACGGTCCGGGCCCCGTCGCGGCTCAGCATCAGGCCGTTCAGCCGGAGGGTCTCACTGACCCCGGGTAGGAGGAAGACGAAGGAGAAACCGGTCGAATTCGCTGGCACAGGGGAGGTCTCGGGCAGGGAGAAGGCGATCCGGGTAGGGGTGAGTACCTCGAGGAACCCGGCGTCACCACCCACGAACGTGCTGCGGCGCGATCCTGCTGTGTCCCGGTATCCGGCACCCGCGATCGGGGAATGCCGCAGCACCGAGACGGCGCCCGGATCCAGGTGATCGATCTGCTTCATCATCACGGCGGGCACGGGTTTGCCCAGCAGTGCAGCGATCTCGTCCGGAGTGGTCAGAAACGCTGTTGTCGTGAGCCTTTCGCCCGGGATCTCCGTGGTCATCCCACCAGGCTAGGGTGGCCGGTCTGCGAATGGCGGCCAAGCGATACCGCGGACACGCCGACCTCGGATCAGAGGACGACGCCCACGGTGCGGTGCCCGAGGATCAGTTCCGTGAGGGGCGCGGAACTTCCGATGGTGGCCACCACGTTTCGCCTGCGCCCGGCGGGGCGGCCACGGATGACGTGACCGCCCCGCCGGTGAATCGGGGCCCGTCAGACGGCCGCAGGTGGCGTCCTGAGCGGGGTGTACGTGCTGCGGTAGGAACGCGGCCCGACGAACCGGACCAGCGAATTGCGGACGATGGCAGGCAGCGCCGCCGCCCGGGAGAACCGGTCGGTGGAGTCCTGGACGTGCTGCACCCGAGCGCGCCGGGCATTCTGGTAGCGCTCGCCGACCTGGTCCCACGGGTGGGTGGCCAGTAGGTCGGCCAGCACCTGACCGTCTTCCAGGGCCATGGCCGCGCCCTGGGCCCAGACCGGGGCGGTGGCGTGCGCCGCGTCACCGATCAGCACGCGGCGTCCATGTGCCCAGGTGCCGGAGCGGACCTCTTCGACCGCTGAGTGGTAGAGCGTGTCCGGGCGCCCGGCGAGCTCCGCCAGCACCTGCCGGACCGGAGCCGGGTAGGTGGCGAAAGTGGTCTGCAGCCAGTCCGGATTGTCGGCGACCACACCTCCGACCACGCTGGAGGCGTACCCGTACACCTGCCCCTGATCCACCGGCACCAGGAGGAACGTCGCCGTAGGCCCTGTCCACACGGTCCAGCAGTCCACCCCGGGATTGCGTGCCATGAAGCGCCAGTTGGACCCGGTGAGCAGAGCCTGGGTGCGCTCGGCGCCTCCCGGCAGCCCGGACCGCACGGCCGACCGGATGCCGTCGGCACCGATCACGAACCCGAAGTCCTCCGTGGTGTCGTCCCCGAACTCGACCCGCACCGAGTCGTCCTGCGGGGTGGTCGCCCGTACCGCCAGCGGCCGGCGCACCGGTGCGTCCAGGCCGTCGGCCAGCAGATCCAGAAGGTCTGAGCGCCGCACACACCGGGGCCGGGCCTGCGGCCCCCAGAAGGCGTCCTCGTCGACGCCGAACATCAGCCGGTCCCGGGCACTGCGGTACTCCCGGCGCCGGGTCGGCGACCCGAGCGAGGCCAGCCGCTCGCCCAGCCCCAGCCGGTCGATGGCCGTCACGGCGTTGCCCGGCAGTACGATGGCCAGCCCGGAGCGGTCCTCGCTCCGCTCGCTCAGCACCACCGGTATGTCATGGCCGCGCAGAGCCCGCGCCACCGCCAGACCGGCGATCCCCGCTCCGGCCACCAGTACCTGCTCGCCCATGACATCGTCCTTCCAGCACTCGCGAACCGTTCACCAGGACAGACCGTCGGCGACGTTGTCGAGGTGCCCGAGAGAGCACGTGGCGGGACCGGTCAAGGGTTCACACCCGGCCGGGGCCTGGTGGCGGGCGAGCCGGGCCGGCGTCTCCACTCCCGTCGAAAGGTCATGCGACCTCACGGTTTCACCGGATCGACGGTCCGCGTCCGGCTGGTGACCCCCGTCAGGGGCTTGTCACCGTTCAGAGTCGCTTCGGCACTGTGTTTTCCCAGCAGGAAACGCCCGTAGAACGCCGTCGCGTACTGCACCAGGGCGCTGTGCTGGGTGGCCGGGGTGAGCGTGCGGCCGGGGCAGGTGCTGTCGTCGTACGCGAGCGGTGTGGGCGGCGTCCACCGGGTGTTGTAGAAGTTGTGGTTCGCCCCCTCGAGAACGATGGAGTAGGCGCCCGCCCGTGTCTTTCCCTTCACGTCGTCCAGGTAGCCCTGTCCCTCCAGCGACTGACTGATCCCGCCGTCGCACGAGCCCATGACGACCCCGACCGGCACCCGGGTGGTGAAGGTGTCGCTGATGTCACCCAGGGGCCAGTCGAACTTCACCGGCGCCAGCGGAAGCACGGCCTTCACCGTCACGCCTTTCGGCCACTGGTGCCGGTGCTTGTCCGAGGCCTGCCACATGACGCCCTTCCCGGCCCGCGAATGTCCCATCGTGCCGACCCGCCGCAGGTCCACGTGACCGGTCAGCCCGGCCAGCCGGGGACGCAGCGCACCGGTGCCCTCCTGCAGTTGCTTCCACAGCTTCAGGTGGTGATTGATCAGAGCGGCCCGGGCTCCGTATTCACTGGCCGCGGTCTGGTTGATGCCGCTGGAGCCGATCGATACCACGACGTACCCCTGGGCCGCCAGTTGCCGGCCCAGGTAGTCGTATCCCCGGTAGCTGGGATCGGCGCGTCCTTTCCGGCAGGGCCACTTCGTCTCGTCCGCATTCGTGCAGGCGTACCAGGTGCCGTGCTCGAGCACGATGAGTGGCACCTTGCCCCTGATCGTCCGGGGCCGGAACACGACGCCGCGAACCTCGCTGACAGCACCGGTCTCCCGGTCCCGGAACGCCGTGTCACCCAGGTCGTAGGTCGTGGTGACGACCTGCTGGGCGATCGTCGTCCCCGCCGCGACCGAAGCCGGAGGCTGGCCCGCCGCGGCGGGCCGGGACGCGTCCACCATGACCGCTACCGCGAGAACGGCCGCCATCGACCCGATCAGGATCAGGTGACGGGGGCGGGCGAGCAGGTTGGTCATCTCACTCCTCAGGATTGTTCAGCCGATGGCTGTTCGACGCCGCAGGCCGTTCCCGGGTTGTGCCGCGATGTACGGGTGCCGGCCGGACATGTAGGGGGTGTCCGCACGATGCGTTCGCCCGCCGTCCCTTTCCCCGGAGGCCGGGCCGCAGCTCCTGGAGGAGATCATGTCCAGTCCCGATGTCAGCTCCCGAACACCCGGTGGGCGGCGCGCGTCCGGCTGGTGGTGGGTGGGAGTCGTCATGGCTGTCGCCGTTGCGTTGCTCGTGTTCGTCCACCGCGATGACGAGAACTCCGGGTCGGCGGATCCCGTCGCCGTCGAACTGCCGCAGGAACCGGTGGCGACCGACGGCAATCCCCATCTGTTCATGAAGGATGCCCGGTGGCGGCTGACGTCGCTCAGCCAGGACGACGAGCGCAGCGGAAGTCAGGTCTTCACGCTGGCGGGGCGGACGGTGACCATCACGTGGTATCCGTCCCGGGTTGCGGACCTGGTCCTGAGCAGCCGCCGGGCCGACCTGCGGGAGCGGGATCCGCTGACTATTTTCGGCCGGAGGGCAACAGTTCTCGAAGATGCGCTGAATCAGGAGGTGCTGTTCACCTCGGGTTCCGCGTTCATCACGGTGCGGGTGCACGGGGTGCGCGATCGTGACGCCTTCACCGCGGTACTGAGTGAGCTGCAGGTCCTGGAACCCGCTCGGTGGGAGGATTCCCTGGGGCCGGACGTGGTGCGGCCCGAGCAGTCGCCGGAGGTGGCGGGGCAGATGCTGAGCGACGTGCCGATTCCTGACGACTTCGACACCTCGACCCTGGCCACGAGGTTCAGCGAAGACCGCACCACCTTCGGCGGCCGGGTCCTGGGGTCTGTCGGTTGCGCCTGGCTGGGGGAGTACCTCCGGGCCTACGCGGACCAGGACGAGAAGAAGATGGCCGCCGTGTACAAGGCGCTGAGTGGCTACCAGCAATGGTCGCTGCAGAGGGAGATCAACGCGCGGGCAGAGGCTCCCGACTCGGGGATCCTCCTGCTGTCGGGCAAGGTCGGCACCCGGCAGGACGCCTCCGAGTACGTGGACCTGCTCGGATGCGACCGCGACGGGAGGTGAGCGAGTTCCGGCGAACCTGACCCGGAACCGTTCTCAGCGTGAGAATTTCACCTTGAGCAGAGCGATGACGATGCCGGCCGCCGCGATCCCGGCTCCGCTCCACAGGGTGGCGGCCGAGGTCCGGCGGCCGCTCAGGCGTTCGACGACCAGTCCGGTGCCGGCCAGGCGCAGCTCGACGAGACCGGCGAAAAATCAGCACCGGGGTGATCCCCGAACTGAGAATGGTACCGCATAACGAATCTCGTGCATCAGGTGGCTGCGGTGTTCCTCATCGGTGCGCCCGACCTGCTCGGCGACGTGGTGGGCGAAGACGTGCGCCAGGTAGGTGGTCAGGGCCGTGGCCAGGACGATCAGCCAGGAGTGGGCATGGTCCGCGGCCCCGGTGGTGCCGATGATCGCGGCCAGGACCAGGATGTTGCCGTAGACGTAGGCGGAGAGCCGACTGCGCACGCGGTCTGCGGGCAGGGCCTCATCCACGGGGACTGCCGGTTCAGCGGGCCGAGAATCGGGCGGGGCGCGGAGGACGACGTGGTCATGATCCGGATGCCAGGGCGTGTCACCCCTTTTGTCGCACTGTACGACGGGCCCGGTCGGCGCGGTCAGAATGTTCCCGCCACCGCGCAACGCCGGTGGTTGGTCCGGACATGAGTAGGTCGTGAGGGAACTGTCAGACGCTGCCTACCGGCACCTGTACTCCGCCCACTTCCCGGTGATCCTGAACTACGTCCTTCGGCGGGTGAACGGCCCCGACGACGCGGCCGACGTGGTCGCGGAGACGTTTCTGGTGGCCTGGCGCCGGAGTGAGGAGATACCGGCGGGGGAAGATGCACGACTGTGGCTGTTCGGCGTGGCGCGCCGCGTGCTGGCCAACCACGCCCGGGGGGAACGGCGCCGCAGCCAGCTCGGTCAGCGGCTCCGGCTGGAGTTGCGGGAGGACGCGGTGGACGACCCGTCGGCCGATCTGGTCGAGGTCCTGGCCGTGGACGCGGCCCTGGGTGCACTCGAGGCGACCGACCGCGAGGTGCTGGAGCTGACCGTCTGGGACCAGCTGACCCCGAGCGAGATCGGCATCCTGCTGGATCTGCCCGCCCCGGTGGTGCGTTCCCGGTTGTTCCGCGCCCGCAAGGCCGTGCGTAAAGACTTTCGGGCTCCCGAACGGGTGGGCGCCGGGCGACGCGACGACCACGGCGGACCCGGACATGTAGTGGTTGCCCGTACCGCGTCCCAGCCGGAAAGAAGTTGAGATCAATGAACAACCGGGAGTTCGAGGATCTGATGCACCGGGTGCGTCCCGCCCCGTCGTCGCCTGCGCGATTCCATCGTGCCGGGCAGGAACTCCTGGAGGAGATCCTGCGCGGAGACCGGAACGACGACGTGCTGCCGGATCGGATCCCGGCCCTCGACCTGGACGACGGGCCGCCGGCCCTGGCGACCCGGCCCTCACGTCGTCCGTGGCCGGCCGCGGCGGCGGTGGCCGCAGCGGTGGTCGCGGTGTGCGTCGTGCTCGTCCAGGGAAGGGCCCCGGTCGCGCCGGCCGACGAACTGCCCCAGGAACCCCTCGTGGCCACGGGCAATCCGTACCTCACCGTCGACGACGACCGGTGGCGCCCGGCCTCCCTGGTCCAGAACGCGCCCGACGACGGGGAGCAGCAGTTCACCGGGGAGGGCGACGAGAAACTGACGATCTGGTGGGGGCCCGAGTCCGCCTACGAACGCACCGTGCAGCGCATCGGCGCCGACGTCAGCCGGCGGACGTCCCTGACCATCTTCGGCCGGCAGGCGCCACTGTTCGAGACGGCGCTCTCCGAGCAGATTCTCATCCCCGCAGGGGAGATCTTCGTCTCCGTCCGGCTCGACCGCGCGCGTGACCACGAGGAGTTCCTCGCGGTGCTGAGCTCGTTACGGGTCGTGGACCCCCAGAAGTGGAACGCAGATCTGGGAGAAGGGACCGTCACGCCCGGGAACTCGGCGGCCACGGCCGCGACCATGCTGCGCGGCGTGCCGCTCCCGGCCGGATTCGACCTCCCCGACCCGGTCACCGAACTGAGCCAGGACCGCTACTACTTCGGCACCGAACTCCTGACCGCGGTGAGTTGCGCCTGGCTGGAGGATTACACGCACGCTCGCGCGGACCGGGACGAGGAAAGCATGGCCGCGGTCGACACGGCGCTCAGCAGCCACCGGGACTGGCCGTTGCTGAACGAGATGAACGAGACCGGCGACTGGGGCGCGCAGGTACCGGTCTTCGCGGCGAAGGTCAGTATCCGTCAGGACGTTTCCTCGTACATGGAACAGCTCTCGTGCGATCTGCCGCGGGGGTGAGACCCGCATGCGCAGGCCCCGGCCAGAGCGCGTCCGGTGCCGCGTTCTCGTCGAGGCCGCGCTCGCCGAACAGGCCGGTGCGCACGGGGCCGGACCGGTGGCGGCGACCGCGCTCGCCGTGCGCCTTCTGGACTACGTTCCGGCCGTAAGGGACGAGGACCGGAGCGCGCTGTCCGGGTGCCTGAAACCCGGGCACGCGACGGCCGTCCTGAGTCTGCTCCTGGCCGGACGGGGCCGCCGGCACGCGATCGCGTCGCTGGTCGTCGTGCAGGAGGAAATGAACGAGACCGGCGACCGGGGTGTCCAAGTAACGATCTTCGCCGCGAAAGTAGATATCCATCAGGATGTTTCCTTATACATGAAACAGCTCTCGGACGATCTGCCACGGGGGTGAGATGTCGTGCGATGGCACCAGCAGGTACCGCGTGCTCGTCAAGGCCCTGTCCGGGGGCCCGGCGGATGGCGGACTTTTGCCTCTGCCGAGAGCTGGGGCGCGTGTCAACTCTGGACCTGGAGGGTGAGGGGCAAGAACAGGCTCTGATCAGGGTTGGTGATGGGCATGGAGCGGGAATCGAAGCCCTGGACTCCGGTCCGGCACTGGGTGCTGGCGCTGGCAGCGGCTGAGGGCGTGGGGATGACCGCCGCAGCCGCGGCGGCCAGGGTCACGGACTCTGTGGTCGGTGCCGCAGACGGATCCGGCGAGGTCCTGTTCACCATCGGGCTGGCTGTCGCCGGGGGAGTGGTGGAGGGGGTAGCGGTGTCGGTCGCGATGGCCGGCCTGCTCCGGAGCAGTTTCCCGAGACTGCCGGTCGGGCGCTGGGTGGCCGTGACGACTCTGGTCGCCGCCCTCGGATGGGCCGCCGGCACCGTACCGGCTGCTCTCTCCGGGGACGGAAGCTCCCAGGCGTCCCCTCCGCTGGCCTTGATCCTGGTCGGCGCCGCGGCCATCGGGGTGATGATGGGAGCGGTCCTGGGTGGCGCCCAGGCACTCGTCCTGCATGGCGTGGCCCGGCATCCGTTCCGGTGGGTCTCGTTCAGCGCTATGGCCTGGTGCCCGGCGATGGCGGTCATCTTCACCGGAGCCACCCTGCCGGACAGCGACTGGGCCGACGTATCGGTCATCGCCCTCGGGCTGGGTACCGGGTTGATCGCGGGTGCGGTCCTGGGAGCTGTGCTCGGACTCTGTGCGCCCTCACTGGGCGGTCCTTCCGTCCCTGGGAGGATCCTTCTGGGCCTGCTGTCCTCACCGCTGTACCGGATCGTCCCGGTCAGGTTCGCCGGTCTGCAGGTTCACGGGCGTCGCAGCGGCACCTGGCACCGCCTGGTGGTGATGGTCGCCGCGGGTGCGGAGCATGACCTGATCATCGGGGTCGGCCACCCCGAGCAGAAGCAATGGTGGCGCAATCTGATCATGCCCGGTCGGGTGAGGTTCACCGAACGCGGATGCTGGGTGGACGCCGACGCCTCCCTCCTGAGGCCGAACGACCAGGGATACGAGGATGCCTGGGCCGCCTACATCTCCTCGTACCCGACAGCGGTAGGTATGGCCTGCCCGGTGGTGCGTGTCCGGCGGACGGACGCGCCATCGCCCACGACTCTTCGGGACGGGGATCGCCGGCCGGCCGAGGGATGAGGAGACCGACGCCTCGTTCGCTGGTGGCACACCGACGGACGATGCGGTGGACCGGGTGAGGCCGGCCCTGCCGGACCCGCAGGTAAGCGCTTGATCAGCGGTCGGCGGCACGTTCCGGAGGCCCGAAGGAGGGTCCGAGGAATGAGATGCCCGCGTATGCGTTTAGGATAGGCGGGGCACTGACCACGAGACCGGAACCGGTCGTGGTGTTGATGGCCCAGGCCCTGGTGCGTTCAGGGGCCTGCGAGGGGGCCACCGTGGCCTCAAGCGTTGTTGTGTGCCGATCTACCAGGCTCGCCCGGGGTCGGAGCACCGTAGCTCCCGTCCCGGATGTCTCGTGGCGGGCCTGAAGAACCGGACGGCACCCGGGCGATACACCACCCGGGTGGCCGTGCCGGAGTTGTACGCCCTTCCCGGGCGGATGTGGAGGAGGAGTCTGTGGCCCGACCAGGCCAGCGTGGAGCAGGTCATCGCCGTCCTGCGCCGCAGAACCAGCGGCGGGTTCGTCAGCGCCAAGATGTCATCGCGGTGCTCGCCGCCGCGATGCGGGAGATCCAGGACGCCGCCCGCCGCGGCCGCCTGACCCCTGCCCTACGGGCCAAGTTCCAGGCCGTCGCCGCGCTGCTGCGGGAGGAACGCGCCCGCCTGCGGGCCGACACCTCCTCCAGCGGTGCCCGCACGGCCGAACAGCTCAAACGTCTCGACGGGCTCGCGACCGTCCTGGCGACGACCGCCGTCCAGGACACCGGGCTGATGTCCTTCCTCACCGAGGACACGCCGCTGTCCGACGCGGCCCGGTCGCTCAAGCGGGAGATGCAGCAGGCCGCGGGCCTGGAACCGGAGCCCGAGACCGAGCCCCGGGCGGCCACCCCCTCCGAGACCCCGACGGCGCCCGCCCCCGCGGAGAGCCGCGTGATCCCGCGCTCGGTGGTCTCCCGGCAGATGGCCAACCCGTTCCTGGTCCCCGACTTCTCGGCGGCCCGGCCGGCCCCGACCCCCCGGCACCGGCTGGCCGGATGGGAACTGCTCGGCCCGCTGCTGGACTCGTTCGAACGCGCCGACAGCGGAGCCCCCGCCTGCATGAAGCTCCCGACCGGGACGGTCTCCCGCCGGCCGATGAGCGCCCAGCTCATGCCGCACCAGCGTGAACTGGTCGCCGCGGCCGCCGCCGGGCACCGCACCTTCCTGCTGGCCGACGAGCCCGGCCTGGGCAAGACCGCCCAGGCGCTGCTGGCCGCCGAGGCCGCCAACGCGTACCCGCTGCTCGTGGTCGTGCCCAACGTGGTCAAGACCAACTGGGCCCGCGAGGCCCGCCGCTGGACACCGCACCGCCCCGTCACCGTGGTTCAGGGTAACGGCGACGCGGTCGACGGGTTCGCCGACATCGTCGTGGTCAACTACGAGGTCCTCGACCGGCACGTGGGCTGGCTGAGCGACTTCGGCCTGGGCGGCATGGTCGTCGACGAGGCCCACTTCATCAAGAACAAGACCTCCCAGCGCTCGCAGAACGTGCTGCGCCTGTCCGAGCGCCTGCGCGCCCGCTCGGCGCAGCCGCTGCTGATGGCCCTGACCGGCACACCACTGATCAACGACATCGACGACTTCCGGGCGATCTGGCAGTTCCTCGGCTGGATCGACGACAAGAAGCCGCTCGGGAAGCTGATGGACTCCCTGGAGGAGACCGGCCTCAACCCCGCCGACCCGGGCTTCTACCGCGCCGCGCGGCAGTGCGTCATCGACAGCGGCATCGTGCGGCGCCGCAAGGTCGACGTGGCCGCCGACATCCCCGCCCGCCGCGTCGCCGACCTCCCGGTCGAGCTGGAGGGCGCCGCCGGCCGATCGGTCCGCGCGGCCGAGCGCGACCTGGCGCGGCGCATGGTCGAGCGCTATCAGAGCGCTCTGGCGAGCCGTTCGTCCACCAACTCCGCCGACGGGATCGATCTGGAACTGGCGCGCCGGGTGGCCCGGGCCGAGCTGAAAGACACAGCCACCAAGACCGGCGAGAACGTCTTCAGCATGATGCGCCGCATCGGCCAGGCCAAGGCCGGGCTGGCCGCCGACTACGCGGGCCAGCTCGCCCGCAGCGCCGGCAAGGTCGTCTTCTTCGCCAAGCACGTCGACGTCATGGACACCGCCGAGGAGACCTTCACCCGGCAGGGCGTACGGTTCGCGTCCATCCGCGGCGACCAGACCCCCTCACTGCGGCAGAAGAACATCGACGCCTTCGTCAACGACCCCAGCGTCGCCGTCGCGGTCTGCTCCCTGACCGCCGCCGGCGTCGGGCTGAACCTCCAGGTGGCCTCGAACATCGTCCTGGCCGAGCTGTCCTGGACCGACGCCGAGCAGACCCAGGCGATCGACCGCAGCCACCGCATCGGTCAGACCGAGCCGGTCACCGCCTGGCGGGTCATCGCGGCCCAGACCATCGACGCCCGCATCGCCGAGCTCATCGACAGCAAGGCCGGACTGGCCGCCCGGGCCCTGGACGGATCCGACACCGAGGTCTCGTCCTCGTCCGACGTCCAGCTCGACATGCTCGTCGCCCTGCTGGCCGACGAGCTCAGCCAGGCCCTGCAGCCCGATGCCGGGCCGCTGGAGGATTTCCTGGACACAGCCGGGGACGAACCGGTGGACGACCCCCTGGCGGTACCGCTCGACGATCCCCTGAGCGAGCCGGCGGAATAACGACATGGCCGGGCCCCTGCGGGTGAACGCGACCGTGACGATCCCGGAGAACGAACTGACCTGGCGTTTCTCCCGCTCCTCAGGGCCGGGCGGCCAGAGTGTGAACACCACTGACAGCCGCGTCCAGGTGCGCTGGGACGCGGCTGCCAGTGGGGTACTCACACCCGAACAACGCGAACGACTGCTCGGTCGTCTGAGCTCGCGCCTCGTGGACGGGGTTCTGCAGGTCACCTCGTCCGAGCAGCGCTCGCAGCTCCAGAACCGCGAGACCGCCGAACAGCGACTGGCGCAGATCGTGGCGGCCGCGCTCGCCCCACCGGCGCGGGCGCGGCGCGCCACCAAGGCCACCCGGGGTTCCCAGGAACGCCGGATCGCCCAGAAGAAGCGCCGCGGCAACGTCAAACGCTTACGCCGGGACACCTCCGACTAGCGCGGTGACCCACCTTTGTTCGTGATCAGGCGAACCCTCCCCGGGGAAGGTCGGCATGATCACGAACAAGGGGTGGCGTCACTCGTCGAAGTCGGTGCTCCGGCTGAGCTTCTCCCAGGCGTCGACCTCGGTGCGCAGGGCGTCCAGAGCCTTCCGGAACTCGTCCGAGGAGTCGTTGCCCAGCAGCAGCATGAAGGGCGGCTCCTTCGATTCCACGGCCTCGATGAGCGCGGCCGCAGCCCTGGCCGGATCGCCCTTCTGGGTGCCGTGCACCGTGTCGTGCTCCTTGCGGCGCCGGCCCGCCGTGTCGGCGTAGTCGGCGATCGGTACGGCCGCCTGGGTCAGGGAACGACCGGCGAAGTCGGTGCGGAAGCCTCCGGGCTCCACGACCATCGCGGCGATCCCCAGCGACGCCACCTCTTTGCGCAGCGACAAGGTGAGGGCCTCGACGGCGGCCTTCACCGCCGCGTAGTAACCGGAGCCCTCCGGGGAGACGCGGGCCCCGATCGAGGAGATGTTCACGATCGTGCCCGAGCGACGCTCCCGCATGCCCGGCAGGACCGCCTTGACCAGGCGGGTGGTCCCGAACACGTGGGTCTCGAAGAGTCGCTGGACGGCGTCGTCCTCGCCCTCCTCGACCGCGGCTCGGTAGCCGTACCCGGCGTTGTTGACCAGGACATCGATCGCCCCGAACCGCTCCTGCGCCGCCATCACGGCGGCGGACACCTGCTCCTGGTCGGTGACGTCCAGCGGCAGGGCGAGGGCGGTGTCCGGATGGGCATCGGCCAGGTCCTGGACCCGGGAGACGTCCCGCGCGGTGACGACGACATGGTGGCCCCGTGCCAGCACAGCCTCGGCGAAGGCGCGGCCGAGGCCGGTCGAGCAGCCGGTGATCAGCCAGGTGGTCATGAAATGCCTTTCTCCAGAGCATGGGTGGTCTACCACTCGCCCCGAGGCTATGACCGCCGGATCGGGGGTGCGCGTCCAGCCCGGCTCTGAGGGAGGCCCTGTTCTTACCCCTCAGCCCTTTGCCCGCCGCAGCGCAGCCAGCAGCGGCACGGCGGTGAGGAGGGCGATCGCGATGATGACCACGGCGAAACCGACCAGGGCACTGGCCAGGCTGATCGACAGGGTGGCGACACCGATGCCGACCACCGGCAGGGTGAGCCCGATGTAGCCGATCAGGAAGATGCCCGCCAGGACCTCGCCGCGTTGCGCGGGTGCGGACAGGGACCCGGCCACGGCCAGGGCGGCGGCGAAGAGCGGACCGGCGCCCGCACCGCTGACGACGCCGCCCAGGAAGAACCAGCCCAGGGCTCCGACGGTCTCCACGACTACAGCGAGGACGGCGATCCCGGCGACGAGCAGGACGGTGCCGACAGCGATCCGGGCCGGCACGCTCAGAGGGCGCACGGCGATCTGGGAGATCGCGGCGGCGGCGAAGGTCACGAACACCACCAGGCCGGCGGTGGCGCGGGAGGTGATGTGCAGCTGGCCGGCGACGAAGACCGGGGCCAGCGAGGTGAACAGGCCCAGCACCGAGAAGGCGGAGAAGGCGATGCCGCCGGCCAGGAAGAACCGGCCCCGGGCGGCGTGCGGCACGCTGACGCGCTGGGGCCGGTAGGCGGGACGCTGCTGCGGACGGGTGGCGGTCTCGGGGACGAGCGCGATACCGGCGAAGGCCAGGACCAGGAGCACCAGGAACACGACGTACGGGGTCACCAGCGGCGAACCCACCCCTTCGGCCAGGATGCCCGAGACCAGGGCCCCGATGCCGAAGCCGCCGAGGTTGGCCATGCCGGCGACGATCTGCCCGCGCACCGGGTCGGCGCCCGGGCGCGAGGTCAGGTGCAGTTCGAGGATGTGGGCGGTGATGGTCGCGGTGAGCATGCCGACGCCGAACCCGGCGATGACCCGGGCGGCGATCAGGCCGGGCAGCTCGGGCCAGGCGATGAAGACCACGGCCGAGACGATCTGCAGCGCGATGGCCGGCAGCAGGATCCGGCGGCGGCCGTGGACGTCGCCGAGGTGACCGGCCAGGAACAGGGCGATCACCACGCCGACGGCGTAGGCGGCGAAGGCGATCGTGATGGCGAACGTGGAGAAGCCGTCGCGGCGCTGGTAGATCGACCACAGGGGGGTGGGCACGGTGTTGTAGGCCATGACGATCAGGAACGAGGCTGCGGCGATCCAGAAACCGGCGCCGTGGCTGACCTCACGACGGGCCGGGGCCGGGGCCGAGAGCGTGGCGGTTGACATGGCATGAGCCTGACTCACCTGCAGTTATCCCGTCCAACGATGAAATCCGATCGAATTGATCTGGCATAGTGATGAGTCGTGGACAGCCGTCAGCTCGAGGTCTTCGTCGCCGTCGCCCGGGCGGGTGGTTTCACCCGGGCCGCCGCTGATCTGCATCTGGTGCAGTCGGCGGTGTCGGCCACCATCGCGGCCCTGGAATCGGATCTGGGGGAGCGCCTGTTCGACCGCACCACCCGGCAGGTGCGCCTGACCGCCGCCGGGCGCGCCCTGCTGCCGCACGCGTCCTGGATCCTGGACGCCTTCCAGGTCGCCCGGGACGCGGTCGACGCGGTGGGCGGTGGCCTGACCGGCTCGATCCGGATCGGCTACATGACGAACGTGACCCTGTTCGACGTGCCGCGTCTGCTGGGCCGTTTCACCCACGAGCACCCGAATGTCACGATGCGCCTGGCTCCGGCCCCCTCCGGCACCGCGGGGTTGTCCGAGAGCCTGCGGGTGGGTGACATCGACGTGGCGTTCATGGCGGCGCGCCCCGAGGACTATCCCGACCTGCAGATCGATGTGCTGGCCAGCTCGGACCTGGGGCTGACGGTGGCGCTGGATCATCCCCTGGCCGGCCGGGAAACGATCACCCTGGCCGAGGCCGCCCCGCTGCGGTTCGTGGACTTCCGCCAGGGGTTTGCCAACCGCACCCTCGTCGACGCCGAGTTCCGGCGCCGGGGGCTGCGGCGGGACGTGTTCATCGAGGCCTCCGACACCCATGACACCGCGGCACTGGTGCGCAACGGCCTCGGCGCGGGTTTCCTGCCCCGGTACCTGGTCGAGAAAGACCCCTCGCTGCACTGGATCGAGGTGGAGGACGCCGACTTCCAGATGTACGTCAGCGTGGCGACGGCTCGGGGGCGCACACTGACCGCGGCGGCCGCCCGCCTGGCTGCGCTGGCCCGGGGCGCGCAGGGGCCGGGGACCCAGGGCGGGACCCAGGTCTAGGACTTTGGGCCTACAGGTGATTCACAGGCTCGCGGTTGGGTCGGACCACTCGAGTTCCCTGACCACGAGAAGGAGCATCACGTGTCGCGACGACGTCCCCGGCTGCTGCGCCCGGCCATTGCGCTGGCGACGGCCTCGATCCTGGGGGTGGGCGCGGCGATCGCGTTCGGCGCGGTCCCGGGTAACTCCGCCAACCTGCCCCAGGGCAGCCACCACGGCAGCACGGTGCAGCCGGTCGCCGGTTCCGCGGGTGATGACGAGCTGGAGATGACCACGGCGCAGGCGGCGAAATACGCCAGCACACTGGGAAAGCCGGCCACGAAGAAGCGGCGGCACGGCAGTACGCCGACCCCAGGCCCCAGTGCCACGCCGAGTAGCACCCCGGCCCCGACCGCCCCGACCAGCCCGACCAGCACGAGCACCCCCACCGACACCAGCACGCCGGACCACACGATGACCCCCGGCGCCACCATGACGATGCCCGCCGGTGACTGGATCCCGGTGGATGCGGCGGCCTGGAAGGCCCAGCTCGAGGAGTTCGAGGCACTGACGCCGCGCACCCCGCCGGCCACCGCGAAGAAGAACCCCGAGTTCAACGCCACCTGCACGTACAGCCACTCGGGCAACAACGACCCGATCGTGTTCCCCGGCCAGACCGGGAAGTCGCACCTGCACTCGTTCTTCGGCAACGAGAGCACCGACGCGAACAGCACCACCGAGGACCTGATGAAGTTCACGTCCACGACCTGCCGGCCGACCGAAGACCACTCGGCCTACTGGATGCCGTCACTGACCGACAAGAGCACCGGCCAGAAGGTGGAACCGAAAGAGCTGATCGTTTACTACGGTTCGCTGCTGGAGGACAAGACCAAGACGGTGCCGATGCCGAACGGCATGCGGATGGTCGTGGGGGATGCAAAGAAGCAGGAGGCCACCCCGGTCGGCACGGTGAACCAGTTCTGGTGCGCCGGTGGCCCGGCCGACGGCGTGGCCCGCAGCGACGACGGCAACTGGCCCGTCTGCCAGGACAACGGCTCGCTGCACTTCCTGCAGCGGTTCCCGGACTGCTGGGACGGCAAGAACCTGGACAGCCCGGACCACAAGTCGCACGTCGCCTACGGTGCGCAGGGCACCTGCCCGGCCGCGTTCCCGGTCCGGATCCCGGCCGTCACCTTCGTCGTCAACTACGACACCGAAGGTACCCAGGCCGGGTTCGAGCTGGCCAGCGGAATGGCCTCGTCCATGCACTTCGACGGGTTCTTCGCCTGGGACACCAAGACCATGGCCGACCTGGTCAAGAGCTGCGTGAACCAGCTGGTGACCTGCAACAAGGAGAAGCAGTTCTGATGTAGTTCGGATCCGGCCGGTCGGGGCCGGTCGGGGTGCCACGGCATCCCGGCCGGCCTGGCGGCGAGGTAGGGCCCCAGGTGCGCCGTCCGGACCGGCGTGCTTCGCTCGGGTGGTGACCACTGTCGATACGCTTCTCCTGGCGGCCACCGCCGCTCACCTCGGCTTCCAGGTCACCGTCACGGCGCTCGTCTACCCGGCCCTGGCGCGGGTGCCCGCTCAGGAATGGGCACCCGCTCATGAGGCCCACTCGCGGGCCGTGGTCCCCCTCGTCATCGTGATGTACGGGACCCTCGTCCTGGCCGGCGGCTGGGCCCTGCTGTCCGGCCCGGGCGGTTGGACGTGCGTGGCCCTGGGCGCCGTGGCCGCCACCTTCGGGGTCACGGCCTGCGCGGCCCGGGTCCACGGCCGGCTGGGGACGGGGCACGACCACGAAGCCGTCAGGCGCCTGCTGTGGATCGACCGGGCGCGGGCCCTGACCGCCACGATCGCGCTCGCCGCGGCCGTCCTGGCGGTGCGGTGAGCCCCTCTACGGCGGCCGAGAGCAGCAGGCGACGGTGGGCCTCATCGCCGGCGCCGCCCGTCGGAGAGGTCTTGCGTCTTGTAGGTGATGATCGGGACCGTGGTGGCCACCGGTGTGGCCAGGTGATGGGTGACCAGGTCGTCGACCACCTGCTCGATGCGCTTGTAGGCGGAGGGCGCTTCTTCGAACAGTAACTGCCGGTCGCCGCAGATCACGATGGAACCTACCGGCGTGCGCCGCAATTCGGCCACAGTGTGCTTGGCCTGGTTGCGGCGCAGGGCGTCGGAGCGGGACATCTTGCGCCCGGCCCCGTGGGCCACCGAGAAGTTGGCGGCCGCCGGGGAGTGTGCGGCCACCAGGGCGGACGGAGTGCCGCGGGTGCCGGCGACCAGGACGTCGCGGTCGTCGCCGGGGGCCGCTCCCTTACGGTGCAGATAGACGCCGTCGCGGATCTCGACCTGGTTGTGGCACAGATCGACGACCGGGTCGGCTACGCGGGCCCCGATCGCCGTGGCCACCCGGGCGGCGATCGTTCGCCGGTTCAGCTGCCCCCAGCGCACCGCGGCGTCGTGGGCGGCCAGGTACGCCTGCGGGTCCGCGGCGGGACCGGCCCCGTGCTCCTGCGTGTGGGCGCGCAGGAGGTGCTCCCCGATGCCGCGCGATCCGCTGTGCACGACGAGCACCAGGTCGCCACGCCCGATCCCCAGCCGCTCGGCGTGCCCGGGGGCCTGGACGGTGTCGACGCGGGCGAGCTCGACGAAATGGTTCCCCCGGCCCACGGTGCCGAATCCCGGCATCCGGTCGAGGCCGCCCAGGGCGTCCATCGCCTGGAGCTCCTCCAGCACCTCGCCCTCGGGTGTGACGGCCTCGTCGAGGTCGGGAAACCGCCGGGCCAGTCGCTCCGGCGCGAGCTTTCGCAGATGCAGCGGGAAAACGGCGATGCCACAGCCGATGTCACCGCCGACCAGATGGGGATAGAGCACGCGTGAGGTCATGGCCGCGCCGATCGGCGCGCCCTTGCCCGGATGCAGGTCGGGCATCCCGGCCACGTGGACCATGCCGGGCAGGGAGGCGACCTGGTGGCACTGGTCGACGGCCGACGACTCGATCCAGCTGCGCGGGGAGGCGAAGACGGTGACGGTGGCCTGGTCTGGTGCGGAAACGGGCACAGGAATCCTTGGGGAGGTGCGAGAGGGCATGACGGAGGACAGGGTGGAGCCGGGGAGGGGAATGTCCGTCAGTACGTCATGGCCACACTCTGGCCAAGGGGGTCCGGTCACGCAACGGATTTTCCCGTCGCGAGCGGTCCGGGTCGTGGATCCGCCGGTCAGCCGGTGATCACGCCGAAGGCCACCGAACCGAGCGCCATCGCCGCGGCGGCCACCAGGAGCCCGAACGTGGCGCGCTGATAGAACTCCGCACTGAGCAGCTGGAAGGCCTTGCGTCCCAGCAGGAAGCCCAGGCCCGCGGCGATCCACAGCAGGGGGAGCCCGGCCGGCAGCACCCAGGCACTCGTCACCAGCAGGATGCCCACGCTCAGCGGCAGCCGCGCCACCGACAGCATGACGAGCGTGTCACGCACCCGCCGGGGCTCCTGCAGCCGCGCGTTGAGGTACAGGACGACGGGCGGGGCCCCGAGCGACGTGCACGAACTGAGGAACCCCGAGACCGTGCCGACCAGCGGCGCGGCGACGCCCGAGTCCACCCAGTGGCCCGGGGCCCCGGTCGTGACGACGGACCGGCCCGGGAACCGGGACCTCAGCTGGTTCAGCACGGCCAGCACGACCGCCAGGGCGATGAGGATCTGCAGCGGGATCTGTGGCACCCGGGTCAGCGCGATCGCCCCCAGCAGGAGGCCGGGCACCGACCACAGGGACAACTCCAGGACGGCCCGCCGCGACGACCGGGGCCGGCTGCCGCTCGCCACCAGCACCAGGATCTCCACGACGAACCCCGAACCGATGACGACGCACACGGCCTCCTGGGGGCCCCAGATCATCGTCAGCAGCGGCATGCTGAAGATCGCGTAGCCGAAACCCATCACGGCCTGCAACGCGGAGGAGAAGAGGATGATGAGGCCGGCCAGCGCGATCTGGGTGTTCCCGGGGAAGTCGAGAAGGGCGATGACAGCGTGAAAAATGCAGTCCTCCAGGCCTGGTCGTAGGATCGATCCCGGTCACACCGCGTAGCCCAGCGTCCGGAGCGTACCCGAGGCGATGTTCTCGAAGTCCGCGATCTGCTCGGCGGTGAGATCGTGTCGGTACCGCCCGACGGGTGCCTCACTCAGCGGATTCTTGGTCGCCTCCGACGACGGATGGGACCAGTCGTGGGCGTGCAGCGTGTGGTCGACGAGATGGTGCTGCAGCATCTGGCTCGCGAACGGGATCTCGAGGAAGTCGCACAGGGCCCGGCAGGCCTTCTCGGGTTCGCCGACCAGATCCTCGTACCGGATCTCGTGATACCGCTGGGCGGGAGCCCGCAACCGGGTGGCCTCGATCAGGTTGGCCCACTTGTACGCCGTGTCGTCGATCGACCGGTACCCCCAGTCCGGCACGGTCCGCAGGTGCGACGCCGCCACGTCCCGGCCGTCGCGAATGATGTGGATGAAGCGGGACCCGGGGAAGATCTGCGCGTAGCGGTCCACGTCCTGGATCTTGCGCTGGAGCTTGATCCCCCAGGTCAGCTTGCCCGTGGTCGCCATCTTGAACTTCCCGATGCGATCCAGGAGCCGGCACCGGTCGCGCAGGGCCACGATGTCCCGGCCGTCCTGCGCGATCTGCTGCTCGACGAGGTCGGACAGGGTGGCCGGCGGGATGCCGTAGCGCTCGCACTGTTTCACGAAGTGGGCCACGTCGTAGTAAGCAGGGTCATTCGTGTCCGTGCCGGGGCCCAGGACGCGGGGGTCGCCCTCCCGCAGCAACCGGCACGTCTCGATCACCAGCGTGCCCAGGTTGGTGGGCTCGGCGAAATCGAGTTCCGGGCCGACGTCGAGGGCCGGGTGCGAGTCCAGTACGACGCTGAGGAGCGTCGTCCCGGAACGGTGTTCGCCGCCGAGGAGGAGGGGAGTGTTCACGCGGACCTCCCGACCAGGGTGGCTCCGGCATCCGTGGTGGCGGTGTCCAGACGCGGGCCCAGTTGCTCCCACCACCGTGCCGCGACCGGCGGCGTCACCCGGAAGGCATCCCCGGCGAAGCGGGCGAACGCCTCGGGGCTGATGCTTGCGGCCGACGGGCCGGCGAACGTTGCTGCCACCTCGTCGAACGTGAGCACGGCCTGGTCGATGTCGTCCGGGGTCAGGGCTGCGCTGACCAGGTGGGCGCCACCGAACTCCGCGTGCACACCCCGCCGCCGCAGTTGCGTGTAGAAGCGCTGCCCGAGGTCGTCGTCCTCGAACAGGACGTGGAAGATACCGGCCGCGCTCAGTGCCCGGGCGGCCAGGCCGTGCCGGCCGAACGCCGCGTTGATGCCGGGCACCAGGCGGGACACGTGGTCGATGATGGTCTGGATCCCGCCGCCCCGCTGCAGCTCCACGGAGACCCGGGCGCCGGCGAACGGAGCCACTTCCCGCATGAAGGTGTTTCCCAGATAGGTCTTCTCGTGCGCCTCCAGGACGCTGCGCGCACCCAGGACCGCGGAGAGGGCCATGCCGTTGCACAGTCCCTTGCTCACGGTGATCAGGTCGGGACTCAGGCCCAGGGCGCCGTGCAGGCCGCCGTTCAGGAACCGGAATCCGGTCATCACCTCGTCCAGGGCGAAGAGGGCGCCGTGCGAGCGGGCCAGGTCTTGCATCGTGAACAGGTCGGCCAGCGGCATACAGGTCGACTCGGGCGTGACGAAGACCGCCGCGACCCTCCCGGGGTGACTCTCCAGCAGCGTGCGCAGCCGCTCGATGTCGTACCCGAAGTCGACGACGCCGGCGTCGCGTCCCACCACGTCGGGGGTTCCCTTGTACTGCAACTGCCAGTCGTGCCACCCGTGGAAACCGGAGGTGAGGATCAGGTCGCGACCGGTGTGCACGCGGGCCAGCCGGACCGCGCCACTGGTCGCGCAGGAACCGGTACGGAAGAACAGGGCGCGCTGCGCGCACGGGAAGACCGAGCACAGGTCCTGCGCCACGTCGGTCCGCAGGCTGCTCATGACGCCCGGGAGAACTCCTCCACTGCGGCGCATCTCGTCGATCACCGCGTTCAGGACCGGTGCGTGGCCCATGCCCAGGGGAGCGGCGCCGGTACAGGACGTGAGGTCGATGTACTCCTGCCCGGCGGAGTCCCAGAAATGGGCACCCTGCCCCCGGTCGGGCACCAGGGGCATGCGCCGGTCCGCGTCCCAGGTACGGGAGGAGGTGATGGCCAGGGCCCGGTCGAGTTCGTTCCGGGTGGTGGGCGTCTGCTTCGTCGGCGTTGACGTCACGATGAATACCTCGCAGGTTGGTCGGTTCCGGACAGCTGGGTGACTACCGGCTCAGGGGCGCAACGATCCGCAGGGCGTTGGCCATGATCGTCATGGTGGGGTTCACCGCGGTCGCGTAGGGGAAGTAGCCCCCGTCCACGACGTAGGTGTTGTCGGAGCTGTGGACGCGGCCGCCCGGGTCGACCACGGACGTGCCCGGGTCGTCGCCCGCGCGGCAACTGCCGAGAAGATGAGCGGCGCCGCGCTCGTTGGGGATCACTGTCGTGCGGACGTCCTGGCCTCCGGCTTCCCGCACGGTGGAAGCGGTCACGTCGAGCAGTTCGCCCAGGCGCCGGTCGTCCTGGGGCGTCGGGCGGTACTGCATGACGATCTTCGGTTCGCCGCGCAGCGGACCGCTGCGGTGGACGCCTTCCACCTGCACCCGGTTCGAGCGCAGGGGAGTGTCGCCGGTGACGCAGTGCAGGCGCCATTCCGGGGTGCTGTGCTCGGAGAGTCTGGCCTCGTAGATGAGACCGCCGGGTCTCAGCCCCGACGGTAACCGCTCGTAGAAGTCGGTCGTGCAGATGGTCGAGAACAGGGACGGGCCCTGCGATGCCCGGGTGGGCATGCGCGTCCAGACGTAGCCGCTCCTCTTCAGGCACAGGCCCCGCCCCACCATGTCGGTCTCGTTACCCAGTCCACCCGGTGAGCACCGGGTGGGTGAGCGCAGCAGGAGGGCGGCGCTCTGCGCGGCACCGGCGGCCAGCAGGAAGGTCTTCGCCCGGGTGACCCGCAGGGTTCCGGTGGCCAGGTCGACCCACTCCGCGCCCACCGTGGTGTCGCCGCGCACCAGGAGACGGCGCACGTAGGCGTTGCTGGTGATCCGGACATTGCCGGCGCTGGGTGAGGAGCGCAGTTCGCTGACGGCATCGGCCCGGGCGCCGCTGGGGCAGAGCTTCTCGTTGCACACGGAGCTGTACGAACAGGCCGGACGCCCACCGTGCGGGCGGGAATTCACGGCGACGGGGGTGGGGAAGCAGGAGATGTTCCGCCGGCCGGCCGCCGCCTCGAACAAATGTGCTTCGGGAGATGATTCATGGGCCGGAAGAATGGGGGGACCGGAGGGCGGCGCATTCATATCACCGGTGGCCGATCGTGCAATTCCAAAGCGCTGTTCGAGTTGCTCGTACCAAGGCCGCAGGTCGGCGTAGCGAATCGGCCATTCCGGGGCCAGATCGGCTCCGGGCAGTTCTTCCTGGCGTCGGTGGAAATCACGCTCACGCATGCGGAAGAAGATTCCGGCGAAGCGGGTCATGCCGCCGCCGACCGCCGGTAGTGTCCACGGGTTGGCAGCGTCCGGCAGCACGGGCGCCGTGGCGGTGCTGCGGTGGTCGGCGCCGGCCATCACCGTGCGGGCGGCGAGGTAGTCCGATGGCCGGTGGGCGCCTTGACCCACCTCGAGAATTTCTATTTTTAAACCTTTTTCGGCTAGCGCCAGGGCTGCTGTCGCTCCGCTGGCACCGCTCCCGACAATGCAGACGTCTGGATCCCCGGTGATGGCAACTCCTTGATGGTCGAGCGGTCATGAGGTCCGCGGGGGCCGTCACCCGGCTGCGGGTGGATGGTGGCGTGAAGTTCCTCAGGCGCGTCGGAAGCCGCTGGCAACAGCTCTTTTCGGCCGCCCGAGAAACGGGCTGTCTGCGGGCCGGTGGATGACGGTGCACACGGCCGGGCGGCGCCATTCGGTGTAACTGCCGCGTAACAGAACAATCCGGACTCTAGCCCCGGTCCCAGGGGCCGTCAAGGAATCCTTCAAGATCACCTAAAGGTCCGCCCGGCATTCAGTGACGCCGCCGGTTTCACCGTGCGTTTACGTCGCGTTATTCGGGGTTCTTGCTTGATCTGGGATATCCGTGGAATGTTGGCGGCATGCAGAACCGAGCCGGGATCGTGGAATCTTTGATCAAGGGCGACGGGCGATCCGGGATCGTCATGGATTTCGACGGGGTGCTCTCGCCCATCGTCGACGACCCGGCCGCCAGTCGTCTGCCGGCCGATCTCGTCCCCACGCTGGAACGACTGGTGAAACGGCTGGACGTGGTGGCGTTGCTGTCCGGGCGGCCGGTGGACTTCCTGGCGGAGCGGGTGCCGGTCCCCGGGCTGGTACTCCTGGGGTCGTACGGGCTGGAGCGCAGGGTCGAGGGCTCGACTCTCGTGCGGCCCGACGTGGCGCAGTGGCTCGCCCGGGTGCGGGAGGCGGAGGTTCTCCTGACCGACCAGCTGGCGCCGGTGCCGGGCGTCCACATCGAGTCCAAGAGCGTGGCGGTGGCCGTGCACTGGCGCAACGCCGCGGACCGGGGCACGGTGGGGCAGCTGGTGAACGAGGTCGTGGCCCGGGTGGCCGCCTCGACCGGGCTGGGCCAGGAGCCGGGCAAGCTGGTGCAGGAACTGCGGCCGCCCCTGCCGGTGGACAAGGGCACGTCGCTGCGCGAGCTGATCGGTGAGGAGCGGCTCGACGTCGTGGCCTATGCAGGTGACGACAAGGGCGACCTGCCGGCGTTCGCGGCGGTGGGCGCGGCGGGCGGGTATGCGCTGGTGGTCCACGGGAACGAGACGGCACCGGAGGTGGCGGCGGTGGCCGGTACCCATTTCGAGGGCCCGGAGGATTTCGCCTCCTGGCTGGAAGTGCTGTCCCAAGCTGACTGACGGGGCTGACGGGGCTGACAGGGCTGACGAGGCTGACGAGGGAGACGCAAGGATGCGTATCGGACTGGTTTCCGGAGATGGTGTTCCGGTCAGTGGGCTGCTCACGATCTTTCGCAACGTGATCGACCTGGGCCGCCGGGACGGCCTGGTGGAGGCGGGCCCGGTGCCGGCGGAGCTGGGCTACTCCTGGCGCCCGGACAAGCCCGGGTACTTCCCCGACGGTCCACCCGATCCGGAGGGGCACGAGTTCCTGGCCCCGCTGCCGATCCCGCTCCCGTCCGGACCGGCAGCGGCTGAATGGACGGCTGTGCGAAATGCGGTGGCACTGAATGACAGTGCCGACCGCGAGGAGCTCCGGCGGCGCATCGACCGGCTGGCCGCTCCCTACCGGGAGTACTTCGGCCGGTGGCTGCAGGAGGCTCAGGTCGACTGGGTCTGCGCGGTCAACATGACGCTGTCGGACGCGGTGCCGGTCACGACGGCCCTGCACCAGGCCGCCGCCGAGTACTACGGCGCGAGAGGTTCCGGCGGCGTGCTGTTCTGGGACCACGACCTGTTCGGCAGCTGCGCCATCTTCGAGAAAGGGCAGCGGGTCTACCCACAGCATCCGAACGAGTTCACCACCCTGCCGGCGGACGAGCCGTTCCACCGCTGGGCGGTGGTCTCGGAGTCGCTGGCGCAGGAGTGCCGCCAGTACCCGACCGGGGCCGAGCCCCACATCGTCCCGAATGTGCTGCCCGAGGTCCCGACCGGTCCGCTGGCGGATCGGCACCATGAATTCCTTCGCCAGCAGGGCATTTCACCGGGCCGGCCGATCCTGTTGAACCCGGTGCGGGTGTTCCGGGTGAAGGGCGTCGAGATCGCCCTGGACGTGCTGGCCGGGGCCCGGCCGGGCCATGACGACGACCAGGCCCCGGTGCTGCTGGTGTTCGGCGGGCTGAGCGAAGACCCGGTCTATGCCCAGGAGGTCGTCACCAAGGCCCGCGCCCTGGGGCTGGAGCAGGACCTGCGGTTCCTCGAAGGGGTTCCGCTGCGCAGCTATCAGGACGGGACCGGCCACTGGCACCTGGACGAGGTCGACCTGCTACGGCTCGCCGCGGCCGGTCGTGGGGGTGTGTTGTTCACCCCGAACCTGTTGGACGTGGAGACCGTCGGCCTGGGGCCGGCCCTGGCCGCTGTGGCCGGAATCCCATGTGCGGTAACCGATTACGATGCCTTTGTCCCGACCTACGGCAAGGACTTCTGGACGGTCCGGGTCGGCCCGTCACCGCAGGACGCGCAGCAGGCGGGCCAGGAGCTGATGACCGTGCTCCGGACCCGCCCGGCCGAGCTGGAAGACCGCCTGCGCCGCAACCGGCAGATCGCGCAGGAGAACTTCCCCACCGGCCCGTGGCTGGACCTGTTGCGGGAGCTCTCCGGCGCTGCCGGCCGGACTCAGGAGAAGACGCCGGAATAGGCGTTCAGGGCGGGCTGGCCGCCGAGGTGGGCGTACAGCACGGTGGAGTCGGCCGGGATGTCGCCCTGGCGGACCAGGTCGATCAGGCCGGCCATCGACTTCCCCTCGTAGACCGGGTCGATGATCATGCCCTCGAGCTGACCGGTCAGGCGGATGGCGTCGATGGTCGACTGCACCGGTACTCCGTAGAGGTCTCCGGCCCAGCCCTCCAGCACGGTGATCTCGTCGTCACGCAGGTCGCGGCCCAGGCCGATCAGATCGGCGGTGTGGCGGGCTATCCGCTCGACCTGGGCGCGGGTCTTCTCCAGGGTGGCGGAGGCGTCGATGCCGATCACCCGGCGGGGACGGTCCTGCTGGGCGAAACCGGCGATCATGCCCGCGTGGGTGGAGCCGGTGACGGTGCAGACCACGATCGTGTCGAAGAAGACGCCGAGCTGCGCCTCCTGCTGCTCGACCTCGCGCGCCCAGTTGGCGAAACCCAGCCCGCCGAGGTGGTGTTCGGAGGCTCCGGCGGGGATGCCGTAGGGCGTTCCGCCGGCGGCCCGGACGTCTTCGAGAGCTTGTTCCCAGGAGTCGCGGATGCCGATGTCGAAACCGGCGGAGTCGAGCTGGACGTGGGCGCCCATGATCCGGGAGAGCAGGATGTTGCCGACCTTGTCGTTGACAGCGTCCGGCCAGTCGACCCATTTTTCCTGTACCAGGCGGGCTTTGAGGCCGATCTTGGCAGCGACGGCGGCCACCTGACGGGTGTGGTTGGACTGGTACCCGCCGATCGAGACCAGTGTGTCGGCCCCGCTGGCCAGGGCATCGGGGACGATGTACTCCAGCTTGCGGGTCTTGTTGCCGCCGTAGGCCAGGCCGGAGTTGCAGTCCTCGCGCTTGGCCCAGATCTGCGGACCGCCCAGGTGCTGGGTCAGTCGGTCGAGCGGATGCACCGGGCTGGGTCCGAAGAGCAGTGGGTAGCGGGCGAAATCATCGAGCGACACGGTGTTCTCCTGCGATCGGGACGGGGTCGGTCAGTAGGGGTCAGTCGGTAGGGCTCAGTCGGTGGGAGGCTGGAGGGTCATCCAGTTGGCGCGGGTCAACCGGGCGGCGCCGTCGGCGTCCCCGTCCCGGGCGTGCTGGATGATCGAGCGGTGCTGGGCGACGGACGCCCGCCCGGTGAGCGAGGCGAAGCGGACCCGCTCCATGCGCCGCAGCAGCGGCGTCACGTCTTCGAGGATGCCGGTCAGCATGCGGTTGGCCGCGAGGTCGATGAACACCCGGTGAAAGGCGTCGTCCGCGGCGATCGCGGCATCGACGTCGGCCTGGGCGAGCGCGCCGGCGAACGCGGTGTTGGCTGTCGTCATCGTGGCCAGGTGCGCGGGGCTCACCAGGGGTACGGCCTCGCGGGCGGCGAGCTCGTGCAGGCCGGCGGCGACGGCCTGCGCCTCGACGGCGGCCCGGACGTCGAGGGGCGCGACGATCGTCTTGCTGCCGGGCCGGATCTGGACCAGGCCGGTCTTCTCCAGGTGGGTCAGGGCCTCGCGCACCGGGGTCCGGCTGACCCCGAGCCAGGCGCACAGCTCGGCGTCGACCAGTCGCTCACCCGGCTCCAGCGTGCCGTCGACGATCGCCGCGCGCAGCGCCACCAGGGCGCGGTCGCGCAGCAGGGGGCGGGGGGTCGCGGCGCTTGCACTGGGGACCGGCATGCGGAATACGGTATGCGAAATATTGCATGAGGGCCAGAGAGGGCGGATCTCCGGCCCCGCACCCCTATCTGTTCGTGATCATGCAATCCCCAGCCTTCGGCCGGTAGGTGCTCGCACTTCCCCGGGGAACGTTTGCATGATCACGAACAAGAACGGGGCTACGGCTGGTTGCGCACCAGGGTCAGGTTTCCGAGGTTCGTGGTCACCTGCCGCACGAGCACGAATCCGGCCGCCCGGGCCTCGGCGGCCAGTTCATCCACGGTGTGCCCACCGCTGATGCCCCGTTGTCCCAGCTGCACGACGTCGGTCGGGCCGGCGAGTTGTTCCTGCAGGATCAGCAGGCCGTCATCGGTCAGTGCCTGCCGCAACACGGCGAGGGTTTCGGCCCGGTCGGCGTCGGGGAAGAAGCACTGGGCCCAGTAGGCCACTCGGAACGTGCTGCGGTCGGGCAGGTTCCGGGCGTCCACGCAGCGCACCTCGACCTGGTCGGTCAGTCCCAGCTCGTCACGGCGACGCACCGCCTCGGCCGCGACCTCGGGCACGATGTCGACGCCGACCAGCTTCAGCTGCGGGTACAGCTGCGCGGTGGTGAGCAGTGCGCCGCCCACCCCACTGCCCAGGTCGAGCATCGGCCCACCGCTCTCCAGCACGGCCGAGACCTCCGGCATCGCGTCGTAGACCGAGCGGTAGAGCATCTGCGTGACCGGGTCGGCCGCGATCCCGGCGTCCCGGGCCACGACCAATGCGGCCACCCCGTCCACCATTTCGGGTTGTTCGCGGTCCAGCTTCTGCAGAGCGGCCAGGTCCAGCCGGGCCGAGTCCAGCACCGTCTCCAGGCTCACGCCCGACGCCCCGGCCAGCAGGTCGGCGAACGGTGGCGTGAGCTGCCAGGTGCCGTCGGCCCCGCTCACCACACCGGCTTGCTGGAGGACGTCCACCACACCTCGGACGCGTGCCTGCGGCCACGCGTCGGTGGCCAGAGCGGCCAGGGACAGGGGCTCGGCGAGCTTCTCCAGCCAGCCCATCCGGTGAGCGGCCCCGACGATGGCCAGGGTCTGCGCACCCTTGACCCATTCCCGCACCACTGCGCGGGCGGCCAGGGCGTTCAGCAGGGGCGGCTGTGTGTCAGTCATCTACTTCTCCAGTTCCGGCGATACGTCAGGACCGGACAAGAGGGAGCGGGCCGATCGGAAATGCGCTCCTCGAGAGGTGATCCAGGTCACGTCACTGATCGGCCGAATGATCGGAAGGGTGATGGGTGCCGTAGGTGATGCCCATCCGGGAGACCCGCCCCTGGTCGAGGGTGAACAGGGCCGCCATCGTGGGCGGGCAGTGCCCGGGATCGGACGGTGGGTTCAGGAAGTCCGCCTCCCACAGCAGCACGTCCTTGCTGGCCATGGTGTTGTGCAGCCTCACCTTCACATCCGCGCTGAAGGTGAGCTCGAGCATGTTTAGCAACAGCGTGCGCCGCCCGTGCAGGAAGCCCATGACCACGATCGACGCGTCCGGGTGGTACCAGTCGTCGAGCACCCGGGCGAACGTCCCGTCGGCCATTGCCCCGAGAATCTGGGTGGACTCGCGGTGCCAGGCCGCGGCCGCGGTGTCGGCCCGGACGTCGGTGCGCACCTGGCCCGCGGTCTCCTGCAGGCGTTGGGCCAGCGCCCGTCGCCCGTCACGCAACCGGCTGCCGACCGTCTCGGGCAGGATCCCGCAGATCTGGCCGATCTCGCGGTACGACGACACCCCGCTGAAATAGCGCAGCAGCATCACCTCCCGCACCGGGGCGGACAGACCGGCCATCGCCTCGCGCACCCAGTCGCGGTGCACGGCCCGTTCGAGCCGGTCTTCCGGGCGGGGGCCGGGATCGGGCGGCAGCAAGTGCTCGGGATCGGGCACCGGTACGGCCCGCCGGGCCCGCAGCTGGGCGCGGCAGTTGTTGCGCACGATCGCCTTGGCCCAGGGGCCGAACCCGTTCACGTCGCGCAGGTCGGGCAACCGCTGCATCGCGATCAGGAGAGCGTCCTGCACCGCGTCGTCCGCGTCGTCGGTGTACCCGAGCAGCGCGATCGCCGTGGCGCGCAGCGAGGCCTGGTGCCGCTGGACCAGCAGGGCGAACGCCGTCATGTCCCCGGCCCGGGCCGACCGGACCAGATACCCGTCCGGTGCCACATCGTCCCCTGCTGTGCTCACGCCCTCACACCTCCTGCCGCGTCCGCTGATGTTCGTTGATGGTCGCTGACCAGGATTCTCCCGGATGAATCGGACGCAACCCCGGCGCGAGTATCGCGAAGGGGCACGGTTGCGACCGGGACCTCCGTGTAAGCCGGGGAGAGCCGTTCACGGCGGTGCAGGGCCGACGGTGACCGGAGTCGGGGGCGGCAGGTCTGCGTTGTGTACACCTGGTACATCCGGTACCGGATGTACCAGGTGTACACAACGCTTCGGCTGTCCGGGCGGGGATGGCTGGAACATGGTCCCGTACGGGGGCGAGACATCGGATCAGCGCGGGTGGGAACGGAACCAGGTGATCCGGTCGGCCGGATCCGGGCCGCGGCGGGCGCGGGTGGGGGCGGACGGTGAGCGGTCCGGCTCGTACCGGGCGAAGCCGGTGGTCAGGATGCCGTGACCGGAGGTGAGTTCGGGCAGAGCGCGGCTGAACTGGGGGATGCGGGCCGACTGGACGAATCCGTGCAGCACGACCCGGCCGGAGACCTGGGTGGAGTCGTCCACCCGGGCACCCAGTCGCCCGAGGGAGGTCAGGATCGCGGGAAGTGCTGCCTCGGGCACCTCCAGTTCGAAGCGGTCCACCGGGTGGCAGACGTAGGTGCCGGCCCGGGCCAGGGCGGTGTGCAGCACCACCGGCGCCAGATGGCGGAAGTCGTTGGCGACCGTGGAGATGGACTTGGTGAACTTCTCGTGCCCGTGACTCTGGCGTGGCCAGTACTGCGACGAGGTCATCGTGATCCGGAAGTCGCACACCTCCCATCCGGAACGCCCGACTCGTAGTGCCTTTCGTACTCCTTCCTCGGTGGCAGAGATGAAGGCGGTGGGGAGCCGGCCGGGTTCCAGGCCGGGGGAGAAGGTGATACCACTGTTCTCGGGCGTCGGCTCGACGCGCAGACCCAGGCCCGCCAGGTACGGGTTGCCGTTCTCACCGATCCGCTCGACCGCGTCCCCCGTTTCCCGTACCCGCTCGACGCACACCACCGACTGCTCGGCGAAACGTACCTCCACGCCGAATCTCTCGGCCAGGACCGCGGCGATGACCTCCTGCTGGACCTCCCCGTACAGACTGACGGCGGTCTCCTGATCGGCCTCGCTGAGTTCCAGGCCGATCAGTGGGTCCTCCTCGGCGAGCTCCTGCAACGCCTGGAAGGCCTGGGTCCGCCGGGCGGCGTCCACCGGCTGGACCAGCGCCCGCACCGTGGCCGGTGGGAAATGCTGGGGTGGGCGCGAAGACCCGCGCCCGACGACGTCACCTATGCGTGAATCGGGAAGCCCCACCACGGCACCTACCTGACCGGCCCGGATCTCGTGCGCCGGCTGCAGGCCGTCGGCCGTGCTGACCCACAGCCCGGTCACCAGATGCGCACGCCGGTCGCCGAGAGCCAGACGACAGCGGTGGACGAGACACCCCTGCCACATCCGCAGCCAGGTCCGCCGCTGACCCTGCTCGTCCCGGTCGATGGCGAAAACCGTTGCCGAGGCTTCGTCCTGGACCGCCTGGACCGCCTGGGGCGCCGGCGGCAACTGCACCAGCGTCGCGAGCAGCGAGATGATGCCCGTGCCGGTCAGGGCCGACCCGAACAGCACCGGGGTCAGCCGGGTCCGGGCCATCAGGTCCTGCAGCAGCGAGCCGAGCTGGTCCGGGATGCGGTCGTCGGCCCAGGCCTCCAGAGCGCGGTCGTCGACGGCGGCGATCGCTTCCAGTACCTCGTCCGCGGTGATGTCGATACCGTGCACGCTCGCGCCGGGGGTGCCCTCGTGCTTCACCCGGGTCAAGGGGACCAGGGCGGGGGTGAGATGGGCACCCAGCTCCCGCAGGACCCGCGCCGTGTCCGCGCCGGCCCGGTCGACCTTGTTGACGAAGAGCACGGTGGGGATGCCGGCCCGGCGCAGCACCCGCCAGATCTGCACGGTCTGCGACTGCACACCCTCGACCGCGGAGACCACCAGCACGGCCGCGTCGAGCACCCCGACGGCCCGCTCCACCTCGGCGATGAAGTCCGGGTGGCCGGGCGTGTCGACGAGTGTGACGGTGAGATCGCCCAGTGCGAACCCGGTCACGGACGCGCGGATGGTGATGCCCCGGCTGCGTTCCAGGTCTGTCGAGTCGGTGCGGGTGGTGCCGGCGTCCACGCTGCCCAGGCAGGTGGACGCGCCGGTCTCGAACAGCAGCCGTTCGGTGAGACTGGTCTTACCGGCGTCGACATGGGCGACGACGCCCAGGGTCAGCGAGGCGGTGGGACATGACATGGGACAACTCCACGATCGAACCGGTCAGGGGTCGGGGCGTGGAAGCTGTGCGCATGCTCGGTCTCCTTCGAAGGCTGACGGGTACGGGCCCAGGATGACGAGGGGCGCCCGCGCGGTGCAACCGATTAAGGGCAGGCGCGGCGGAGCTGAAAGAATGGCCCATGTTCTCCCGACCTTCCCGCCGCCCCACGTTCGACCCACCGCCGGGCTGGCCGGTCCCCCCGGGCGGCTGGCGTCCGGAACCGGGCTGGGCGCCGGATCCCTCCTGGCCACCGGCTCCCGACGGCTGGAAACTCTGGAAGAAGGGGCCGCTGCTCGTCGTGTCCGACGTCGTCGTGGCGCTGGTCTGCTTCGTCGTCACGCTGCTGGGCTGGGCCCTGTGGATGCGGCTGGGCCTGGAACCCGGCGTCGACTATCCGGTCTGGCGGGTCGTGGGTCTGGTACTGACCCTGGCCGTCGTCGGACTGCCGGCCGCGTGGCTCAACTGGGGGCCGTCGGTAACGCTCGCGGTTCCGCTGGGGCTGGCGGTGAGTGCCTACCTGGACTGGCGGGACGACGAGACCGGACTGTTCGTCGTCGGGGTGGTGATGGTGTTCGTGGGCTCGCTGGTGGTGACCGCGGTGGTTGCCGGTCTGGCCTCGGCGGCGGGCCAGAGGCGGCGCACGCTTCCCTGAAATCCGGTGCCGGGGGCCAGCCGATTCTGGGAAGCTCCCGGATGTGTCCACAGTTCAGTACGAGACGCACGTGACCGTCCGCACCGAGAGTCCGGCCGAGAGTGATCGGCTGGAACGGTGTTGTGCGGTGGCAGATCTCAAGCTCACGCAGATCATGCTGGCTCGCGGCCGGACCCCGTCCCAGCTGATGGTCACGGCCGCCGGGGCGCGCTCCTATGCCGACGAGAGGGTGAAGGCCCGGGACGTCGTGGAGTGGTTGCGGGCGCAGGGGTTCGAGCCGGTGCGGGTGAAGATCGAGTCGACGACCGGGGCGCCCGAGGTACCGGCCGGACCGTGTTCGGACGGGCAGTACTACGAGCACCACGTGAAGCTCGTGCTGCCACCGGACTGCGACCTCGACACGCTGGCCGTCCGGGTGGTGCCGCACGGCGCGCACCTGTCCTGGAACGCGCGGCGTGCCCGGGCCGACGGCCGGCACGAGCGGTTCGTGACCCAGCGCTGCCGGGGCGTCGGCCCCGCGGGGGCTCAGGCGGCGCTGCTGCTGCTGCTGGAGGCGCTCGACGGGCTGGAGATCGTCGAGGTCGAGCAGGAATTCGTGCTGTACGACAGCTATCTCGCCCTCGATGAGGGCTGGATCGCGCAGGAGGTCAGAGCATGACGAAGAAGACGTACCTGGCCGCGGCGGCCGGGGTCGAGGTGCCCCAGGCGCCGCTGGACGAGGCCACCCGGGAGTACAACGACCTCCCGGCGACGTTCCGCGCGATCGGCGCGCACGACGTCCATCAGCAGTTTCTCTTCGATCCCGCGACGCTGCACCACCGCAACGCCTACCGGGCCGGCGACCCGGAGTTCAGCGATCCGGCCCGGGGCGCGGTCTGGCGGGTCGCCCGGCGCCGGGCGTTGTTCCTGGCGCTCGCGGCCATCGCGGACTCGCCGTGGGTCGAGTCGCTGGTACTGCGCGGGAGCGTGGCCATGGCGCTCTGGCTCCCCGCCGCGGCCCGTGAGCCCGGTGACCTGGACTTCGTCGTGGTGCCGCCCACCCAGGCGATCGATCACGCCGCATCGGTCGCGATGCTGGCCGCGATCCCTTCCCTGATGGCCACTTTCGCGAACGGTCAAGGTGGCGGCATCGACTTCGACGCGTCGCTGGCCGTGCTGGGTGACATCTGGACCTACGACCGGGTGCCGGGCCGGCGTCTGGTCCTGCCCTGGTCGGTGGCGCAGCAGCCGGATCAGCCGGATCAGCCTGAGCTGTCTGGGCTGCCGGGTGGGAACATCCAGCTCGACTTCGTCTTCAACGAGGTGATGCCTCAGGAGCCCGAGCTGGTGGAACTACCCGGCGGCGGTGTGGTGCAGGCGGCGTCACCGGCCCTGTCGCTGGCCTGGAAACTGCTCTGGCTGTTCACCGATACGCATCCGCAGGGCAAGGACCTCTACGACGCGGTGCTCCTGGCCGAGCACTACCCACTGCCGGACGAGCTGTTGCGCTGGGCGTTCGAGCAGGCCGGGCAACCCTCGGCGGTGTGGCACGCGCGCACCCTGACGATCGGTCACCTGCCGAACGCGGCCCGTGAGGCGCAGCTGGAGCATCTGGTGCTGGAGTACCCGCAGCTGCGGGAGGTGGCGCCAGAACTGGCGGGACGGCTGGTCCGGGCGCTCAGCCCCGGATCAACCGGATCAGCTGGATCAGCCTGATCAGGGGTGGCCGCTCCAGGCCTCGTGGTTCTCGACGTCGACCACGAACCGGAAGGTGCCGCGCGACTCGTACTCCTGCACGGGAACCAGATGCCAGGTCTCGTCCTCGGGGGCCTCGTCGGGAGAGGCGACGACCCCGACGAAGCCCGTGGGCACGGTCTCGTGCCAGTCGCCCCAGACCTGCCGGGCGATCGGGCCGGACTTGCGCACCCAGGCCGGGCGGGGAGTTTCGGGCACCTGCTGGTCGGCGGGGGCGCTCGCCGCGATCGGGATGAGCTGGGTGCGTTCGGGGAGGGGTTCGCTGCTGTCGTTCGTGGTGGTCGCCTCGGTTGTGCTGGAGATGACGGGGGCCGTCACCACCGCGAGCTCGGCTGCGAGAACGATGGTGTAGCACTGCGAGTCAGCCTGCTGCTGGAGTGCGTGGGCCTGCTCGACCAGCGCGTCGGGGAACAGCGCCGGGAAGGTGATGGCCACGATCGCCCAGTGCCGATCTTCGTCGCTGTGCCCGTACCATCCGGTGGGAATGCGCCAGATCTCGTGGACGCGGGCGTTCAGCTGCCGGGGCACGAAGTATCCGGTGCCGGTGTCGGTGTGCACGCGCAGGATGCCTTCGGTGCCCACCTGGTCGAACGCACGGATGCTGCCCCAGGGGCTCAGGGGCGGCGGTTCGGTGGTGAGCATCGTTCCTCCGGTTTCTGCCTACGTGTACTACCCGTCACACGTCCAGCTCTGCGTGATGGGCAAGGCATTGACCGTAACCGAATTTGACTCGGATGTGCACCGGTGCTGCACATCTGGTGTCCGGTCTCACGGCCGCAACATGGCTGGTGGGAAGCGGAATGGGCCTTTCCGGGTTCGCAGTCTGTAATCGGCCGGTAAGCCGCCCGGACGGGAGAAGTCCTGGGATCGTGCGGGGTTGCGGATCGGGTCCGCTGATGGTTCGGTCAACGAACTGGCTCTGCGTAACCTGCCGGACGACATGCAGGCGAGGGTCAAGGAGTCGTAAATTTTTTCTGGCGCAGCCACCCAGGTCTTGTCATCGGGGGGTGACAATGCATCCATGGATTCGCTATGGCTCCGCTGACGTTGCCGGCCCACCTGGGCGATGCCGTGCGCCGGTCGGACGACGTGGCGTTCCGGGCGTGGGTGGACGCGTTGCCGGCCGTCGTGGCCGCAGCCGCGCGGCGGTGGTCGTTGCAGCTGGGGGATCCCTACCAGCCCGGGGGTGCCTGTTCCTGGGTGGCGCCGGCCGGTGATCCGGCGGGCCGCCGGCTGGTGCTGAAAGTCGGTTGGCGGCACGATGAAGCACAGGACGAGGCGGCCGGTTTGCCGGCCTGGGCGGGACAGGGTGCGGTGCGGTTGTACGAAAATCTCACCGACGCGTCCACCATGATGTTGTTGCTCGAGCGCTGTGAACCCGGCACGACGCTGCGCATGCTGCCCGCGGTGGAGCAGGACGTCGTGATCGCCGGGCTGCTGAACCGGTTGTGGCGGACGCCGGCCGGTGCGCACCCGTTCCGGCCGCTGAGCCGGATGTGCGCGGACTGGGCGGACGCGTGCGAGGCGCGGCCGACTCCGCTCGATCCCGGCCTGAGCCGGGCCGGGATCGCGCTCCTGCGCGAATTACCCTTGAGCGCAGCCAGTTCTGTGCTGTTGTGCACCGACCTGCATGCCGGCAATGTGATCGCCACGCACCGGGAACCGTGGCTGGTCATCGACCCGAAGCCGTACGTCGGCGATCCGCACTACGACGTGCTGCAGCACCTGCTCAACAACCGGGAGCAGTTGTTCACCGACCCCCGCGGCCAGGCGCACCGGATGGCCGACCTGGCCGGTCTCGACCGGGACCGGGTGGTGGCCTGGCTGTTCGCCCGCAGCGTGCGGGAGTCGTTCGATCAGGCAGAGCTTCGACCGGTCGCCACCGCCCTGGCCGCGCTGGTGTGAGGGTCGGGCCCGCGACTGCCCTACCGGGGAGATTCCGTGCGCCCGGACCGCACGGAATTTCCCCGCCGGCGTTGTGAGGTCCGCCCCTTGCGCGAAGGGGCGCGCGGGCCGATGCAACATCCACGCCCGGTTCCCCGTCTGACGGGAGCATGATGTCCGGACCGGGCATCTGCGCACCGGCCGGGGCAGTTACGATCGCGGCCGGGCAGAGACGGCTACACAGTCTGGAGACATGGTGGGCTTGTTCGACAAGATCCGCGGCGAGCTGGTCGACATCATCGAGTGGCTCGATGACAGCCGGGACACGATGGTGTACCGGTTCCCGCGCTACCAGAACGAGATCAAGATGGGCGCCAAGCTCATCGTGCGGGAGTCGCAGACGGCGGTCTTCGTCAACGAGGGCACCATCGCCGACGTGTTCCAGCCGGGCACCCACACGCTCGAGACGCAGAACATGCCCGTGCTGAGCACGCTCAAGGGCTGGAAGTACGGCTTCAACTCGCCGTTCAAGGCCGAGGTCTACTTCGTCAGCACCCGGCAGTTCACCGAGCTGAAGTGGGGCACGCAGAACCCCATCATGATGCGCGACGCCGACTTCGGGATGGTCCGGGTGCGTGCCTTCGGCGGGTTCTCGGCCCGCGTGGTCGACCCGGGCAAGTTCCTGAAGGAGCTCGTCGGCACCGACGGCCTGTTCAAGACCGACGAGGTCAAGGAATACCTGCGCCAGATGATCGTCGGGCGCCTGGCCGGGGCCCTGGCCCACGCGCAGGTGGCCGTGCTGGACCTGGCGGCCAACCAGGAGGCGATCGCCGCCCGCCTGGCCGGGACGCTGACCGAGGAACTGGCCCCCTCCGGCATCGCGATCCCCAAGTTCATCATCGAGAACGTCTCGCTCCCGCCCGAGGTCGAGCAGGCGATGGACAAGCGCACCCAGATGGGTGTGCTCGGTGACCTGAACAAGTACACGCAGTTCCAGACCGCCAACGCGATCGAGAACGCCTCGAACAACCCCGGTGGAGCAGGGGACGCGATGGGCATCGGTCTGGGGGTCGGGCTGGGTCAGCAGGCGGCCGCCTCGATGTACCAGCAGCAGGCCTCGCCGCCGCCCGCCCCGGCCGCCGCCGCGCCGGCCCCGCCGGTCGCCGCTCCCGCGGGGCCGCCGCCGTTGCCGACGGCCGTGCAGTGGTACATCGCGGCCAACGGCCAGCAGGTCGGCCCGCTGGACGAGTCCGGTCTGCAGAGCCAGGTCTCGGGCGGCCACCTCGCGGCGACCACCCTGGTGTGGAAAGCCGGGATGGCCGAGTGGACAGCCGCGTCCTCGGTTCCCGAGATCGCCCGCCTGCTGCCGCAGGGCCCGCCACCGCTGCCCCCGCAGTAGGCACGGCCCACCACCGGACGAAACGCGAACAGGTCAGGGAATGACGGACGACAGCAGTAGCAGCCCGGCGCCGCAGTACAGCCAGCAGCAGTACCCGTGTGCCTCCTGCGGCGCCCGGCTCACCTTCGCGGCGGGCACCACCGCCCTGAAGTGCCCCTACTGCGGGTTCGAGCAGGAAGTGGTCCAGGACGCCGACCGCCAGGTGCGCGAGCACTCCTTCGACCAGTGGCTGGCCACCGCGAAGGACAAGCCGGTCACCCAGATCGCCCCGCACACGGTGACCTGCTCGGGCTGCGGTGCCCGGAGCGAGACCGACAAGCTCTCGGACGCGTGCCCGTTCTGCGGTGCGGCCGTCGTGGTCGAGCCGGACGCCGACGTGATGATCACGCCGGAGGGGGTGCTGCCGTTCGCGATCACCCCGGCCAAGGCGATGGACCTGTTCCAGGGCTGGGTGAAGAGCCGCTGGTTCGCGCCCAACTCGCTGACGGCGCTCGCGGCCCGGGAAGGCCTGCAGGGCACCTATCTGCCCTTCTGGACCTACGACAGCGACACCACGACCGTTTACCACGGCCAGCGCGGCGACCACTACTACGTGACCGAGACCTACCGTGACTCCAACGGTGACGAGCAGGAGCGCGAGGTCCGTCGCACGCGCTGGACCCCGGTCTACGGCACGGTGCAGCGGATCTTCGACGACGTCCTGGTCTCCGCGGTGAAGAACCTTCCCGTCGACAAGGTGGACAAGCTCGACCCGTGGGACCTGCCCGTGGTGGTGCCTTACCGGCCGGAGTACCTGGCCGGCTACCAGACGATGCGCTACGAGGTGGAGCCGCCCGAGGGCCTGCAGCGGTTCCAGCAAGTCGCGCAGCGGCAGATCGAGCGGGACTGCCGCGACGACATCGGCGGTGACGAGCAGCAGGTCTCCTCGACCGACACCGAGTGGAACTCGGTGACGTTCAAGCTGCTCCTGCTGCCGGTGTGGCTCGCGGCCTACCGCTTCGACAACCGGGTCTGGCAGGTGATGATCAACGCCCGCACCGGCGAGGTGATCGGCGACCGTCCCTACAGCGTCGCGAAGATCGTGGCGGCGGTGCTGGCCGCCCTCGTGGTGGTGGCGGCCCTGGTCCTGGCCTACACCCTGCTGAAGGGCCGGTAGACCCTTCGGGCAGGGGTGAACGTGTCGTTGTTCCTGATCCTCGAGTGGATCATGATCCCGTTGGGGCGCTAGGGTCGGCCGGTTGTGACGGTATTGATCACTGCCCCGACGGATGAACGTTGCTCCCACGGGGCGGCCGGATGACTTCCCGGACCGACCAGATCCCTCCGGCGCCCGAACCGGACCGGCGACGGCCGGCACCCCTGCGCATGGTCTCCGGACTGGAGGAGACCGAGCGGATCACCGTGCTGGTGCGCGCGCAGGACCGCCTCAGCCGCACGGGGGTCCTGAGCCTGCTCGCGGCCGGCCCCCGGATCGAGCCGGTCCTGTCGACCGACGTCGCCGACATCGACGTGACACTGGTGGTGTCCACCTCCGTCACCAGTTCGGTGATGGAGGAACTGCGGGCGCTCGCCGGTTCCGGCCGGCCCCCGTGCGTGCTGGTGCTCGATCACCTCGGTGACGCCGACCTTTTCGCCATGGTGGAGGTCGGGGTGCGGGCTCTGGTCTGGCGCTCGGAGGCGACGGGGGAGCGGCTGCTGCAGACGATCCGCCTGGTGCGGCGGGGCGGTGTCTACCTGCCGGCCGAGATCCAGGAGATGCTCGTGGACGCGGTGGCGCGGGTGCAGCAGACCGTCCTGGCGCCCCGGCGGCTCACCGCCTCCGGTCTGGACGCCCGGGAGATCGACGTGATCCGGCTGGTGGCCGAGGGATTCGACACCGCCGAGGTGGCGCGGCAACTGGCCTACTCCGAGCGCACGGTCAAGACCATTCTCTACGGCATGATCACCCGGCACGGACTGGCCAACCGGTCACAGGCCGTGGCCTATGCGATCCGGGCCGGCGTGCTCTGAATCCTGGTGGCCTCCGGCGATGTCCGATCGGGCAGATTCCGCCGGACGGACGGACGTGCGGG
Source organism: Kineosporia sp. NBRC 101731 (assembly GCF_030269305.1). Lineage (NCBI taxonomy): Bacteria > Bacillati > Actinomycetota > Actinomycetes > Kineosporiales > Kineosporiaceae > Kineosporia > Kineosporia sp. NBRC 101731. Next base: position 192,541 of record NZ_BSTC01000007.1, read on the forward strand.
TTCCCCGGCGATGGCTGGACCCTCCGGCGCGCGTCAGTGTGTCGTCAGTGTGTCTGGTCGGTGCAAGGAAGCCCGAGGACGTACGAGGAAGGCCAGCGGCAGCACTTCCGGTTGCGTCCGTGCGCACCACGATGGCGAGCATCGCCCGGGAGAATGATGACTTCAACGCTCACGCGCACCCCCTCCGCCGCGGCGGAGCCCGAACGCCGCCGGCCCCCGGACGCCTGCGCCCGCTCGATCCGGGTCGGTCTGGTCACGGCCGACCCGCTGAGCCGGGCCGGGATCGCCAGCCTGATCGTGCAGCGCAGCGAGATGCACCTGCTGCCCGACTCACGTCGCCACGAGAGCAATCTGCTGGTCGTCGTCGACCGGGCGATCGACCTGGTCCTGCTCGGCGCACTGACCTCGTACTCGCGGGGCGGGCAACTGCCGGTCTGCGCGGTGCTGGAGGAGCCGGGCGACCCGGGCCTGCTGGCGACGGCCGCGCAGGCCGGTCTGTACGGCGTGATCTGGCGGGACGACGCGACGGTGGCGGTGGTCGCCAAGGTGCTCCGGCGGGCTCACGCGGACGTCCGCGGCGGGACCTCGGTGGCCGATCGGCTGGCGGCGCTGGAGGCGGACCTCGCCCGCCCCGAGTCGGCCGCGCCGGATTCCGGCGTCCCGGACCTCAGCGGCCTGGGCAAACGCGAGATCATGGTGCTGCGCCTGATCGCCGACGGTCTGGGGACCGCCGACATCGCCCCGCTGATCGGCTATTCCGAGCGCACGGTCAAGGGCATCCTGTCCACGGTCATCCAGCGCCATCACCTGCGCAACCGCACCCACGCGGTCACCGCGGCCCTGCGGCAAGGCCTGATCTAGCAGATCCAGCGCGATGGCGCTCCTCCCCTTCGTTCGTGATCATGCAAAACCTCCCCGGGGAGGTTTTGCATGATCACGAACGAAGAAGTGGGCCCTGGGGGAAGCGGTTCCAGGGGGAGTGGGCCCTAGGGGGCCGGTACCTCGTAGATCGCCCGGGCCGGCCGCACGATGGCCGGGCCGTTGCCCGGGTCTTCGTGGAAGGCCAGGGCGGCGGCCCCGACGGCCGCCGCGTCGGCGATGTGGGCGGCCAGGGTGACGTTCACGCCGTGCGGCCGGGCGGCGTAGAGGTCGGTGTGGAGTCGTTCTTCGAGCACCGTCACGTAGAGGGAACCGGCTGTGCTGAACGAGGGCCCGGCCAGCGCGAGCGAGTCGATGTCCAGCAGGTCGGCGACCGTGACCACGGCGTCGGCCAGGTAGTGCGCGGACTCCTCGACCAGTTCCACGGCCAGGGCGTCGCCGTGCACCGCGGCCGAGGCGACCATCCCGAAGTCGCGGAACGGATCCTCGTCGTCGGTGAGCGCGATCGCGGACTCCCGGCCGGCGGCCAGCGCGGCCCGGGCCCGACGGGCCACGGCGTGGGGTGCGGCCAGATCTTCCAGAGCCGGCCCGGCGTCTCGTCCGGAGTGGCCCGGGTGGCCGGCGTGGCCGGGGTGGCCGGACGGTGGGGAGCGGTGCAGGTGCAGCCGTCCCAGCGGTCCGGGATTGCCCCCGGCCCCGCGGTGGACGGCGCCGTCGAGGATGAATCCGGCGCCGATCCCGGCGCCCATGTAGAGGGTGCAGTGGGCGGCGGCGTCGGCCGTGCGCCCGCTCCAGTGTTCCCCGACGGCGGCCGCGGTGGCGTCGGTGTCCATCACCACGGGCACTCCCAGGGCCTGGGCCAGGGCGTCGCGCACGGCATGCCCGCCCCACCGCGGGAGTGTGCGGGAGGCCCGGATCGCCCCGGCGTCCAGGTCGATCGTGCCGGGCACCGCCAGCCCGGCCCCGACCAGCTGGTCCGGGGTGATGGCGGTGGCGCGCAGCAGGGTGTTCACGTGGGCCGCGACCACGGTGACGACCTGGGTGGGGTCGTCCTGGCGGGCCCCGCGGGCCCGGACCCGCCCGACCACGGCGCCTCGCGCGTCCATAATCACCACCACGATCCAGTCCGCGCCCAGCTGGACCCCCACGGCACACCGGGCCCGCGGCGAGATCGTCAGCATGACGCGGGGTTTGCCGCCGGTGCGCTCGCGCTGCCCGCTCTCCTGCACCAGGCCGTCGTCCAGCAGGGACCGCACCGCGTGGGTGATGGCCGCCGGGGTGAGGCCGGTGATCTCGGCCAGCTCGACCCGGCTGATCGGGGAACGGGTACGGATCAGGTCGAGGACCAGGCGCCGCGTCGAGGTCCGGGGAGCCCGGCGGGATGGTCTCTGCGTCTCCGCCCCAGCGTCCGCTCCGTACACGGACAGAAGCATTACACGGTTCCCGGTCCCACCTCGCCAGGTTGACGGCGGGCCGGGCGTGCCATCCTGGTCGGCATGACGTCGCTGGAGAGGTCCGGCCCCGGTCCCCGGGTCGGCATGGCGCTGCTGCCGATCAACGACGACGGCGGCCTGGAACCCTTCTACGCCGATCTGCTGGCCGGCATGGAGGAAGAGCTGGATCGTCACGACGGCACGGTCTTCCTGCACGTCGTGCCCGACCTGGACGCCGAGATCCTGGCCTACCGGCGGTGGGTGGCCGAAGGGCTGGTCGATGCGGTGGTCGTCTCCGACCTGGTCGACGGTGATCCCCGCCAGGCCGTCTGTGCCGGGCTCGGCCTGCCCGCCGTCCACATCGGCGGCGATCCGGCCTCGGGTGAGTCCGGGCAATGGGTGGTCGGTTACGACAACGCCAGGGCCATGTGCGCGGCGGTGGATCACCTCACCGGGCTGGGGCACCGGCGCATCGCCTGGGTCTCCGGGCCCGACCGGTACCGGCACACCCGCGACCGGGCCGCCGCGTTCGCGCAGGCCGTGGCCGCCGCCGGGGGCGAGGGCACCCGGTGGGAGGGCGACTACGGTGCGGCCGCCGGGGCCGCCCTCACCGGTGAGTTGCTCGCGGCCGACCCACGCCCCACGGCCATCGTGTACGACAACGACCTGATGGCCGTGGCCGGCCTGAAAGCCGCTCAGCGTCTGGGTCTTCAGGTGCCGCGCGACCTTTCGATCCTGGCCTGGGACGACTCGGCCAACAGCCGGATCTGCCACCCGCCGCTGTCGGTGGTGAGCCGCGACGTACACGAACTCGGGGTCCTCACCGCCGGCCTGCTGCTGCGGGCCGTGCGCGGTGAGGCCCCCACCCTCGAGTCGCCGCCGGTCGCCCAGGTCGTGGCCCGCGCCTCGACCGCCCCGCCGGTTTAGGACTGCACGGCGGTGGCGTGCAGGACGAGGGCCTGGGCCGGCCAGAGGGTGGGGATCTGGAGCCCGACGACGTCGAGTACCCGCCCGGTCAGCACCACCTCGCCGTGGGACAGCCAGCCGGGGGTGATCCAGCCCCAGCGCGAGGGCCCGATCTCGTCGCGCACCCGCACCCGGTAGTGACGCTGGGGATCGAGGCCGTGCAGACGCACCGGTTCGGGGCGGGCGTCTTCCAGCGAGGCCACCGTGGCCACGGTCCAGACCCCGGCACTGCGGTCGCCGGCGACCACCCCGCGCACGCGCAGCGCCGGGTCGCGGACATCGGCGTGCACCACGGTTCCGGTGTGCAACAGTCCCCGCAGCTCCCGGTACAGACCCGCGAAACGCTGGAGTTGCTCGACCTGCTCCGGGTCGCACTCCAGCACGTTCCACTCGAACCCGGCCGAGCCCATCAGACTCGTGGCCAGCCGGTACGAAAGGTCCACGGTACGGCCGGAACTGTGCGCGGTGGGCGGGCCCACGTGCGCGCCGATCAGCTCCGGCGGCAGGAGCAGTTCGGTCCAGCGCTGGATGTCCTGGCGCTCCACCGCGTCGTTGGAGTCGCTGGCCCACACCCGGTCGGTCACCTCGATCACGCCGAGGTCGCACCGCGCCCCGCCGGAGGAACACGACTCGATCTCCAGCCCCGGATGACGGCTCTTCAGCTCGGCCATCAGCCGCAGGGCCGCCGTGGTCTGGGCGTGCACGCCCGGGCGACCCTCGTGCCGGGCATCCACCAGGTCGCGGTTGTGGTCCCACTTGATGAACGCCAGGCCCAGGTCGGCGACCAGGGCGCTCATCCGCTCCAGCACGTGGGAGTAGGCCTGCGGGTGGGCCAGATCGAGCACGTACTGGGTGCGCCAGGAGAGGTCTTCGGGGGAAGGCACCTGGGACGCGTCGTGCAGCAGCCACTGCGGGTGGGCGCGGGCCAGATCAGAGTCCAGGCTCACCATCTCGGGCTCGAACCACAGCCCGAACTGCATCCCGAGCTCACGCACCCGGTCGGCCAGGGGCTCCAGCCCGTCGGGCCAGACGCTGCGGTCGACCTCCCAGTCGCCCAGGCCTCGGGTGTCGTCGCGCCGGGCCGGGAACCAGCCGTCGTCCAGCACGAACCGCTCCACGCCGATCTCGGCCGCCCGCTCGGCCAACCGTGCGACGGTGGCCGGGTCGTGGTCGAAATAGACGGCCTCCCAAGTATTCAGTACCAGAGGACGAGGTGACTGAGGATGGTGGGGACGTGAACGCAGGTACGTGTGGAACCGTTCGGTGATCCCGTCCAGGCCCACCGGCGACCAGGCGAACCACGCCGTCGGGGAGGTGTACTCCTCACCGGCGCCCAGCCGGATCTCGCCCGGGCGCAGCAGTTCCCCGGCCCCCAGCAGGGTGGGGTTGTCGGGCAGCCGGTCGGTGCGGTAGGTGACATCGGCGCTCCAGGCCAGGTGCACGGCCCAGACCTCGCCGGAACGAGACCTCGCCGGGCCGTCGGAAAGGGCCAGCAGCCAGGGCTGGTCGTGCCCGGGCCGGCCCCGCCGGGTCTGGCGGGCCAGCGATCCCCGGCCCAGCGGCGATCGCTGCGGCGACTTCTCCCGGGTCCACCGCCCGGAGAACGTGGTGACGTCGTCGGCCCGGGTGGGCACCGGCACAGTGGCCTCGAGCCACTGCACCTCCACCTCGACCTGCGCCGTCAGCGTGTGCTCAACCCCCAGCAGCCCACCGGGTTCCAGGTGCAGCCGGTTGGTCAGGCGCAACCCGGCGGCGGGATCGTGCAACCGGGCGATGATTTCGTGATCGGTGACGCTGACGTCGACCGGCTGCCAGCGGGGGATCAGCGGCACCCCGGCCCGCACCAGCAGCAGACCCGGGCGACCCGGCCAGCCGTCCGGCTCGACCGGCAGCAGCCCCGGCCGCCAGGTCGCGTCGAGCGTGCCCGGGCGGGTCTGGCGCTCGTCGGCGTCGGTCAGTGCGGCCAGGTCATCGGCGGTCAGGGGGCCGGGGTCGGCGCCCCAGTGCTGCACGACCGGCGGGGCGTCCTGCGGGTGGCGGACGAGGACGGCGACTCCGTCACGGCGAATGAGGGACGAGGGGGTCGGCATGGTGCTCCTTGATGTGCTGGTGGGACGGGGATTTCGGGGAGGTGCAGGCACCTTCCGGACGTTCGTTCTTACGTGTTCATCGGCAGAACCTTCTGCCGCGCAGCGACCACCGGCTCGGCGTGCACCAGCGGTGACCGCAGCACCACCAGCGCACCACCCACGGCCGCCGCGGTCCCGGCATCGGGGGAGACCAGAACCCGCACCGGCCGCAACAACCGGGCCAGCGCCCCGCGCTCGGCCGCCCGGTTCGCCGCCTCGGCGTACAGCGGCCCCGCCGTCACCAGGGCCGGCCCGGACAGCACCACGGTGTCGAGGTCGAACAGGTTCATCAGGGTCACCACGGCGTCGGCCAGACGCTCGGCCGAGGCCCGCAGCAGATCCGCGGCCGCCCCGTCGCCCTGCCCGGAGGCCACGACCAGCTTCTCGAAGTCGGACAGGGTGTCGTCCAGGCGCCCCGACAACCGCAGCCGGGTCCGCACCCGCCGATCGGTCATCGCCCGGGCCACCACCGCCGTCGGCCCGGCCGTGACCTCCGCACAGCCCCGGTTCCCGCAGCCGCACACCGGCCCCGCCGGATCCAGCGGAACATGGCCGATCTCCACCGGATTGGCGGTCGGGCCACCGAAGGACTCGGCCCCCAGCACCACCCCGCCCCCGATGCCCCCACCCATCCAGACGACCCCGAAGGTGTCCACGTCCAGCGACCCCGTCCACTGCTCACTGACCGCCGCCGCCGTCGCGTCGTTCTCCAGCAGCACCGGTAGGGCGAGCAGCTCGGCCAGCGTCGTGGTCAGCGGGAACCGCTGCCAGGCCGGCGTCGGCTGGGAGGTCAGGACCATGCCGCGCTCGCGGTCCTGCGGACCGTGCGTGACCAGCCCCAGTCCGAGTACCCGTTCGCGGGGCACCGCCGTCGCGGTCAGCAGGTGCTCGACGTGGGCGGCCAGCGCGGTCAGGGTGACCTGCGGAGGGCCGTCACCGACGCCCGGTGAGTGGGTGCCGGCCAGCCGGCGGCCGGTGAAGTCGGTGACGACAGTGGTCGTCGTGGACCGCGAGAGCTGGACGCCCACGGCGTACCAGGCGTCGGCCGCGAGCTCCAGGAGACGCCGCGGGGAGCCGATCGCGCCGGGGCGCCGGCCGGTCTCCCGCACCAGCCCACCGGCCAGCAGATCACGGACGATGTTGGTGATCGTCGCGGCGGTCAGCCCGGCCCGCTGCGCCAGCTCCACGCGGCTGACCGGACCGGCGGTACGGATCAGATCGAGGACGAGGGCGGGCGTCGTGGTGGCCAAGGGACTCCCTCGGGAGAGGTTTCGCGGAGATTCACGGCAGGTCAGGGGCGCGCTCGTCGCCGGTGACCGGCGTCGTCGCGGTGTCCCGGGACCTATATTGACATACTAAATTTACCAACGTAAGAATTGCGCCAACCGCAATGCAGCGGGAGACGAGCCGCCCCTGAGACGTGGCGGTGGACGGAAAGGACCAAGGATGTTCCTTACGGCGAAGAGGGCTCGCTCCCGCAAGGGCCGGGCCCTGGGCTTGACAGCGGGACTGGCCGTGGCCGGCCTGCTCGCGACCGGATGCTCGGGCAGTAGCGGTAACGGCAGCGGATCCGGGGGCGGCACCACCACCCTGGTCGCCTACACCGGTCAGTCCGGCGACTACCAGATCAACTTCAACCCGTTCTCGCCGACCCAGATCGGTGGCGGCGCGGCGATCTACGAGCAGCTGTTCTTCATCAACAAGGCCGGTTCCGGTGACCCGGAACCGCTGCTGGGCACCGACTACGCCTGGAACGACGAGGGCACGCAGCTGTCGGTCACCCTGCGCGACGGGGTGAAATGGACCGACGGGGAGGCTTTCACCGCCGACGACGTGGTGTTCACCTTCGGCCTGCTGAAGAAGCACGCCGCCCTCAACTCGATCGGCTACGACGGTTCGGCCACGGCGACCGACGACACCCACGTCGTCTTCACCTTCGACAAGCCGGCCTACACCCAGGGCCCGGACGTGCTCGGCAACACCTACATGGTGCCCGAGCACCTGTGGAAGGACGTCAACCCCGAGACCGACGTGATGGAGAAGCCGGTCGGCACCGGACCTCTCAAGCTCGGTGACTTCAAGGCCCAGGCCTTCACCTACGTGGCCAACGAGGACTACTGGGGCGGCGCCCCGGCCATCAAGACGGTCCGGTTCCTGTCGCTGTCCGGTAACACCGCGGGTGCCGACGGCGTCGCGGCGGGCACGATCGACTGGCAGACCGGCCCGGTGCCCAACATCGACAAGGTCGCCGAGACCTACCCGGGCTACGACTCGGCCACCGTCAACCAGAGCCAGACGGCCCTGCTCACCTGCTCCAGTGCGGACATGGGCTGCACCGGCCCGCAGACCGACCCGGCCGTGCGCCGCGCGATCTATCACGCGATCGACCGTAAGCAGCTGAACGCGCTGGCCTTCCAGAACACCTCGAGCGAGATCTCGCCCACGTTCGTGCTGACCTCGAACCAGAAGGACCTGATCTCCTCCTCGATCGAGCAGCCCGTGGCCCCGGACACGGCCGACGTCGCCGCGGCCACCTCGGAGCTCGAGGGCGCCGGCTGGAGCAAGGGCAGCGACGGCATCTACGCCAAGGGCGGGGAGAAGCTGTCGCTCACGGTCGAGGTGGTGACCGGCTGGACCGACTACATCACCGCCGTGCAGACCATGGCCCAGCAGCTCAAGAAGGCCGGCATCGAACTGAAGGTGGCCCAGTCGTCCTGGAACGAGTGGACCGAGAAGAAGACCCAGGGCAAGTACGAGCTGGCCATCGACTCCCTGTACCAGGGCTCGGCGCCCGACCCGTACTACGTCTACAACAACTTCTTCGCCTCCTCGGCCGGGGCCAAGGTGGGGAAGACGTCGGGCAACAACGTCTCCCGCTTCTCCGACCCGGACGTCGACGCGGCGATCAAGGCGCTGCGCCAGCTCCCGCAGGACGACAAGGCGGCCCGGCAGCCGTTCCTGGACACGATCGAGACGAAGATCGTCGAGGACATGCCCTACATCCCGGTGCTCACCGGCGGCACGACCAGCGAGTGGAGCACCAAGAAGTTCACCGGCTGGCCCAGCGACGACAACATGTACGCGGTGCCCGCCGTCTGGTCGAAGAACGACTTCGCGGCCATCATCAAGAACCTGAAGCCGGCCTCCTAGCCAAACCCCTTCCGTGATCATGCAAAACCTCCCCGGAATTGCATGATCACGGACGGGAGGGTTGTACCTCAGTCGCCCGGAAGGCGGTCTCGGCGTGAACTACGTGCTGCGCAAACTCCTGTTCTATGCGGTCGCCGTCTGGGCGGCCATCACCCTCAACTTCGCGATTCCCCGCCTGCTGCCGGGCAATCCGGTGGACATCCTGCTGGCCAAGCTCCAGCAGCGCGGCGGGACGATCACCCCGCAGTCGCGGGAGGCCTACGCTGCCCTGCTCGGCGGTGACACCGACGACTCGCTGCTGCACCAGTACTGGACCTACCTGGTCAATCTCGCGCACGGCGATCTCGGCACCTCGGTCACGTACTTCCCGACCAAGGTCACCGACGTCATCTCGACCTCGATGCCGTGGACGATCACCCTGGTCGGGATCGCCACCGTCATCGCCGCGATCCTCGGGGTCGGGCTCGGCGCCGTGGTCGGCTGGAGGCCGGGCACCTGGCTCGACTCGGCCGTCCCGGCCACCACGATCCTCGCTGCGGTGCCGTACTTCTGGCTCGCCCTGGTGCTGGTCTACCTGCTGGCCCGGGTGCTCGGCTGGTTCCCCTCACAGGGCGGCTACGACGTCGTCCTCGATCCGGGGTTCAACGGGTCGTTCATCCAGTCCGCCCTGCTCTACGGGTTCCTGCCGGCCCTGACCATCGTGCTGGCCTCGCTCGGCGGCTGGATGCTGGGCATGCGCAACATGATGGTCTCCACCCTGTCGGAGGACTACGTGCTCACGGCCCGGGCCAAGGGCCTGCCCGAGCGCACGATCATGCGCAACTACGCGGCCCGCAACGCGGTTCTGCCCTCGATCGCCGGCTTCGCCATCTCCCTGGGGTTCGTGGTCTCCGGGTCGGTCGTCACCGAGCAGGTGTTCTCCTACCCGGGTATCGGCTCGAAACTGCTGTCGGCCGTGCAGAACAACGACTACGCCCTGATGCAGGGCATCTTCCTCTACATCACGCTGGCCGTGCTCGGCGCCAACCTGGTCGTCGACCTGCTGTACGGCCTCATCGACCCGCGCACCCGCGCGAAGGGCTGAGAGGAGAATCAGGGTGAGCACATCGCATCCGGAGACACCCGCCTCCGGCACCTCGCCGGAACCCCTTGCCCGTGATCATGCAAACCTTCCCCGGGAAACTCTGCATGATCACGAAGAAAGGGGGGTCGCGGTAACCCCCACAACATCCACCGCGTCCACCACCGCGTCCACCACCGCGTCGGCCGCTGCGGCACCGGCCGCCCCTACCGGGCCCGGCGGGCCGCTCGCGGCTGCGGCCACCGCTCCGACGGCGAATCCGATGCCCCGGGGCCGTCGTTCCCTGCTGCCGACCATGACCCCCTGGCTGGCGGTCGGTCTCACGCTCGTCGTGGCGATCGGCCTGTTCGGGGCGTTCGGCCCGTTCTTCGTCGGTGACCCCGACGCCATCAACGACATCGGCCTGTCCGGCCCGTCGGGGGCCAATCTCCTGGGCACCACCCAGACCGGTCAGGACGTGCTCTCCCAGCTGGCCTTCGCCACCCGGGGATCACTGCAGATCGGCCTGCTGGTCGGGGTGATGGCCACCGTGCTGTCGGCGTTCTTCGGCATCTACGGCGCCTACCTGGGCGGCTACGCCGACGAGGCGTTCTCGTTGCTGTCCAACGTCTTCCTGGTCATTCCCGGTCTGCCGCTGGTGATCGTGATCTCCGGGTTCGTGCCGCCCGAAGACCGGGGGCTGTGGACCATCGCGCTCGTCCTGGCCCTGACCAGCTGGGCGGCCTCGTCCCGGGTGCTCCGGGCCCAGACCCTGTCGGTGCGCAACCGCGACTACGTGGCCGCGGCACAACTGGCGGGGGAGCGGCCCTGGCGGGTGATCGCGGTCGAGATCCTGCCGAACCTGCTGCCCGTGCTGGCTTCCCAGTTCGTCTACGCGGTCATCGCGGCCATCCTCGGTGAGGCCGGCCTGTCGTTCCTGGGCCTGGGGGCGTCGAACTCCTCGACCCTGGGCACCATGCTCTTCTACGCCCAGAACGGTTTCGCCCTGCCGCTGGGCGCCTGGTGGTGGTTCGTGCCGCCGGGTCTGATCATCGCCCTGTTCGGGATGGGCCTGTCCCTGATCAACTTCTCGATCGACGAGATCATCGACCCCAAGCTGAAGAACGCCCGCACCTCCCGGCGCAGGCTCCGCAGCGCGGCCAAGGAGGGGCGATGACGACCACCGCCGAACCGACCACCGAGCCGGTCACCACCCGGCGCCCGGTGCTGACCGTCACCGACCTCACCGTCGTCTACGAGACCGAGCAACCGTTCACCGCCGTCCGGTCGGCCTCCCTGCAACTGCACCGCGGCGAGATCCTCGGCCTGGCGGGGGAATCCGGCTGCGGCAAGACCACCCTGGCCTACGCCGTGAACCGGCTGCACCAGCCCCCGGCCCGGATCGCGTCCGGGTCGGTGGTCTTCCACGACCGCGACAGCGGCGACATCGACCTGCTGGGCCTGAAGGACGAGGCGCTGCGCACGTTCCGCTGGTCGCAGCTGTCGATGGTCTTCCAGGGGGCGATGAACTCCCTGAACCCGGTGCGCACCGTGGGTTATCAGCTCGACGACACGCTCAAGGCCCACGTCCCGTCGATGACCCGGGCCCAGCGCAAGGAGCGTGCGGCGGAGGTGCTCACCCGGGTCGGGGTCGACCCGGTGCGGTTGCGGTCCTACCCGCACGAGCTGTCGGGCGGCATGCGGCAGCGCACCATGATCGCGATGGCCATGTTGCTGCAGCCCCAGATCATGATCATGGACGAGCCGACCACCGCTCTCGACGTGGTGGTGCAGCGCGAGATCCTGCGCGAGATCCTGCGTCTGCGGGACGAACTCGACTTCGCCGTGCTCTTCATCACCCACGACCTGCCGCTGCTGCTGGAGATCGCCGACCGGATCGCGGTGATGTACCGCGGGGAGATCGTCGAGCTGGAGACGGCCCAGCAGCTGCACGCGGCGGCGCAGCATCCCTACACCCGCAAACTCCTGGGCTCCTTCCCGAGCCTCACCGGTGAGCGCAGCGACTTCGTCCGTTCCGGGCGCGCAGATGAGGGGTTCTCGGCATGACCAGCGTGCACGTCAGCGACCTGACCAAGGACTACCGGATCCGCGACGGCCTGAAGCGGCGCCGGCTGCGGGCCGTCGACCACGTCAGCTTCGACCTGAAACCCGGCCGCACGGTGGCCCTGGTCGGGGAGTCCGGCTCGGGCAAGTCGACCATCGCCAAATTGCTCACCCGGCTGGAACGTCCGACCTCGGGACGCATCGAGGTGCGTGAGGACGACGGCTCCGCGGTGCCGAACGCGCTGTACCGGCGGCACGTGCAGATGGTGTTCCAGGACCCGTTCGCCTCGCTCAACCCGTTCCACTCCGTCGCCCACCACATCGCCCGCCCGCTGCGGCTGCACGGGCGCACCCAGGGCGGCGCAGCCACCCGGGCCGAGGTGCTGTCGATGCTGGAGCGCGTCAACCTCACCCCGGCGGCCGACATGGCCGACCGCCGCCCGCACGAACTGTCCGGCGGCCAGCGTCAGCGGGTGGCCATCGCCCGCGCCCTGGCCCCCGGCGCCCAGGTGCTCATCGCCGACGAACCGGTCTCGATGCTCGACGTCTCGATCCGCCTGGGGGTGCTGAACCTGCTGGGCCGCCTGCAGCGCGAAAGCGACCTGGCGGTGCTCTACATCACCCACGACCTGGCCACGGCCCGGCACTTCTCCGACGAAATCCTGGTGCTGCACCACGGGCGCGTGGTCGAGCGGGGCCCGGCCGACGCCGTGATCCTCGACCCGCACCACGACTACACCAAGCTGCTGGCGCTGTCGGCCCCCGACCCCAACCGGGTCGGTGCGGTCGTTCACTCCACCGCCCCCGACCGGGAGTCTATCGACGACTCCGTCTGCTACGACCACGATCTGGGTGAGTGGGTACCCAGCGGCACGCAGAAGGTCGCGGCATGAGGCTCGCCGACGGGCTCGTCTACGGCGGCGACTACAACCCCGAACAGTGGACGCGCGACACCTGGGTCGAGGACGTGGCCCTCATGCGGGTGGCCGGGGTCAACCTGGTCACGCTCGGCGTGTTCTCCTGGGGGCTCATCGAGACCGCCGACAACGTCTTCGATCTGGGCTGGCTGGACGAGGTCGTCGGCCTGCTGCACGAGAACGGCATCGGGATCGACCTGGCCACCCCGACCGCGGCGCCGCCGAGCTGGCTGCACACCGCTCACCCGGAGATTCTGCCGTTCGACGCCGACCTCTACCAGCAGCCGCCCGGTGGCCGGAACGCCTGGTGTCCCAGCTCGCCGGTGTTCCGCGCGTACGCCCTGCGGATCGCCGAACGGCTGGCGCGCCGCTACGGGGACCACCCGGCGGTGCGGCTCTGGCACGTCGGCAACGAGCTCGGTGGCGGGAATGCGCGCTGCTACTGCGACGTCTCGGCGGTCGCCTTCCGGGAATGGCTGGCGCAGCGGCACGGCACCGTCGAGGCGGTGAACCAGGCCTGGGGCACGACGTTCTGGGGACACCGGTTCAATTCCTTCGAGGAGATCCTGCCACCGCGCGGTAAGCACGGCGCCCCCAACCCGGGCCTGTTCCTGGACTACGAGCGCTACTCCTCCGACGCCCTGCTGGCGCACTACCGGGCCGAGCGGGAGGTGATCCAGCAGTTCTCCGACCGCCCGGTGACGACCAACCTGATGGTCGGGCCGGGCGCCCAGATCGTCGACTACGCCCGCTGGGCCCCGCACACCGACATCGTCGCCAACGACCACTACACGCTGGTCGACGACCCCGACCGGGCCATTGAACTGGCGTGTTCGGGCGACCGGATGCGGGGGATGTCGCCCGGCCGCAGGCCCTGGCTGCTGATGGAGCACTCCACCGGCGGGCCGAGCTGGCAGCAGCGCAACCGGGCCAAGGACCCGGGCGAGATCGCCCGCAACGCCCTGGCCCACGTGGCCCGCGGATCCGACGGGGCGATGTTCTTCCAGTGGCGGGCCTCCACCGCCGGGGCCGAGCAGTTCCACTCGGCCATGCTGCCGCACGCCGGCACCCGGTCACGGGTCTGGCAGGAGGTGGTCGAGCTCGGGGGCCACCTGCGGTCGCTGGCCGAGGTGGCCGGGTCACGGGTGGAGCCGGCCCGGGTGGCGATGGTCGTCGACGACGAGTCGGGCTGGTACCTGCAGCACGGCCTGAAACCGCACCGCGGCCTGCGGTACGGCGACGAGTTGCGGGCCTGGCACAAGGCTCTGTGGCAGCGGCAGGTGCTGGTCGACCTGGTGCCGGCCACCGGTCCGCAGTCCGATCTGGCCTCCTACGACCTGGTGCTCGTGCCCGGATTGATCCTGGTGGACGACGAGGTCGCCGCGCGGTTGTCGGCGGTGCCGGCCCGCGGGGGGACGCTGCTGGTCACCTACCTGTCCGGGGTCTGCGACCCGACCGGCCGGGTCCGCACCGGCGGCTACCCGGGCGCCTTCCGCGACGTGCTGGGGATCTTCACCGACGAGTTCTACCCGCTCCAGACCTCGCAGGAGGTGCCGCTGGACGACGGCGGGGTGGTGCGGGACTGGACCGAGCGGGTGCAGCTCGACGGGGCGTCGGCCGTGATCTCCTACGCGGGTAGCTCGCTGGCCGGTGGCCCGGCGGTGACCCGGCGCGCGGTGGGTGAGGGCGCGGCCTGGTACGTGTCGGCCGCACTGCCGGGGAGCAGCATCGACGCGATCACCGCCCGGCTGATCACCGAGACCGGCCTGACCCGCACCGTGCAGGCGCCGGCCGGGCTCGAGGCGGTGCGCCGCATCGGCGACGACGCCTCGTACCTGTTCCTGATCAACCACCTCGACACCGACGTGGAGGTCGCGGCCGGCGGGCTGGACCTGCTCACGGACGAAAAGGTCGGCCCGTCCACCCTGGTCCCCGCCGGAGGCGTCCGGGTGGTGCGCGAATCCTCTGTTCGTGATCATGCAAAACCTCCCCGGTGATCATGAAATCGTTCCCGAAGTCAGCCATGACCACCCAGCCCGGGAGGGCCTCGTGAAACACCAGAGCGTGACCAGCGGATGGACCGTCACCGCGACCGCGGGGGAGGTGCCCGAACGGGCGACCGGAACGCATCCGGCCGCCGTGCCCGGATGCGTCCACACCGACCTGCTCGCCGCCGGGGCGATCGACGAGCCGTACGACGACGCGCACGAGAGCGACCTGGAGTGGTTCCACCGCACCGACTGGCGCTACGACACGACCCTCGACCTCGCCGCTCCCGCCCCCGGTGAGCGGGTCGACCTGGTCTTCGACGGTATCGACACCGTGGCCGGAGTGCGCCTGGGCGGCACCGCCCTCGGCGAGACCGCCAACATGCACCGCAGCTACCGCTTCGACGTCACCTCCCTGATAACAGGCTCTGAGCTGGCCCTGGAGGTCAACCTCACGTCGGCCACGACCTGGGCCGAGGCACTGCGCGAGAAGCTCGGCAACCGTCCGGCCGTGAACGTGCCCCGCCCGTTCAACTTCGTCCGCAAGATGGCCTGCTCGTTCGGCTGGGACTGGGGTCCGGACCTGCGCACGGCCGGTCTGTGGAAACCTGTGCGGATCGAACGGTGGACGACCGCCCGACTCGCGCAGGTGCGTCCTGTGGTAGGAGTGGTCGCCGACGGGACCGGAACGGTCGAGGTGCACCTCGACATCGAGCGCTCCGGTCTGGAAACCGCTTCTGCCGTGCAGGTTCGGGCGCAGATCCGCGGGATCACGGCCACGGCGACGATCCCGGCCGGCGAGAACAGCGCCGTGCTGGCGCTGCGGGTGCCCGATGCGCCGTTGTGGTGGCCGGTCGGTCACGGGGAACAGCCACTGGCGGAGCTGAGCGTCGAACTGACCGCCGACGACGAGATGCTGGACGCGTGGAACCGGCGGATCGGTTTCCGCACCGTCGAGGTCGACACCGGTGACGACGAACACGGCACCGCCTTCACCGTTCTCGTCAACGGTAAGCCGATCGCCGTGCGGGGCGCGAACTGGATCCCCGACGACCACTTCGTCACCCGGATCACCCGCGAGCGCGTGGCCCGGCGCCTGGACCAGGCGCTGGGGGCGCACCTGAACCTGCTGCGGGTCTGGGGCGGGGGGATCTACGAGTCCGAGGACTTCTACGAACTGTGTGACGAGCGAGGGCTTCTGGTCTGGCAGGACTTCCTGCTGGCCTGTGCGGCCTATCCGGAGGAGGAGCCGCTGCGCTCGGAGATCGAGGCCGAGGCGCGCGAGAACGTCGTGCGGCTGATGCCGCACGCGTCGCTCCTGCTGTGGAACGGTGGCAACGAGAACCTCTGGGGCCACGAGGACTGGGGGTGGAAGGCGCAGCTGGACGGGCAGACCTGGGGGCACGCCTACGCGACGCAGCTGTTCGCCGACGTGGTCGCCGAGCTGGACCCGACGAGGCCTTACAGCGCCAACAGCCCGTTCACGCCGCGGCGCACGCCGGAGCAGTCGCACCCCAACGATCCCGACCGCGGCACGCACCACCAGTGGGACGTCTGGAACCGGCTGGACTGGTCCGTGTACAGCGACGAGATTCCGCGGTTCTGCTCGGAGTTCGGTTACCAGGGGCCGCCGGCCTGGAAAACGCTGACCGATCACGTGCACGCCGCCGACGGCGGGCCGCTCACGGCGGTGGCCGACGCCTGCGCCGACCCGGTGTTCCTGATCCATCAGAAGGCCGACGACGGCACCGGCAAGCTCGGGCGTGGCATGGCCCCGCACACCGGTGTTCCGGAGAACTTCGAGGACTGGCACTGGGCCGCTCAGCTCAACCAGGCGCGGGCGATCCGGCACGCGGTGGAGCACTACCGGTCGTGGTGGCCGCGCACGGCCGGGTGGATCGTCTGGCAGATCAACGATTGCTGGCCGGTCGTCTCCTGGGCCCTGGTCGACAGCCAGGAGCGGCCCAAGCCGGTGTATTTCGCGCTGCGCCGGGCCAATGCGCCGCGGGCCCTGTACCTGATGGCGGACGACGAGGACCTGACGCTGGTCGCGGTCAACGACAGCGACGAGCCCTGGACGGGGACGGCCGAGGTGCGCCGCGAGACGCTGGCGGGGGAGGGGTACGTCACCCTGATCACGGATCTGACGGTGGCGCCCCGGTCGGTGGAGTTCGAGCCGGTGTCCGCCGACGTGGCCACGCCGGACGACCCGGCCGGCGAGGTGGTGGTGGCCGAGTTCGGGGGTGCGCGAACCGTTCACACGTTCGTGGAAGACGTCGACCTGGAGCTGGACCCCGACCCGCTGGAGGTCTCGGCCCAGCGGGTCGAGGGTGGCTACCGGATCGATGTGCTGGCGCGGAGTTTCGCCGACGGCATCACCGTGCTTCCCGATCGCCTGGCGGCGGACGCGCAGGTGGACGACGGTGTCGTCAGCCTGCCGGCCGGGGCCCGGACGAGTTTCCTGATCACCACCTCCGCTGATCTCGACCCGCAGGCTCTGACCCGATCGCCCGTGCTGCGCACGGCCAACGAGCTGCGAGGCGTCGCGGTGCGCCCGGCGCCCGAGGCGACCGGCCCGTCGACCCACATGTCCACTTCCTGAAACATCCTGAACCAGGAGCAGAAATGACCGAACCCCGGCGATTCCCGACCGATTTCCTCTGGGGAGCAGCAACGTCCTCGTACCAGATCGAGGGTGCGGTGGAGGCCGACGGCCGCGGGCCGTCCATCTGGGACACGTTCTCCCGCATCCCGGGCGCGGTGGTGAACGGTGAGAACGGTGACGTGGCCATCGACCACTACCACCGGGTCGCCGACGACGTGAAGCTCATGGGCGACCTGGGGCTGAACGCCTACCGGTTCTCGGTGGCCTGGCCCCGGGTGCAGCCCACCGGTTCCGGGCCGGCCAACCAGGCGGGCCTGGACTTCTACCGGCGTCTGACCGACCAGCTGCTGGACGCCGGGATCGCCCCGGCGCTCACCCTGTACCACTGGGACCTGCCGCAGCCGTTGCAGGACGCCGGGGGATGGCCGAACCGCGACACCGCCTACCGGTTCGCCGAGTACGCCGGTCTGGTGGCCGACGCACTGGGCGACCGGGTGAATCTCTGGATCACCCTGAACGAGTCGTGGTGTGCCGCCTACCTGGGCTACCTGTCCGGTGAGCACGCCCCCGGCATCAAGGACCCGGCCCAGGCCCTGGCCTCGGTGCACACGCTCAACCTGGCCCACGGCCTGGGCGCCGCCGCGATCCACGAGCACGCCGGTCCGGACGCGAAAGTGGCGATCGCCCATAACATTCAGGTCAACCAGGCCGCGACCGCCGCACCGCAGGACGTGGCCGTCAAGACCAAGCTCGACCTGGTGAACAACGAGATCCTGCTGGCCCCGCAGCTCGACGGCGCCTACCCCGAGGGTCTCTTCGAGGCCACCGCGGCGTTCACCGACTGGTCGTTCGTGCAGGACGGCGACCTGGAGATCATCCACGCCCCGCTGGACGCCCTGGGCCTGAACTACTACTCGACCTCCACCGTGCGGGCGGGTGAGGATCCCGACCGCGACCCGTTCCAGCCGACCCTGGTGGACGGCGTGGCCCGGGTGCGGCCCGAGGGGGAGTACACCGAGATGGGCTGGCTGGTCGAACCGCAGGGCCTGACCGACCTGCTGCTCGACATGCATCGCCGCCGGCCCGGCCTGCCGCTGTACATCACCGAGAACGGCGCGGCCTTCGACGACGTGGTGGCGGACGACGGCCGGGTCCACGACGAGCGGCGCACCGCCTACCTGCACGCCCACCTCGAGGCAGTCGGCCGGGCCCTGGACGCCGGTGCGAACGTGCGCGGGTACTTCGCCTGGTCGCTGACCGACAACTTCGAGTGGTCGTACGGTTACGGGAAGCGCTTCGGGCTGGTGCACGTCGACTACGCCACGCAGACCCGCACGATCAAGGACTCCGGGCACTGGTACAGCGGGGTGACCACCACCGGTCTCCTGCCGGCCCCGGTGGATCCTCTCGGGTGACGACGTTCTGACGCGGGCCTGCCCCGGGGGGTGAGAGCCCCGGGGCAGGCGTTGTTCGATGCTGATCGGTTCGGTTCGCTTCTGTCCGGGTCATGGCGCGTGATGCCCGAGTTCGACGACGTCGCCCGGCTGGCCGCGGCCACGGGCCGGGCGGAACGGCAGGTGCTGGAGGAGGTCTGTCGGGCCGCGGCCGATGAAGGTCTGTGGGCCGGTGCGGAGCCGGCCGGTTTCTGGCCGACGGGTGCGGCCCCCCCGGTGAGGGCGGGGGGCGCTGCGCGGGTGCCACGTCGGGATGCGGGGTACTGTAACAGTGCTGCCCCGGACCCGGCGGTTCGTCCGCAGGCCCGTGAAAGCAGCTGAACATGAGCAATCTGGAGACTCGACCGGTCCGGGTGCGACAGGTCTCGGCGTACGCCGAGCTGTCCCGGCAGATCCGCGACGCCGGGTTGCTCCGGCGGCGTTATACCTATTACTGGGGCTGGGCCATCGGCCTGGTGGCAGCGTTCTTCGCCTGTTGGACAGCTGTTCTCGCGCTGGGAAATACCTGGTGCCAGTTGCTGGTCGCGGTGCTGTTGGGAGTTGTCCTGACCCAGTTCGGATTCCTGGGTCACGATGCCGCCCACCGGCAGATCTTCGTCTCCTCCCGATGGAACGAGTGGGCGGCCCGGGTGCTGTCCGGTGCCTTCGCCGGGTTGAGCTACGGCTGGTGGTCGCACAAGCACAACCGTCACCACAGCGGCCCGAACCAGGAGAACCGTGACCCCGACATCGCTCCCGGGCCGATCGCCATGACCCCGGCGGTGGCCCGGGCCCGCACCGGGGGGTCCGCCTGGTTCACCCGGCACCAGGGGCACCTGTTCTTCCCGCTCCTCCTGCTGGAGGGGGCCAATCTGCATGTCAGCGGTGTGCGGGAACTGCTGTCGAACCGGGCGCTGCCGCACCGGCGGCTGGAGTGCGCGATCATCCTGACCCGGTTCGTCCTCTACCTGGGCGTGCTCCTGAGCGTGCTGCCGCCCGGAAAAGCGGCGGCCTTCCTCGCTGTTCAGCTCGGCGTGTTCGGGCTCCTGCTGGGCGCCTCGTTCGCGCCCAACCACAAGGGCATGCCGATCGTGCCGAGGGACACCCGGATCGACTTTCTCCAGCGGCAGGTCCTGATGTCCCGCAACGTGCACGGCGGTCTGGTCACGGACATCGCGATGGGTGGGCTGAACTACCAGATAGAGCACCACCTGTTCCCCAGCATGCCCCGGCCCAACCTGCGCCGGGCCCGGCCGGTGGTGCGGGCGTTCTGCCGCAGCCGGCAGGTCGCCTACACCGAGACCAGCCTGATCGGCTCATACCGCATCGTCGTGAAGTACCTCAATTCCGTCGGCCGGCCCGACCGTGACCCGTTCGCCTGCCCCCTGGTCCGGCAGTACCGCGACTGAACCGAGACATTCCGCAATGTGCCGGTCACGGTAGGCCGAGTAGGGTCGAGGACGTACGAACGTACGTACGCAAGGCTCCGGTCCTTTGGCGGCCCCAAAGAGAAATGGTGCTGCCATGTTTGATGTTCTGCGACCGGCCGCGGTCCGGTCATGAAGGTTCCAGGTGCGGACACCGCCTGGGTCCATGGCCTGATCGCTCGGGAATCACCCGATTCGGAGGTGTCGAGTGGGTCGATCGCCTGGCTGCAGTGTCTGTGCCGGGCGGCCACCCGGGCCCTACCGGTGACCGGCGCCGCGATCAGCGTGATGGTCGCGGGCGGCACCCAGGGGCTGGCGGCCGCCTCGGACACCCGCAGCGAACTGGTCGAGGAACTGCAGTTCACCCTCGGCGAGGGACCCTGCCTGGACGCGCGCTCGCAGGGTCGGCCGGTGCTGGTCCCGGACCTGGCCGGGGAATCCGGGGCGCGCTGGCCGGCCTATACCTCGGCAGCGATGGAGCACGGGGTGGAGGCAGTTTTCGCGTTCCCGATGCGGATCGGTGCGGTGCGTCTAGGAGTGCTGGACATGTACCGTGCCCGCCCCGGGGTGCTCCCACCCGATGCCTTCGATCTGGCCCAGGTATTCACCGGGGTTGCCCTGACCGGTCTGCTGGACGCGCACGAGGTGATGGGCGCAGACCGGCTTGCCTATGAGATCAGCCAGGTCTCGCGCTACCGGGTGGAGGTGTACCACGCGCAGGGCATGCTCCAGGTCCAGCTCGGGGTCGGCCCCGAGTCTGCGCTTCTGCGCCTGCGGGCCGAGGCCTATCTCCAGGGACGGCGGCTGGGCGATGTCGCTCGCGACATCGTCGACCGTAAACTCACTCTCGAACGGGATGAAGCATGACAGGACCAGCCGATCCGGTGAATGAGGGGGCGAGCAGCCGATGAGCTCGATCGCTCCAGAACGTCTGGCCGATGTGTTCGTCGAGTTGGCCGACACTCTCGTGGACGATTTCGACCTGGTGGAATTCCTGCAGATGGTGACCGCTCGCGCGTCGGAGCTCACCGGGGCGCGCGCGGCCGGACTGCTGCTGGCCGACGCCGACGACCGGCTGCACTTCATGGCCGCCTCCGACGAGCGCGTCCACCTGCTGGATCTCTTCCAGATCCAGGCCGACGAGGGCCCGTGCCGCGACTGCTTCCGGCAGGGTATTCCGGTGGGCGATGCTGACCTGGAACGCGCCGGCACCCGCTGGCCGAGGTTCGCCCCCGCCGCGCGAACGGCGGGCTTCGCCTCGGTCCAGGCTTTCCCGTTGCGGCGGCGTCAGCAGGTCATCGGCAGCATGGGGCTTTTCAGCGCCGCTGCGGTGGCGATGTCCCCAGGCGATGTGCGGGTGGTGCAGGCGCTGGTCGACGTGGCCACCATCGGTATCCTGCAGGAACGGCAGGTGCGCCGCGGCCAGGTCCTGACCGAGCAGTTGCAGGGGGCCCTGAACAGCCGGATCGTCATCGAACAGGCCAAGGGCGTCATTGCCCAGTCCACCGGGGTCACGATCGACCGGGCGTTCACGCTGCTACGGACGTACTGCCGCACTCACCACCTGCGTCTGAGCGACATGGCCCGGACGATCGTCAACGATCCCGCTCGGGTTCCTGATTTCGGGAGCGGCTGAGCGGGTCGTGGCCCGAAAGGGCGGCCCGGAGCGACGCGATCTCCTCGTGCAGCGCTTTCACCTCGGCGTCGTCAGGAACCGGGGCCCAGGAGTCCGGTTCTCCGTCCTCCGGGGGAAAACGACGCCAGGAGTCGTCCGGTGCCGATGGGGCGGGAGAGCGGCCGAGCATCTGCGCCAGTCGCGGTTGCGATCTCAGGAAACGGCCTGCCGGGGCGGAGATCTGGGCCAGGCGCAGCACCGCACCCCGGAAAGTCTGGAGGCGGTGGGCTTCGACCAGCGGCTCTATCCCGTCGCGATCGAGCCAGGTCACGCCGGAGAGATCGACAACGATCTCTTCCGGTCCGTCTTCGCAGGCGAGACTGAGCAGATGCAAGCGCATGACCGGTACACCGGCGGCGCGAAGGTCACCGGAGAAGCTCACAGTGACAGACCGGTCCCGGAGGACCAGCGGTTGTACGACCCGATCGACGGCGGACAGAACCGCCCGGCTGGATGAGGACATGACCCTGTTTTTCCAAGAGACGCCGTGGTCGTCGCCACCGGGTCCAGGGCAGCTTGATCGACCGGTTTCATCCTACGGGGTGAATCGGCATCCTGACAGTCATCTCACCGGGCGGTTCTGCCGGTCCCCCCGTCAGACGCCCGGAACCTCGTCACGCCAGGAGTGCTGCGGGACGAATCCCAGCAGGTCCCGGGCCCCGTCGATCGCCAGCAGTGTCTCGAACTCCTTCAGGTCCCGGCGGATCTCGACGCCGGGGAACTGCGCGGCCAGCAGGTCGGCGGAGGGCCGGTCCATCAGGGTGTCCGCCGCGGCGATGATGACGTTCTGCGAGCCGGTCGTCTCCACCTCCAGCGCCAGACGGAACGCGGTCGCGGCGTCGCGCGCGTCGATGTACCCCCACAGGTTCCAGCGCCGCGCCGCCGGGTCGGCCCAGTACCCGGGCACGTTCGCGTACATCTCGGGGACGAACACGTTGGACAGCCGCAGACCGACGAACGGGATGCCCGACCACTGCGACACCTGGGCGGCCACGTCTTCGCTCAGCACCTTCGACAGGGCGTAGGTCGAGGTTGGGTGCGGGAAGTGGGCCTCGTCCACCGGCGCGTACAGCGGCGGGACGTCGAACGGCAGCCCGAGGGTCGTCTCGCTGGAGGCCCACGCCACTTTCCGCAGCCCGAGCCGCTGGGCGGCCAGGAAGACGTTGTTGTTGGCGGCCAGGTTCCGGTTCAGGGTGTCGGGTGCCGACTCCATGCCGGGCTGCGGGATGTTGCCCAGGTGCACGACCGCCGAGCAGCCACCCAGAGCCTCCACGGCCTGGCCGTAGTCGGTCAGCTCGGCGCGCATCACGTCCACGCCCAGTCCGGCGCGTTCGCCGAAGGGGCCCTGCGCGTCCGTGGCCCGCACGGTGTAGCCGTGGGCCAGCAGGTCTCTCACGACGGCCCGGCCCACCTTGCCCAGGGCTCCGGTGACGGCAACGGTCTCGGTCATGGCACGTCCTTGGTCTGGAGGGTGAAAGGCGCTGACGGGGAGGTCGTGCCGTGGACGCGGTGCCCGGTCGCGATGGACTTCCCGGGCCACCCCGGCTCGACCGCGATGGCCGCGTCGCCCGACACCGGGCCGGGGCTGACGGTGGTGACCGTGACCCCGGACCCGGCGACGGCGGTCCCTCCCCCCACCAGCACGACCCGCCCGTGAAGTTCGAGATCCATGCCGGGCACGCTACCGGCCGGCCCGCGGGCCGGCCGTACGACCCGTCTCAGGGCGTCTCGGCGGCCCCCAGCAGCTTCTCGCACCGGGCGATCTCGGCGGCCCGCCACTCGCGCATCCCGCTGCTCCACTGGCTGATCTGGAGGCTGAGCACCGCCAGGGCCTGGTGCTCCGAGAGGTCGAAGCGCTCCGACAGTCTCACCCGGGCCTCGCCGGCGTCGGTGCAGGCCTCGACCGTGGCGAAGACCTCGTCCCGTCGGCTCACGGCCAGTTCCATCGCCTGCAGGATGTGTAGCCGCTGCCGGGCCTCGTCGATGTCCTCGTCACTCACGGTGTCACTCTTGCGGGCAGATACCCGTCCCGTCCACCTGGGACGAGCAAACTTTGTCACCCCGTTGCGCACCGTGTTCCATCGTGCGCAAATTCTGACCTCGGGTCCCCCGGAAGAGGGGCGGAATCCCGCACGGCCCGCTGTGGTTGTAGGCACCGTGAGTGAGCAGAACGAGATCTTCGAAGACAACTCCCACGACGTCTACCGCCGGGCCGTGGCTCTCATGGAGCAGGGGCGCCCGATCGATGCTGCGCGGATCGCTGCCCCGCTGGAGCAGCACGACGGTGTCCCCGAGTCCGTGCTCGAGCTGCTGGCCCGGGCCTACTTCAACTCCGCCCAGCTGGGCAGCGCCGAGCGGGTGCTGCGCCGGCTGATCGATCAGTCCCCGGCCAACGGCTGGGCGCACCGCACGCTGGCTCGTACCCTCGCCCGCCGGCG
This sequence comes from Kineosporia sp. NBRC 101731, assembly GCF_030269305.1. Lineage (NCBI taxonomy): Bacteria > Bacillati > Actinomycetota > Actinomycetes > Kineosporiales > Kineosporiaceae > Kineosporia > Kineosporia sp. NBRC 101731. The sequence goes on from NZ_BSTC01000007.1 coordinate 216,705, forward strand.
CGCGGACAGCGAGTCGGCCCGGTACCACCGCATCGCGGACGGCTTCGGCGTCGCCTGAGCCCGTTTTCTCGTTCGTGATCATGCGAACTTTCCCGGGGACAGTTCGCATGATCACGGCCTGGCCGGGGCAGTCAGGCCGCGGCGCCGGTCAGCTGGACGATGCCGCGCAGCAGGTCGTCATGTGTGATCGGGCCGGCCGGGCCGCCCCGGGCCTCGGTCATCGCCTTCTCCAGCTGGGCCCGGCGCAGCACCTCGGCCAGGTCGGCGCCGGACAGCCCGGCCGAGCGCGCGGCCAGTTCCGGCACGCAGACGTCGTCGGCGAACAGCCGGAAGGCGTCGGTGGTGTGCCGGCGCTCCAGCGCCCGGATCTGGTGGGCCAGGATGTCGGCCCGGGCGCCGGGGCCGGGCAGCGGCACGGCCAGTTTCACGTCGAAACGACCGGACCGGATGAGTGAATCGTCGACCCGTTCGGGGAAGTTCGTGGTCGCCACGACGATCACGTGGGGGTTGGCGTCGATCAGGTCGTTCATCTCCTGCTTGAAGATCCCGGCGACCGAGTTGATGGCCTGGTCGGCGGAACCCTGCGGGCTGCCCGCGTAACTGACGATGCTGTCGAACTCGTCGAACAGCAGCACCGTGGGCTCGGTGTAGCGGCGCGCCTGCGCGAAGACCCGGGCGATGTTGCGTTCGGAGGAACCCATCCAGCGGTCGAGGATGTCGTTGCTGCGGACCTCTTTCAGTGTTCCGCCGATCTCGTGGGCCAGGGCCCGGGCCAGCGTGGTCTTGCCGGTGCCGGGAGGGCCCCACATCAGGATGCCCTGGGGCCGGCGCGCTCCCCAGCGAGCCATCACCTCGGGATGACGGAAGGAGTCGGCGACGTCGTGCAACTGGGCCACCACGTCGTCCAGGCCACCCAGATCGGCGAGGCGGACGTCGTCGTCCAGCGGCCCACGGCGGTCGGGGGCCGGCGCTCCGGGCCAGTTCGCCCGGCCCCCGAAGGGCTGGGGGTTCTCTCGCGGCGGCACCGGGTCGAGCCGGAAGGTGCGGCCGCTCAGGAAGTTTCCTGAACCGGAACGACGTGCGGCCACCGTGACCATCAGGCGCAGAAGGGCGGCCAGAACCGGTGCGGTGAGCTCGCTGCGCGGTAGGGAAGTGACGACCCGATCGGTGACCCGCCCGTCGAGCAGCGCCCGGCCGGTGCGGACGGAGGCGGTGAGCCCCTCGTGCGTGAGCGTCTCCCCGGGAGTCTCACCCAGGCCGCCGAACAAACGCCCCAGCGTCTCGAAAACCGGTGCCACGTAATCGGTGCCGATCATGAACTGATGCAGAGGCCCGTCGAAGCCCGGCTCCTGGGACGTGATCCGGCCCTCCAGGCGGACCTGGTTGCCTTCCGGGGTCACGGTCAGGCCCAGCCGCGGCCACCCGGTGCCCGCATCGTGGAGCACCGGGCGCGGCAGCGGCCCGGACGCGGCCAGCACCTGCGTGATCACCGCACCGGCGGCGTCCACGTCGAAGCGGCCCCCGGCGGCCTCGAAAGTGTCCATCTGATCACGATAGACCGGATCGGCGAGCCCGCAGCAGCACGCGGGCCCGGATGGCTCAGGTCCGGGTCCGCCGGGCCGAGGGGGAATCGACATTTTCGGGCCGGTCAGGGTGGTGGTGCGTGAGCTTCGGCACGGATCTGGAGGACAGCGTCGATCCGGAGCGCTGTGTCGAGGCGTGGCTCGGCCACGCCGATGACCTCGACCTGGTCCCGGCGGCGCTCGAGCTGGACCGGATCCGCGACCAGCTGGTGCAAGGTCTGGTGCCGTTGGCCGTCGATCCCCAGCCGGCGCTGGATGCCGCCCTTCTCCTGGTGCGCCGCGGCGACCAGGCCGGTGCGGCCCTCCTGCTGCGCGGTGCCGCACCGGAACTGCCCGTCATCCCGGCGCCGGACCCGCCTGGGCTCTACCTGTAGCCGGGCACTACCTGTAGCCGGGCACTATCTGTAGCCGGGCACGGTCAGGTCGTCGGTCCAGCCGTCCGCCCACAGCACGGTGGCGTCGTCGGCCGGGGTGGTGCCCGGAACCAGGACGGGCGGGCTCTGCGCGGGGTTGAGGGCGAGCGCCACGGTGTAACGAGAACCCTTGCGGGGCAGAGAAACCTGTGCCCAGGGGAGGTGGGTGAGGGGGTCGAACGGGGTGGCGTCCAGTGCCGTCGAGTCGCCGGTGGTGTCAAGGCCCTCCAGCACGACGAGCCGGGAGGGGCGGTCCGGCGCGACGGCCCAGCCCGAGAGTCGCAGCGTGGCCTGCCGTTCGGGATCATCGGGAGGGCCGGGATCATCGGGAGGGCCGGGATCGTCGAGCAGGCGCACGGTGCGCACCTCCCAGTCGCCGTGCACGAGCGAGGCGACGCTCAGCCGGGGGCCGGGCCGGACAGTGCCGGGCCGTCCGGCGCCGTGGTCGTGCGTCAGGGGATCGGGGTCGATCCACGACGCTCTCCAGGAGGACGATCCGTATAGCGTTCCCCCGGGCAGGGTCTGGATGCGCCCACGGTCGAAACCGGTGCGCGAGGTGGGGTGGCCGTCACGGTCGACGAGCACCACCGACTGGTCGGGCAGGACCCGCTCGTCCGGGCGGGGGATCACCGGGCCGGTCGCCGTGGAGTAGGCCAGGCGGGCGTACCAGGGGGCGTCGGTGAGCAGATCGCCGGGCCGGGCGTGATCGGTGCCGTGGTTGACGACCCTCACGATGCCGTCGTGCCGGCGACCCGAGACCAGCCAGCCGGCGGCCGCGACGACGAATGCGGTGTCGTCCTTCTCGACGGGCAGCGGCTCTTCGGGGGTGGTCCAGGCCGGGTGGTCGGCGGGCAGGCTCAGGCCGAGAAAAGCCTTGGACGCCCCGTAGGGGGATGCCGGACCGGAGGAGGTCTGGGCGATTCGGGGCCAGGGGGCGTGCCACCCCAGCGACAGCAGACCACGCTCGTCGGGTACGCCCGCCTCGACGAAGTGCCGGGCCACGCCGGAGGCCGCCCGCCGCAGCAGCCCGGGCGAGCTGGACGGCACCCCGGCGCGAGCTCCCGCCCAGAACGGGGCGGCCGCGGCGAACCGGTAGGTGAGGCTTCGTCCCTGCAGCAGTGGTGACCCGTCCGCACCGACGAGACCAGCCGCGTCCTCAAGAAAGTGGTCGGCCCGCTGCACGTACGCCCCGCGCCGGGCATCGGCGGCCGGATCACCGGCCGCCAGTTCGCTCCACAGCAGCGGGTACAGCTGAAGGGCCCAGCCGGCGTAGTGGTCGAACGCCCGCGTGGTGCCGTCCGACGACCAGCCGTGCTCCCGCACCAGCGAGTCGGTGAAGGCCAGGTCGGCACTCAGGTCGTCGGGCGACCACGGGGCGCCGACCGTTTTCAGGAACTGGTTGACGACGATGCGGAACCAGACCGAGTGGTCGGCCGGATACACCGCTCCGACCGCACCCGACAGCCAGTCCACGGTCTGCTCCCGGGTGCGGTCGGGAAGAACGTCCCACAGCCAGGGCCGGGTCAGGTGCAGCACCAGCGCGATCGACGCCGCCTCCACCTTGGCCTGGTCGTGCTCGTCCAGACGCACCCACCGCTGCGGCGAGGCCGGGTCCACCCCGGCGGCCAGCCCCTGCGCGTACTGGCCGAGGAAGCCGTGCGGGTCGGAACCGCACTCGCCGGCGATCCGGAATCCCGCGGCCAGGAAGGTGCGGGCGAACCCCTCGAGCAGGTCGACGCGATGCCCGTTGCGGCCCGCAGGCCCGGGCAGGTCGATCCCGGACCGGTCCGGGGTGAGGAACGGCCGCACCGACAGCAGCATCTCGTCGGCCAGCAGGGCCCACGAGCGCCGGGTCCAGCCGGTGAAGGGGGACAGGTCGCGGTCTTCCAGCTGCTGCAACCTCCTGGAGAGACTGTTCACCGGTTCACGATAGATCCGCGAGGGTCCGTGGGACCGGATCTGTCGTGAACCGGACCTTGGTCCGGCGTGGCCGTGCCCGACGACGGGACGACGGACCAAAGACCCTGGTGGGAGTTCTCCTGCGGGCGCAGGGTCGGAGCATGGACAACCTGGCGGACGCCCTTGAGTCGGAACAGCCGCGGCCGACGAAGCCCCTGGACATCAGCAGCTGCTGGCAGCGGTTGCGCGGGGTCGAGGTCGGGCACCTGGCCGTCGTGGTCGACGGAAACCCCGAGATCTTTCCGGTGAACTTCGTCGTCGAGCGCGAGTCCGTGGTGTTCCGCACCGCCGAGGGGACCAAGCTGCGGGCGGTGACGCAGGGCCGGGTGGCCTTCGAGGTCGATGGCTACGACGCCGGGCCGGACGAGGCCTGGAGCGTCATCATCAAGGGCACGGCCTCCGAGATCAGAGAACTGGAAGACCTGGTCGACGCCGCCGGCCTGCCGCTGGCCCCCCTCAGCGGTACGCCGAAGACCCGGTTCGTCCGGATCGAGGTGGAGGAGATCACCGGCCGCCGGTTCCCGGTCGTCGACCCGGCCATGTGGCGCAACCCGTTCACCCTCCGGCGCCGTTCCCCGCAGGACTGATCTGGATGGATCACGGCCCGGGCACGAAGGGCGGAGCGGTCCGACACTGAGATCCGGCGAGATCGTCAAGAGACGCCTGCGACAGGTGCGTGGCCCCTATCATGCTGGGGCCACCTCTCACGCTCGCAGAACTCTCTGGGGATCGCGCATGAGCTCAGACCACCGCGATCCCGAGGCCGCCCGGGTCACGGCCGCGTCCCTCACGTTTCCCGACCTTCCGCGCCTCGAGCTGGACGAGCTGCTCGGTCAGCTCGTGGACCGGGCCAACGAGGTGATGGGAACCCAGGGGCGTCTGCGGGGCCTGTTGCGGGCGAACCAGTTGATCATCACCGACCTGGACCTCCCGTCGGTGCTGCGTCATGTCACCGAGGCCGCCCGCGACCTGATCGGAGCCCGGTATGCGGCTCTGGGGGTGATCGGTGACAGCGGTCTTCTCCAGGAGTTCGTGCACGTCGGGATGCCCGCCGAGGCCATCCCGGGGATCGGGCACCTGCCGGAGGGCAAGGGTCTGCTGGGTGCCCTGATCGAGAACCCCGAACCGATCCGGCTGGAGCACATCGCCGACGACCCGCGTTCTTCCGGATTCCCGGCCGGGCACCCGCCGATGCACAGCTTTCTCGGCGTCCCCATCGAGATCCGGGGCGAGGTGTTCGGCAACCTGTACCTGACCGAGAGCACCCGGGGAGCCTTCAGCGCGGAGGACGAGCAACTCGCGCAGGCGCTGGCCGCCACGGCCGCCGTGGCGATCGAGAACGCCCGCCTGTACGCGTCCGCGCACGTGCGCGGGGAGTGGCTACAGGCGTCTGCCGCGCTCACCCGTCATCTTCTCAGCCCCGATACCGACGACGCGGGAGCCCTGCACCTCGTGGCCCAGAGCAGCCGAGAGGTCTCCGGTGCCGACCTCGTCGTTCTCGCTCTGCCCGAGGCCGACCGGGAGTCCCTGTTCATCGAGGTCGCCGTGGGCGAGGGCACGCAGGGGCTCCAGGGCTGGCCGCTCGCCCTGGACAACACCATCAGCGGGCGTGTCTTCGTGACCAAGGAGCCGCTGCGCCTGCGTGACCCCGGCGAGGCGGGCTTCGTTCTGCCGACCCCGCCGGGGAAGGAGATCGGCCCCGTGATGGCGGTGCCGCTCCTGGGGTCAACCGGAGTTCTCGGCGTGCTGTCGGCATTCAAACAGGCTGGAAAAAGAGAGTTCTCGGCGGAAGACCTGACCTCGGCGAGTGGTTTCGCCAATCAGGCCGCCGTAGCCATCGAGCTCGCCGAGGCCCGGGCCGAACAGCACCGGGCGGCCATGCTGGACGAGCGGGCCCGGATCGCGGCCGACCTGCACGACCATGTGATCCAGCGGCTCTTCGGGGCCGGGTTGTCCCTGCAGTCGCTGGTTCCGCGTGATCTGCCGGCCCCGGCCGGCGACCGCATCGCCGGGGTGATCGACGAGCTGGACAAGAGCATCTCGCAGATCCGGACCACCATCTTCCAGCTCCAGCGCACCCCGGGCAGCGTCCAGGGTCCACGCGCCCGGCTCCTGGACGTCGTGGCCGAGAGCGGGGCCGCGCTCGGGTTCGAGCCCGGGCTGCGCTTCTCGGGCCTGCTCGACGCCCTGCGCGGTGCCGTCGTCGACGATCTGGTCGCCGTCGTGCGCGAAGGGCTGAGCAATGTCGCCCGTCATGCCCGTGCGCGCCAGGTCGAGATCGAGGTCACGGTGGCATCGGGCCGGCTGACACTCCGGATCGAGGACGACGGTGTCGGCCTGCGCGGTGAGCACGTCGGCAGTGGCCTGGTGAACCTGCGCGAGCGCGCCGAACGCCACGGCGGGCAGGTGTCGCTGCAGGCCGCCGGCACCCTGGGCGTGACCTTGCTCTGGACCGTGTCCGTCTCCTGAGGCTCCTGAGGCTCCTGAGGAAAGGTCGGGAGCGGGGCCCGCGGCGCGAAAGAAGGGACGTTCGCCTCTGCTGCCACGAGTCCCCGCCCCAGAACCTGGGACCGGCAGGCGAGCGGTTCCTGGACGGAGACGGTGAAGCATCCACCGCCCGGCCCCGGGTCGTGACCGGGATGACGAGGTGGCCATGTCCAGACAGAGCAGCGTGGTGGTGGGCTGGGACGGGCGGCCACAGTCCGGGCACGTGCTCGAGGTCGCCGCGGACGAGGCCTCCCGTCAGGGACTGCGGCTGGCGATCGTCACCCTCGTGCCCTCACCAGATCCGACGGACCCGGCAGACCCGACGGGCCCCGAACCGCGGTGGCCCGGGCAGGAGGCCGTGGACGCCTGTGACCAGGCCCGCCGGGCCCTGGCCCAGGCCCGGTCGATGCTGGCGCAGACCTACGCAGACCTCGAGGTCTCGACCCACTACCTGCACCGCGCCTATGTCCACGACGATGTCGAGCCGTTCGCCTCCGCGCGCCTGCTGGTGGTGGGTGAGTATCCCGGCCCGGCGCCCGGGCGCTCATCCGCCCCGTTGATCGACTGCCTGGTCAGGGCGACGGGTTGCCAGGTCGTCCGGGTCCGGCCGGCATCCGACCGCTCCCGCGCGGGCTGAGGCTGTCGGTCGGTCGGTCGGGCCGGCCGGCGAACCAGGCCACGCCGGTGCAGTGATTCGGGACGTTCGGCGGTGTCGCCGGGGACCTGTGCGGAGGAGGGTGGGACCCGTCCGCGATCAGGCAACCCGGGCAGTGTGGCCCGGCCCTGCTGATGCGACCCACGAGTTCGAGGAGCAGCGACGTGAGCCTCATCGACGTGAACCGCCGACCAGGAAACGATCTGGTGGAACGCCTCGCCCGTCCGGCCCCGGAGGAGGTCCGGGAGCTGGATGCCTGGTGGCGGGCGAACAACTACCTGACCGTCGGGCAGATCTACCTGATGGCCAATCCCCTGCTGCGTGAACCGCTGCGGCCCGAGCACATCAAGCCGCGGCTGCTCGGGCACTGGGGCACCAGTCCCGGTCTGTCGTTCATCTACGCCCATGCCTCCCGGCTGATCCGTCACACCGGTCAGGAGATGCTCTACCTGGCCGGTCCGGGACACGGCGGGCCGGCCCTGGTCGCGGCGGGATACCTGGAAGGCACCTACTCCCAGACCTATCCGCGGATCGGTCAGGACGCCGACGGCCTGCACCGGCTGTTCCGTCAGTTCTCGGCCCCCGGCGGCATCCCCAGCCATGTCTCGGTGACGACCCCCGGATCCATTCACGAGGGTGGCGAGCTCGGCTACGTGCTGGTGCACGCGTTCGGGGCGGTGATGGACAACCCCGACCTCATCGCCCTGGCGGTCGTGGGTGACGGCGAGGCCGAGACCGGACCGCTGGAGGGAGCCTGGAAGGGCATTTCCTTCCTGAACCCGGCCCGCGACGGCGCCGTGCTGCCGATCCTGCACCTGAACGGAGCGAAGATCTCCGGTCCGACCGTGCTGGGCCGTAAGGACCCGGCCGAGGTGCGCTCACTCCTGCAGGGTCACGGCTACGAGGTGATCGAGGTCGAGGGCTCCGACCTCCCCGGTATGCATGACCGGTTCGCCGAGGCCCTGGCCCGGGCCTGGGCGAGCATCCGGGGCATCCAGGCGGCGGCCCGGGAAGGTTCCTGGGACGGCGTGCGTCCCCACTGGCCCCTCATCGTCCTGCGGACGCCGAAGGGCTGGACCGGTCCGGACGTCGTCGACGGCGTCCAGATCCAGGGGACGTACCGCTCCCACCAGGTGCCGTTGTCCGGTGTCCGGGACAATCCCGAGCACCTGGCCCTGCTGGAGACCTGGTTGCGTTCCTACCGGCCGCAGGAGCTCTTCGACGACGACGGCGCGCCGACCGAGCTGGTCCGGCGGGCCAACCCGGAGGGCGACCTGCGGATGAGCGCCACCCCGCACGCCAACGGCGGCCTGCTCACGCAAGACCTCGATCTGCCGGACTTCCGTGCCTTCGCCGTCGATGTCCCGTCGCCGGCCAGCGTGTACCTGGAGTCGACCCGGAAGTTCGGGGAGATGATGCGGGAGATCTACCGGGACAACCCCGACCGCTTCCGGTTGTTCTGCCCGGACGAGACGAACTCCAACCGGCTCGGCGCGGTCTTCGAGGTCAGCGACCGCGCGTTCGCCGAACGCACCACGCCGTACGACGTCTCGCTGTCCGTGGACGGGCGGGTGATGGAGGTCCTGTCCGAGCACAACTGCCACGGCTGGCTGGAGGCCTACACCCTCACCGGCCGGCACGGCGTCTTCGCCTCCTACGAGGCGTTCGCCATGGTGAGTGCCTCCCAGACGATCCAGCACAGCAAGTGGCTGGAGGAAGCGGCCGCCCTGCCCTGGCGAGCGCCGGTACCCAGCCTGAACATCCTGCTCACCTCGACGGCCTGGCGCAACGATCACAACGGTTTCAGCCACCAGGGTCCGGGGCTCATCCAGAACGTCATCACCTCCCGCGGCAATGTCGCCCGGGTCTATCTGCCGCCGGACGCCAACTGTCTGCTCTCGGTCGCCGATCACTGTCTGCGCTCGCGCTCGTACGTCAACCTGATCGTCATCGACAAGCAGCCGCAGCTGCAGTACCTGACGATGGACGAGGCGATCGAGCACTGCACCCGCGGCGCGGGCGTCTGGTCGTGGGCCGGTACCGACGACGGCCGCGCCGACCCGGACATCGTCCTGGCCTGCGCCGGTGATGTCGTGACCATGGAAACGGTAGCTGCCGCAGCTATTCTGAGAGAGAAGCTGCCGCACCTGCGCACCCGGGTGGTGAACGTCGTGGACCTGATGACGCTGGCCCGGCGCCGGGACCATCCGCACGGTATGGACGAGACCCTGTTCAAGGAGCTGTTCACCGATCATGTGGACGTCGTGTTCGCCTTCCACGGGTATCCCGGTGCGATTCATCAGCTGGTGCACGGGCGCCCGGACGCGGACCGGTTCCGGGTGCGCGGTTTCATCGACGAGGGAACGACCACGACGCCCTTCGACATGGTCGTGCGCAACCGGGTCTCGCGTTATCACCTGGTGATGGACGCACTGAACAACGCCCGGCGCACACCGCCGGGGGCCAGCGAGCTGAAGGCCTGGTGTCAGGCCCGGCTGGACGAGCACGCGGACTACGTGGTCGAGCACCTGGAAGACCTGCCCGAGGTCCGGAACTGGACCCTGGACAGCCGGATCACGGAAGGCTGAGCCCGCCGGCAGGAGGCCGGTCCGCGGCGCTGAACCCGTGGGCCGGACCCCTGCCGGGGGAGCATTCCCCGGAAAGGCTATGGCCCGGACGGCCCGGACAGTTCGGATGGTCGTCCGGACAGACGAAAGCGGTGGGTGACGAGGTCACCCACCGCTGCCCGGGAGCCGTTCCGTCCTCTTCCGTCATCGCAGCCAGGGGTAGCGTTCGACGAGGGGAAGGGCGTTCCAGATCCGGCCCAGACCCCAGGTGTTCCCCGCGTAGGTGAGGGCGCTGATGATGAGGACGAGCGCGAAAATGATGTGGTAGTCGATGAGCGGGTTGGTGGACATGCTGGGCGCGCCGCCACTGGTGTGCTGGGCCAGTGGCCATTCGGCGGCCCACATCATGAGCATCATGATGGTGCCGCTGGTCGCGGCGATCCGCAGGGCCACCCCGGCGATCACGGCGATCCCGACACCGGCGAGACCGATCATGAACGCCCAGTCCGCCCAGGTGGCGCCGGCCCAGTCGCGGAACATCGACTGGAACGGGCCGACCTCGACGTTGGACAGGAAACCCCGGGTCGGTGAGCCGCCGTCGATCCAGGCCTTGGCGCCCGGGGTGGCGTAGTGCCATCCGAAGGTCTTGTCCAGGAACGCCCAGAGGAAGACGAATCCGGTGGCGATGCGGGTGACGGCCAGGACGGGGGCCGCGCGGGTGGTCATCACGGCGCCGTGCGCGGGGGCGGTGCGGGCGGCCTCCGGCGGAGGCAGCTGGTGATTGTCGTTCGCCGGGCGGGTGCTGAAGTGCAGAGCCATGATCGTCTCCTCGATCGAAGAAACCGGCTGACGAAATGAGACTTTCAGGTCACTCGACGGACCGGAGCGGCCGGTGGGCACCCGTTCGCGGGACGAAGGTCACCGATGCCGCCGCCGGGCCCGGCCGGATCACTCCCGCGGGACCCGCCGGGAACCCGTCAGGGGGCCCTTCCAGATGTCGGACCCGATCGTGACGAACCGGCGTCCGCTGATCTCGTCGGGCACGATCCGCAGGAACCGGTTCTTCGGTGCGCCGTGCAGCGGGTTCAGCGGGAGGTCGTCCACGGCCAGGAGCTCGTCGAGGTGCACCAGTTCCTCGGCCCGGCCCCGCAGCACCACACTCCAGGCCTGACCGGTGCCGGGAGCAAAGCCGTCGGCCTCGAAGGCGACGTCGCCCCCGAGCGCCGCGGAGAGCTTCGTCCCGTCCGCGGTGCGGACCAGGACACAGCCGTGGTCCACCGCGTAGTTGATGGGGAAGATGTCGGGCCGGCCGGCCACGACCACGGCCAGCCGCCCGAGGTCGCTCGAGCGCAGGTACTCCCAGCAACTGCTCGGGGAGAGATGTTCGGGGGCCGGCGAGCTCGTCATGGGTTCACGGTCCCCCCGGGCCGGACGTCGTGTCAGAGGCGTAGGTCCCAGGACCGCCGCCCGGCACATCCCTTGAGGTCCGTTGACCCTACGAAAAGTCTCTATTAACGCAAAACGTCTATGCTGGTCACGGCGCGTCACCGCACGGGCGGTGGCCTCATCGACCGGGGGTTGATCGGTGGCTCGGATCTTCATCACCTACCGCAGTGAGGATCCGGGATGGTCCGTCGTGCTCGACCGGGAACTGTCGATCGTCTTCGGCCCCGACCAGGTATTCCGGGCGAGTCGGACGATGCAGATGGGAGAGTCGTTCCCGGAACGGATCCGGCTCGGCGTCACCAACGCGTCCGTCCTGCTCGCCGTGATCGGCCCACGCTGGCTCGAACAACGCGAAGGAGGACTGCGCCGCATCGACGAGCCCGGTGACTGGGTGCGCCGGGAGATCCGGCTGGCCCTGGAGAACGGGCTCCTGATCGTGCCGGTGCTGGTCGACGGGGTGCGGCCCCTGTCACCCGACGAACTGCCCGATGACATCCGGGCCATCGCCGACCGGCAGTACATCCGCCTCAGCCACAAAGAGGCAGACTCCGACATCGGCCTGCTGGTCGAGCGGTTGCGGCAGCGGGTGCCCGGGCTGCAGATGCACCAGAAGACGCAGGACCGCCCGCATACAGGCGGCCAGACGTCCGTCGGTGGCTCGGTCGAGCAGACCGCCCCGGGCCAAAGTGTTTCCTTGTGGCTGGTTCTGACTGGCCTGGCGTTACTCCTGCTCTCCCTCTGGCTGCCCTGGGTGGATCACGAGCGGGCGGTGGAGCTCGGCTGGGACGAGTGGGAGTACTCGGTGCTCTTCCCCCGCGGTGTCCTCGCGCTCGCCGGTCTGGGCACGGCCCTCTACTGGCTCCTGCGCGGGACGTTCGAAGCAGTCGCCATGGGGCTGGTCGCGCTCGCCGGTGTGGTTGCCGTCTTCGATCCCCTCTGGGTCCGGCGTCAGCTCCTGGACAATGAATACCCCTTCGTCATCGGAATGGGTGTCTGGGTGGCTGTTCTCTCGGGCGTGGTGCTCCTGGTAGCCGTGGGCCTCTGGGTTCGGGGCCGACCCGCGTCCGAACCCCGGCACGCACGCAACCCGTCCACGGTCGCGACCGGTGGAATCTTGATCCTGATGGGCCAGTTCCTGCAGGTGACAGGTAAGAACCACTGGTTCACCGTCCCGGTCGCCATCGCCGTCCTGATCATCGTCGCGGCGGTTCTGGTTCCGCCGAGCATCCCGGAGTCCGTGCGGATCGCGGTGTTGTCAGGTTTCACCGCCTTCGCCGTCGTCTCGGTGGTCGCGGCCGTCAACTATGTCGCGCTGCACCCTCAAGGTGATGCGTCGCTGACCGACGCGATGGGCCGGATCGTGCTCAACGTCGTCATCGCGCTGGGGCTGTGGGTGGCTCTCAGCCGACCGGTACCGGCCCGGGTGCCCGCCGCCTAGCCGGCCTCGCCCGGCCCTGATGCCTCCGGCAAGCCGTTTCCCGTTGCCCTCCACCCCGGGACCTGGGAAACGCGCGGGTGGGCAATAGGAAACCCCTGGTGCAGTGCCGATTCCGGGACCACGATCGGTATCAGAAGCCGCCACCCTCCAGGACCGGGTGGGCAGCACCGGTACAGGGAGAGCGGGTCGTGATGAACGATTGCCTGCCGAGAAAAAGCACGACGACGTATTATTTCGGCCTGACCGCAGGTCACGGGGAGAGCTCATGCACCCAGAATCCGGCCCGGCGTCCATCGGCGCGCAGATCCGGCGCCGGCGACTGGCGTCCGGTCTCTCCCTGGGCGGTCTCGCCGACCGCGTCCACTACAGCAAGGGCTACCTCAGCAAGATCGAGAACGGTTCCAAGCGGCCCGGCCCCGACCTGGTCCGACTCTGCGACGCCGCTCTCGGTGCCGGGGGAGAGCTCCGCCGTCTGGCCGAAACCGTCTCCACCTCAGAGCTTTCCGAAGCTTGCCGAGCTTCTGATCCAGACGGTGGCGTAGACGTGGCCGACGACGGCAGGCCCGGTCCCACCCTCGGCCGCCGCGAGGTCCTGGCCATCGGTGGTTCCCTTCCCCTTCTGGCCGCAGCCGGCCCCGAACGGCTGGCCACGGTGGCCGCCGACGGATCGATCACGACCGGGTTCACCGCGATGCTCGCCGAGCTGCGCAAGCTCGGCCAGAACCAGCCCCCGGGCCTGCTGCTGCCGATCCTCGACATCCAGGTGCAGACGCTGCTGGCGCTGGCCCGGGCCGCCCGGGCGGACGACCGGGGCGCGCTGCTGATGCTCACGTCACGCTTCGCCGAGTACACCGGGTGGATGGCTCAGGAGTCCGGCGACGACCGGGCCATGGTCCGCTGGACCGATCTGGCCGTGAGTTGCGCCGACGCGGCCGGCGACCGGGAACTGGCGGCCTACGCCCACATCCGGCACGCCAACGCGGCCCTGTACCGCGACGACGCCGTGTCCACCGTCGCCCTCGCCACCCGGGCCGAGCACGAGGCGCCGGCCGGTGGCCCGTCCTCGACGCGTGTGGGGGCCCTGGCCCTGCAGCGTCAGGCCCAGGGACTGGCGTTGCAGGGCCGGTACGACGACTGCCGGCGGGCCCTCGACCGGGCCGACGTCCTCTTCGACCGGGCCATCGGTGTCAACACCCCGCTGGGGCCGACGACGGTCGCCAACCCCAGCGACCTCGTGCTCGGCTGGTGCCTGCACGACCTGGGCCGCTCGCGCGAGGCGGTCCCGGTGCTCGAACGGCATCTGGCGCGGGTGCCGCAGCACGCCCGCCGGGCCCGGGCCCGGGTGAAGGGCCGCCTGGCCCTGGCCGCAGCCGGTGCCGGTGACCCGGACACCGCCTGCACGCTCGCGCACCAGGTACTGGACGACGCCGAGTACGTCGACTCCGCCACCGTGCGGCACGACCTACGGCACCTGGGCCGGGCGCTCAACCGCTGGCGGGCCCGGCCCGAGGTACAGGCCGTCTCGCCGCGACTGGCCCAGGCGCTGCGCACCGCCGCGTCCTGACCTGCGGGCCCCGGCCCGGTCGTTCCCTTCGAACCACCTTCTGTGCTTCCCCCTGCCCGGAAACGGTTCCGGTCCGTGGTGGGAGCGTCACCGGCAGGACGTCGCGGCCCGGTACGCCTCGGTGAACCCCTTTCTGCCGGATGAGGGTGACATGGGAAAGCTCTCCCGCCAGGTGAAGGACGAGCCGAACCCCTAGGGCAATTGAACGACAGGTGTTGGTTGAAGGTTCTGTCCAGGGCCGGTTCGTGCCGTATCCCGTCACCGTGACGGGACCTGCGCCGGTCGGGTCGGGACCACCGACTCCTGTGGCCGGGGCGGGGTGGCGACAGGCTTGTCGTGTACCAACAGACGGCGAGTCACAACATCATCTGAGGTGAACAATGACCGCGGAGCAGCTCCCTGCCGCAGTCCCGACCGAAAACCAGCGCGACGTAGCGGTCATGGTTGAAACCCTGGTCGAGGCTGGGCTGAAGGCCCTTGACGAGTACGGTGCCTTCGATCAGGAGACGATCGACCACATCGTCAAGAAGGCCTCCGTCGCGGCGCTGGACCGGCACGCCGCCCTGGCGCAGCTCGCGGTGGAGGAGACGGGCCGCGGTGTCTTCGAGGACAAGGCCGTCAAGAACATCTTCGCCTGTGAGCACGTCACGCACAGCATGGCGAAACTTCGCACCGTCGGCGTGATCAGCCAGGACGACATCACCGGGATCACCGAGATCGCCGACCCGGTGGGCGTGATCGCCGGGATCACGCCGGTCACCAACCCCACGTCGACGGCGATCTTCAAGGCTCTGCTGGCCCTGAAGACCCGTAACCCGATCGTGTTCGCGTTCCACCCCTCGGCCCAGCAGTGCAGCGTCGAGGCGGCCCGCATCGTGCGTGACGCCGCGGTCGCGGCCGGGGCACCCGAGCACTGCATCCAGTGGATCGACCGGCCCTCGGTCGAGGCGACCACGGCTCTCATGCACCACCCGGGCATCTCCACGATCCTCGCGACCGGTGGCAACGCCATGGTCCGGGCGGCGTACTCGGCGGGCAAGCCGGCTCTCGGTGTCGGTGCGGGCAACGTGCCCGCCTGGATCGAGAAGAGCGCCAAGCTGAAGCGGGCCGTCAACGACATCGTGCTGTCCAAGTCGTTCGACAACGGCATGATCTGCGCGTCCGAGCAGGCCGTCATCCTCGACGAGGAGATCTACGACGCCGCCCTGGCCGAGTTCGGTCACCTGCACGCCTACCGGGCCACCAAGGACGAGAAGCGGAAGCTGGAGAAGTTCATCTTCGGCGCGACCGCCTACGGGAAGTCTTGCAGCGGAGCCAAGCTCAACCCCGACGTGGTGGGCAAGCCGCCGGTCTGGATCGCCGAGCAGGCCGGCTTCACGGTACCCGCCGACACCTCGATCATCCTCGCCGAGGTCGGCGAGGTCGGCCCGAACGAGCCGCTGACCCGGGAGAAGCTGTGCCCGGTCCTGGCCGTACTGCGGGTCGGCTCCCGTGAGGAGGGACTGCAGGCCTCCACGCAGATGGTGGAGTTCCACGGCCTCGGCCACAGCGCCGTGATCCACACCCAGGACGAGGACCTGGTCGTCGAGTTCGGCAAGCGGGTCAAGGCCGTGCGGGTGATCTGGAACTCGCCGTCCTCGCAGGGCGGCATCGGCGACATGTACAACTCCTTCGTCCCTTCGCTCACCCTCGGCTGCGGCAGCTACGGGCACAACTCGGTGTCGAACAACGTCTCCGCGGTCAACCTGATCAACATCAAGCGGATCGGAAGGCGCACCAACAACATGCAGTGGTTCAAGGTGCCCTCGCGGATCTACTTCGAGCCGCACGCCATCCGCTACCTCTCGGACATGCCCGACGTGCACCGGGTCACGATCGTCACCGACCCCACCATGACCCGCCTGGGCTTCGTCGAGCGCATCGACCGGGTGCTCCAGCAGCGCCCGAACCGGGTCGTGCTGCAGATCATCGACGACGTGGAACCCGAACCGCAGATGACGACCGTCGACCGGGGCGCGGAACTGATGCGCTCCTTCCGGCCGGACACGATCATCGCGCTCGGTGGCGGATCGGCGATGGACGCGGCCAAGGTGATGTGGCTGCGCTACGAGCACCCCGAGGTCGACTTCGAGGACATGCGGGAGAAGTTCTTCGACATCCGCAAGCGGGCCTTCGCCTTCCCCGCGCTCGGTGAGAAGGCCCAGCTGGTCTGTGTGCCGACCACCTCCGGAACCGGCGCTGAGGTGACCCCGTTCGCGGTCATCACCGATCAGCGCACCGGGAAGAAGTACCCGCTCGCCGACTACGCCCTCACCCCGACCGTCGCGATCGTCGACCCGGCGCTGACGGCGAGCATGCCGCGCAAGATCGCCGCCGACAGTGGTTTCGACGCCCTCACGCACGCCATCGAGGCCTACGTGTCGGTGTACGCCAACGACTTCACCGACGGTCTGGCCCTGCACGCGATCCGGCTGATCTTCGAGAACCTCGAGCAGTCCGTGCTGAACGGTGAGAGCGAAGCTCGCGAGCGCATGCACAATGCCGCGACCATCGCCGGAATGGCCTTCGGCAGTGCGTTCCTCGGTATCGTGCACGCCATGTCGCACACGCTCGGCGCCACGTTCCACGTCGCGCACGGTCGTACCAACGCGGTGCTGCTGCCGCACGTGATCCGCTACAACGGCTCGGCCCCGACGAAGCTGTCGGGCTGGCCGAAGTACGAGAGCTACCGGGCGCCGGAGCGGTTCGCCGACATCGCCCGCATGCTCGGCCTGAGCGCGTCCACGCCTGAGGAGGCCGTGGAGGTACTGGCCACGGCGGTCGAGAAGCTGCGCACCACGGTCGGTATCGAGTCGTCGTTCGCCGAGATCGGCATCGACGAGCAGGCCTTCCTGGCCTCGCTGCCGCAGCAGGCACTCAACGCCTACGAGGACCAGTGTGCGCCGGCCAACCCGCGCATGCCGATGCTCGACGACATGCAGCAGCTGATGCGCGCGGCCTACTACGGCGAGAACAAGAGCTGACCATGGTGGACGCCGATCCTGGCGGCCGCTGAGAGTGGCAGTGGTGCGGGTGGCCCGGTCCGATCAGGACCGGGCCACCCGGCGGTTGTCACGGGGGTTGTCCCGGCGGTTGTCACGGCGGTGACGAACGTGCCCCGGGTGGGGGTGGGGAGTATGACCCCGCCCCTTTGTTCGTGATCACGCCGCGACCTGCCCGCCGCGAACACCGTCGTGCCGGCCGTCATGCTCGCCCAGGTCACCGAGTCCGTCTCGGCCGGTGTGCCCCTGGGGCGGCTCGGCACCGCCCCCGAGGTGGCTGAGGTGGTCGCGTTCCTGGCCTTCCCGGCGGCGGGTTACGTCACCGGCGAGAACATCGTGGTCGGCGGTGGGAGTGGGCTGACGGGGTGAGAAGACTGCCCGGTTCGGCGTGAGGTTGAATACCCGGCATGGAGATGAGTGATCGGGCCACGTCGTTCTCGGTGAGCCTGCCGGACTGGGTGGCGGGCGAGATCCGCGACGTACCGGCGCACCTGCCCACGGCCCAGGAACGGATGGCGCTGGTGCACCGGCTGGCCGACCGCAATCACCGGGAGGGCAGCGGCGGCCCGTTCGCGGCGCTGGTCGCCGAACGGGACACCGGCCGGGTGCTGGCGGTAGGCGTCAACGTCGTCCTGCTCAGCGGCCTGTCCTCGGTGCACGCCGAGGTGGTGGCCCTGAGCCTGGCCCAGCAGGTGGCCGGCAACTGGGACCTGGGCGCGGCCGGCCGTCCCGCCACCGAACTGGTGGTCAACTGGCGGCCCTGCACGATGTGTCTGGGGGCCACGTTGTGGTCCGGCGTCGGGCATCTGGTGATCGCCGGCGAGGGCCCCGAGTGCGAGCAGCTGACCGGGTTCGACGAGGGGCCGGTGCGCGAGGACTGGCGTGATCAGTTCGCCGCGCGAGGCCTCACGATCGAGTCGGACGTGCTGCGGGACGGGGCGATCCGGACCTTCGGCGAGTACGGCTCGGGGAGCCCGCTGGTCTACAACGCCCGTCAGGGAAACCGGTAGGCGCACGGTCTTCCGGAGCGGGAACCGGAAGGCCGTGCCCTTCAGAGCCCTTCAGTGCCCTTCAGACCGTAGAGGGTTCCGGCTGCGCGACGGCCCGCTCGCGAACGCGTTCGGCCCACCGCACCGTGGCCGGTACGGCCAGGCCGGTCACCGCGAACAGGGCACCGACCACCCACCAGCCGGGACGGCCCCACTGGATGCACAGGGCGATGAGCAGCGCCGGCCCGATGCTCACTCCCAGCCCGAGGCCCATACCGAACAGTCCCTGGTACTGGCCCACCGCATGCGCCGGGGCCAGGGTGAAGGAGAGTTCGAAACCGCCTGCTGAGTGCCAGATCTCCCCGATCGTGTGGACGACGACCGCGGTCAGCAGCAGGAGCATCGCCAACCAGGTCGCCGCCCCCGCCATCAGGGAGATGGCCGCACAGGAGATGAAGAAGGCGAAACCGGCCTTCCGGAAGGCGTTCGCGCCGGCGCCGGGGGTGTCGACGCCCGATCCCACCCGGACCTGGAAGAGAACGACGATCGCGGTGTTGACGAGCATGACCGCCGACACCGTCCAGTGCGGGGTGTCCGTGCGGCTGACCAGCCACAGCGGGACGGCTGCGGTGAGCACCCGGTACTGCACGGCCATCAGGCCGTCGAGCACGGTGAGAACCAGGTAAGGACGATCGCGCAAGGCGATCCAGCGCGGGCCGGCCCCGGACGGGCGGGGGGCGACCCGGGGCAGGAAGAGCACGATCGCCGCGCAGGCGGCGTAGGACAGGGCACTGCCGGCGATCAGCAGGACGTAGGCGTTGTCGGTGTCGACCGCGACCCCCCAGCCGGCGAACAGGGCACCGGCCGCGATCCCGAGGTTCGTCACCGAGCGCAGGTAGCCCCGGAACTTCGCCGGCCGGTCCCCGCCGTACTCCTGGATCAGGGGACTGCGGGCGGCCGGCCCGGCGGTCTGGGCGATGCTGCCCAGACTGACGAAGATCAGGAACGACCAGAAGTCGTTCGCGACGCACAGGCCTGCCATCGCCACCGCGCCGATCAGCAGGGTGGCGGTGTAGACGCTGCGGGCGCCGAGCCGGTCGGCCAGGTGTCCGGCGGGAATGCCCGACAGCAGGGCGACCGCGCCGGCGGCGCTCAGGCCGGCCCCGATCTGCCCGGCCGACAGGTCCACGATCCGGGTGAAGTAGAGAACCCCTGCGGTCAGGTAGATCCCGTACCCGGTCATGTTCACCAGGGTCGCGACGGCGAGCAGGCGAGGTGCACCCTTGTCGGGGAGCAACGCGGACATATGCGTACCTTTCGGAAAGTCGGGCGGATGGTTATTGTGCCGTGCGGTTCACCGCGCCAGGACCATGTCCCGGCCCATGTCCCGGCCCACGTCCCGCCCCATGTCCCGGGCCAGTGGCCTGACATCCGAACGCGGGCCCGCCGGAGGGTGCATGCTCCAGCGCCCGAGGGTGACCCCGAGGTTCATGCCCCCGCCGAACCCGGCCAGCAGCAACAGGTCGCCCGGGGCGATCCGCCCGGCGCGGGCGGCCTCGTCGAGCGTGACCGGGATGGACGCGGAACCGGTGTTCCCGTAATGGCCCACGGTCAGGTGCAGGTTCGCCGCCCCCAGACCGAGCGTGCGCGACAGGTCGTTCAGCATGACGCCGTTGGCCTGGTGCGGCACCAGATGCTCGACGTCGGTGGCGGCGATCCCGCTGCTGGACAGGAGGTCGTGGATGGCGGCCGGCACCTGACGGCCCACGAAGTCGCGCACACCCCGCCCGTCCATCTTGAAGTAGTGGTCACCGTCGCGCAGGGTGCTTTCCGTTGCCGGCCGGCGGCTGCCCCCGGCCGGGACACTGATCAGCGTGTGCTCGTCCCCGTGCCCGCGCAGATGCGTCCGGATCAGCCCGTGGGCGGGCGGGACCGGGCCGAGCACGACCGCCCCGGCCCCGTCGCCGAACAGGACGGCGGTCTTACGGTCGGAGTAGTCCAGGATCCGGGAGTAGATGTCGGCGCCGATCACCAGGGCGTGCCCGGTACCACCGCCGGTCCGCAGCAGCCCCTCGGCCATGGCCAGCGCGTAGACGAACCCGCTGCAGACGGCGTTGACGTCGACGGCGGCGGCGTTACGGGCCCCGACCAGGTGCTGAACGATGCTGGCGGTGGCCGGCTGGGGGTGATCGGGGGTGGAGGTGGCGACGATGATGTGATCCAGGTCGGAGGCGCAGATGCCGGCCGCCGTCAGGGCCCGGTCGGCGGCGGCAGCGGCCAGGTCCGAGGTCGCCTGACCGGGCGCGGCCCGGCGGCGCTCGCGGATGCCGGTCCGGCTCTCGATCCAGCCGGGATCGACGCCGGCGGCCACCGCGATCTCGGCGTTACTCACGATCCGCTCGGGCAGGTAGGAACCGGTGCCGCGGATTCCGATGTTCGCAGACATACGTCGTCCTCTATTCGGTGTGCGCGTCGGCAGCGATGTCGAAGCGGATGGATTCGGTCAGTTTGATCGCCAGTTGCTTTGCCTGTGCTGTGGTTTCGGCCCCCACGACGATCAGGCCGATCCGGTCGGCGGAACGGTGCAGGGCGGGCACGACATCGCCCGGGCCGGCGTTCAGCTCGCTGTAGAGCACCGCGGGGTGCTCACGTACCTCGTCCCAGCCGTGAACGGCCTCGATCCGCCCGGGCGGGGGCGCCAGGTAACGCACCGCGGCACCCCGGGTCGGGGTCAGCGGGCCGGGCCGGTCCCGGCGTCCCAGCAGGTCGTCGAAGACCTGACCGAACAGCTCCAGGCCGGGGATCGCGTGGGCGAGCATGGTGTGGATGAAGTCGCCCCCGAACCGGGTGTGCACCTCGCCGAGCACCACCCCGTCCCGGGTCAGCCACAGCTCGACGTGAAAGCCCCCGGCGCGCAGCCCGAGTTCCCGTAGGGCGGCCGTGACCGTGTGCTCGATCTCCTCCTGGCGGCCGGGCGGGAGATCGGCGGGCAGGGCGTGGGCGATCTCGACGAAGTACGGCGGGTCCACCTTCTCCTTCTCGGTCACGGCCAGGATCACCGGGCGGCCGTCGAGGAAGATGCCCTCGACGCTGTACTCAGGGCCGTCGACGAACTCCTCGACCAGGAACGGGGCCGTGCCGGGCAGCAGGTCCAGCGCTGCGGGGAGCCCGGCGGTGTCGAACACCTGGCTCACGCCGATGCTGCCCATCGCGTCCCGCGGTTTGACGATCCACGGACCGGTGCCCGATCGCAGGAAGTCCTCGGCGTCGGCCTGGTCCGCGCACAGGCGCACGGCCGGCTGGGCGAATCCCGCGGCGGCCAGGGCGGCCCGGCCGATGTCCTTGGTCCGCACCCGGTGAACGGCCTCGACCGGGTTGCCGACGGCTCCGAGGGCCTGCGCGGTCTCGGCCACCGTCACCTGAGCCATCTCCTGGAGGGCGAACACCGCGTCGATCCGGTGGCCGGAACCGACCTGGTTGCGCGCCCATTCGACAGTCTCCCCGGCGGGCAGGAAACTCACCGGGGCGGTGGCGCCGGCCGCCGCGACGACGGCGGGAGTGGCCAGCAGCGCCTCCTGCGCGTTGGTGACGTAGGTGTGGATTCCTCGCGCGCGGGCCTGCCCGAGCGCCTGCAGGGCCATGTCGGTGCTCATGGCCACGGCCCGGGCGCCGCCGACGAAGAGCAGGGTCGGGGGTGTCTCGTCACTCATCAGGTCTCTCCGGAAGGTGTGGGGGTGATGACCGGGACGCGGTCGGGAAGGTCAGGAAGGTCGGGAAGGTCAGGAAGGTCGGGAAGGTCAGGGAAGGACGGGGCCCGTGTCCGGGATTGGCTCCAGGTCGATCAGGACCTGGTCGGCCGCGACGACGTCACCGACGGTGCAGCGGATCCCGGCGATCACCCCGGAACGTGGCGCCGGCAGCGGAGTCTCCATCTTCATGGCCTCCACCACGGCGACGACGTCGCCGGCGCTGATCGTGTCGCCGACGGCCACGGGCAGGGCGACGACGGCGCCCGGCATGCCCGATCGCACGACGTCGCCGGCGGTGTCCGCGGCGTGGACGGTGAAGGACGGGACGCCCAGGGCGACCCGGTACCCGTCCACGACGATCTCGTACCCGGAAGGGGTGCGCAGGCCGCTCCAGTCGCAGGTGTCGGCCGTCCCTTCGTGCAGGCCGTTGCGCCGGGTCACCGTGACGTCGATCCGGCGCCCGTCCACCTCGACGCAGACCCCGTCGGCGTCGACGCGGACGATGTTCGCCGGGGTGTGGGTGTCGTGGCCCTCCACGGTGACGACGCGGCCCAGGGGCGCGGCCGGGTCGAGGTCCTGGCGGTCGAGCGGCCCGACGGACCCGTTCCACGGTGACGTGGCGAGGTCGCCGCCGGAGGTGGCCTGGACGGCCGCCACGCAGGCGGCGGCCGTCGCGGTCCGGCTCCGGGTGAACTGGTCGATCGCGTCGACCAGATGGGTGTCGACCAGGCCCGCCACCACCCGGGGGTGATCCAGCAACTCGCCCACGAACCCCAGGTTGGTCGTCAGCCCGACGACCCGGGTGTCGCGGACCGCCTGCCGGAGCCGGCGCAGGGCGGAGGACCGGTCCGGGCCCCGGGCGATGAGTTTGGCGATCATCGGGTCGTAGAACGACGACACCACCCCGGTCCGGTCGAAGGCCGCCTCCACCCGGATCTTCCCGGGCCAGCGCACCACCCGGGCCGTGCCGGGGGCGGGCTGGAATCCGGCGTCGGGGTCCTCGGCATACACCCGGCACTCGATGGCGTGACCGGTGACACCGATCCGGTCCTGGGTCAGCGGCAGCGGCTCGCCCGCGGCGACCCGCAGCTGCCACTCGACCAGGTCTACCCCGGTGATCTCCTCGGTGACCGGATGTTCCACCTGCAGGCGGGTGTTGGCCTCCAGGAAGTAGAAGTGGCCGTCCGGGTCGAGGATGAACTCGAAGGTGCCGGCATTGACGTATCCGATCGACGCCGCCCCCCGTACGGCCGCGGCCAGGAGGGTGTCGCGCACGCTCGCGGGCAGATCGGCGGCGGGCGCCTCCTCGACGATCTTCTGGTGACGTCGCTGCAGGGAACACTCACGCTCGTACAGGTGCACCACGTGGCCGAAGGTGTCACCGAACACCTGGACCTCGATGTGGCGGGGCCGGGAGACGTAGCGCTCGGCCAGGAGCCGTCCGTCACCGAAGCTGCTGCGGGCGAGCCGGACCGATTCGGCGACGGCCGCGGCCAGTTCCCCGGGCTCGGTGACCACCCGCATCCCCTTGCCCCCACCGCCGGCCACGGGCTTGAGGATCACCGGGTACCCGATCCGCCCGGCGTCGGCCGCCAGGACCTCCGGCGACTCGGTGGCCAGCGGTGATCCGGGAAGGATCGGGACCCCGGCCTGCCCCATCAGGGCACGGGCCGTGGCCTTGTCGCCCATCGCGCAGATCGTGTCCGGGCCGGGGCCGATGTAGACCAGGCCCGCGTCGGTCACGGCGGCCGCGAAATCAGGGTTCTCCGAGAGGAACCCGTAACCGGGATGAACGCTGTCGCAGCCGGTCGCGAGCGCCGCCTCCACCAGCCGCGGGATGCTCAGGTAGCTGTCGGTGGCCGGCCCGGGCCCGATCCGGACCACGTCGACGGCCCCGGTCAGGTGTGCGGCCGTGGCGTCGGCGTCGGAGTGCACCGCCACGTACTCCACGCCCAGCCGGCGGCAGGTACGGGCGACCCGCCGGGCGATCTCCCCACGGTTGGCGATCAGAACGCGTTTCAGCATCGTCATCACATCCTGAAGACACCGAAACGGGTCTCCTGCTTGGGTGCGCCGGCGGCCAGGGCCAGGCACACGGTGAGCCAGCTGCGGGTGTCGACCGGGTCGACGACGGCGTCGACCCAGAGGCGGGCGGCGAAGTACAGAGGCTGTGACTGCTTCTCGTAGGAGTCGAGAATCGGCCGCTTGATGGCCTCCTCCTCCTCGGCCGACAGGCTTCGTCCCTCCTTGGCCAGCTGATCGCCGCGGATCTGGGCCATC
The DNA here is from genome assembly GCF_030269305.1 of Kineosporia sp. NBRC 101731. Lineage (NCBI taxonomy): Bacteria > Bacillati > Actinomycetota > Actinomycetes > Kineosporiales > Kineosporiaceae > Kineosporia > Kineosporia sp. NBRC 101731. The sequence continues at coordinate 240,876 of NZ_BSTC01000007.1, forward strand.
ACCGAGGCCGTCTGCTCGGCCCCCACCACGGTGGATTTAGCGCTCGGCCACATGGCCATCAGCGTCGGGCCCATCGAACGGCCGCACATGGCGAAGTTCCCGGCGCCGAAACTGCCGCCGATGACGAGACTGAATTTCGGGACCCGGGCGCAGGAGACGGCGTTGACGAGTTTCGCACCGTGCTTGGTGATGCCGGCGGCCTCGTACTCGGCCCCCACCATGAACCCGTTGATGTTGTGCAGGAACAGCAGGGGGATGTCCCGCTGGGCACAGATCTCGATGAAGTTGGCGGCTTTCTGGGCGCTCTCGGGGAAGAGGACACCGTCGTTGATCAGAATCCCGACCGGGTAGCCGCCGATGTCACCCGTGCCGCAGACCATGGTGGGGCCGAAGCGGCTGCGGTACTCGGAGAACTCGCTGCCGTCCAGCAGCCGGGCCAGTATCTCCCGGGCCGGGATCTGCTCACGCAGGCCGGCGCTGATGATGCCGGGCAGTTCCGCCGGGTCGTACAGAGGTGGACGGGGTGGACGCGGTGGGGCCGTCGTCGTCGGGGAACCGGTGCGGGCGGCGATCTCCCGCACCAGTTCCAGGGCGTGGTCGTCGTTCTCGGCGAGGTGATCGGCGACGCCGGTGACCCGGGTGTGCAGGTCGGCGCCGCCGAGCGTCTGCGCGTCGACCACCTCTCCCGTCGCGGCCCGGACCAGGGCCGGGCCGCCGAGGAACACCGTGCCGGTACCGCGCACGATCACCGTCTCGTCACACATGGCCGGCACGTAGGCGCCGCCGGCCGTGCACGAGCCCATCACGGCCGCGATCTGGGGCAGTCCCATCGCCGACATCTCGGCGATGTTGCGGAACATCCGGCCCAGGTGGTGCTCGTCCGGGAACAGGTCTTCCTGCAGCGGCAGGTAGACCCCGCCGGAGTCGACCAGGTAGATGCACGCCAGGCCGTTCTCCCGGGCAATGTCCTGGGCCCGCAGATGTTTACGGACCCCGAGGGGGAAGTAGGTGCCGCCCTTGACCGTGGCGTCGTTGGCGATCACCATGGTCGGCCGGCCGCAGACCACCCCGATCCCGGTGACCAGGGCCGCCGACGGCACGGCCTGGTCGTAGACGTCGTGCGCGACCAGCTGACCGACCTCCAGGAACGGTGTGCCCGGGTCGAGGAGCCGGCTGATCCGCTGCCGGGCGGTCAGCTTGCCACGGCCGGTGTGCCGGGCCTGTGAGCGGTCGTCGCCCCCGGCCACGGCCGCCGCGCGGGCGCCGGCAATGACGCGGCGTTGCTGCTCGAAGGCGTCGGCGTTGCGCCGGAACCTCGCCGAGCCGGTGTCGATATGGGTGTCCAGCGTGGTCATCGGTCGTCCCGTCAGGCCGGCTGTTCAGCGGGCACGTTGAGCTCTTTCAGCAGGTTGGCGAACTCTTCGATCTGCGCGGCGCTCATGTTCGCCCGCAGCATCAGGCGCAGTCCGGCCCGGCCCCGCCCGATGATCGGGAAGAAGATCGGCGAGGCGTAGTAGCCACGGTCGAGCAGCGCGGCGGCCAGGTTGACGGTCGCGGTCTCCGAGCCGACCTGGACGAACCGGATGGGCAGGCCGTCGCCGCTCAGGTCGGTCTGGACCATGCTGTCGAAGAGGTCGACGTTGGCCTGGAGACGTCGCTGCAGCTGGGCCAGCTCGTCGGTGCGGTGCAACTGGGCCGAGGCGATGACCGCACCCAGGCCGGCCGTGTTGATGCGCTGCGACCACATCAGCGGACCGTTGCGGATCGCGGTGTCGTACCGGGCCTGGGATCCGGTCGGGCCGAGGAAGATCGCTCCGCCGGAGGCCCCGAAACCCTTGTTCAGCGAGGTGATGACCACGGTGCGGTCGTTGATCTGGCCCAGTTCCTCCAGGACGGCCCCGCGGCCGTTGGTACCGAGCGTCGAGATCGAGTGGGCCTCGTCGAACACCAGGAACAGACCGTAGCGTTCCTGCAGGCGAAGGAGCTCGGGGATCGGCGCCCGGCCCCCGGTGCTGTAGACGCCGTCGGCGACGTAGGCGACCCGGGGGTGGGTGCGGCACAGCTCCTCGAGCGCCTCGACGTCGTTGTGCGCGATCGTCACCACCTCGGCCTCGTCGGCCACGGAGGCCTTCATGGCGTTCAGGCAGAAGTGTGCGTTCTTGTCGAACACCATCAGTGGGGCGATGTTCTCGGTGAAGAGACCGGATGCGATCAGCGGCAGGGTGACCCAGGACGCGACGGCGCACGACGCGGTCGTCACCGCGGTCACGCCGAACAGGTCGGACAGCTCGTCCTCGGCGGCCCGCAGCGAGCCGAACCGGATCCGCATCCGCGAGGTCGAGGTGTTCAGGGAACCCTCGGCCAGCACCCCGTCGGCGGCGGCCTGGACGATCTGCGGGTGGGTGTCGAGGCCCAGGTAGGAGTAGGAGGACATGTTGACGAACTCGTGACCGTCACTCAGGCGACGGTGCCGGCCGTCGCCCAGTCCCGCGACGACCAGGTCGAACATGCCGGCCTGATCGGTGACGTTCCAGAAGTCGTCGCTGATGCGGGCCGACTTCGCGATGTTCATGTACGTGTGCACGGAGTTTTCCCCTTGTGACGGTGATCAGGAAAGAAGTGATCAGGAATAGGTGTAGAAGCCGCGACCGGTCTTGCGGCCGAGGATCCCCGACTCGACCATGCGCAGCAGCGTGGGAGGCGGGGCGTAGAGCGGTTCCTTGAACTCGTCGAAGAGGGCCCGGGCGATCGCGACGACGACGTCCAGGCCGACGAGGTCCGCGAGCCGCAGCGGGCCGACGGGATGGTTGCAGCCCAGTTCCATGGCCCGGTCGACGAGTTCGGCGGTCACGAAACCGTTCTCCACCATCCGCACGGCGGCCAGGAGGTACGGGATCAGGAGGGCATTGACGACGAAGCCGCTGCGGTCGGAGACCTGGATGGCCTGCTTGCCGAGGGTCTGGCCGACGAAGGCCTCGACCCGGTCGGTCACGTCGTCGGTGGTGAACAGCGTCGGGATGATCTCGACCAGTGGCAGCGCCACCACCGGGTTGAAGAAGTGCACGCCGATGACCTGCTCCGGGCGGTTGGTCGCCGCGGCGAGCTGGGTCACGCTGATGGCCGAGGTGGTCGAGGCCAGGACGGCGTCGGGGCCGAGCACGGCGTCGAGCTCGGCGAAGAGCTTCAGCTTGAGGGCCTTGTCCTCGGGTATCGCCTCGATGACGAGCTGGCGGTCGGCCAGGAGTGACAGGTCCCCGGTCACGTGGATCCGGTCCAGAGCCGCGTCCCGCTGGGCGGCGGTGATCGTTCCCTTGGCCACCCGGCGCTCCAGGGTGGCACCCAGCCGCTGCGGGGCGGACCGCACCGAGGACTCCCGGGAGACCGCGAGGGTCACCGAGACTCCCTGCAGGGCAAGGAGTTCGCAGATGCCGCTACCCATGGTCCCGGATCCGACCACGCCGACGCGCTCGAAACCGACCCCTGCGGCAGTCCTGGGTGAACCCAGAACCGGCCGCCTTTCCAGCGTTCCTGTCCGTGAATGCATCTGATCTCCCCATATCGGCGTTGCCGGCCGGAGAAAGATTCGCACGGGCAGAAGCGGTCCCGAGTAATCGAGACGCTGATTTGCGGGCGGGGGGAGTAAGACTCGCGCCCAGGGGTAGGTGAACGTTCTCGACGGTGGACGAAATGCGTTGCGGTAAAAGAGGTTCAGAGACTGCTGGAAGCGGTGGTCGGTTGACCCACGTTCCCGGCCAGCACGTCGGCGACGGTGAACCGGCCCAGATGGGAGGCCAGGGCATCGGCCACGCCGTGGTCGAGCTGGGCGAGGGCCTTCTGCACGCCGCGCCCGACGGCACACGTCGGATCGGGGCCGTGCAGACCCAGAACCGGGTCGTCGCCCTGCAGGAGGCTCCAGACGCGGCTCAGGGGAATGGATTCCGGTGGCACCACGAGTTCCCAGCCGCCGTTCACCCCGGGTTGCGAGCGAACGAACCCGGCTGCTCGCAGCGGGCCCAGGACGCGCCGGACGTAGACGGCGTTGACCCGGGTGGAGCCGGAGAGCTCCGCGGAGTTGACGGGCGCGCCGTCGGTACGCCCGGCCAGATAGGTCAGCACGTGGACCGCGACGGCGAACTGGGTGTTGGTGGATCGGGCCATGGCCCCATCTTGCCATTTCGCAATCATCATGGCTACGGTTAATTGCAATCATGATGATTACAGATTGGATGTCATGAGCCTCGCGATCACCGGTGCCTCCGGCGCCTTCGGACGGGCCGCCGCCGAGTACCTCCTCCACCACACCGAACCGGGGCGGGTCGTCCCTGACCACCCGCAGGCCGGACGCCCTGAGCGATCTCGCCGACCGGGGCGCCGACGTCCGGTACGCCGACTTCAACGACCCGGCCTCGCTCGATGCGGCCTTCCGGGGCGTCGAGCGTCTGCTGCTGGTCTCGATCGACACGGCACGAGAACCGGGCCTACGACGTGACCGGGCCGCAGGCCCTGACCGCCGACGACCTGGCCGCCCTGGCGACCCGGCGCAGCGGCCGGGAGGTGGAGGTGGTGCACCTGGACGACGACGCCTACGCCGATGCCCTGCGCTCGGCCGGTCTGCCCGATCCGGTCGCGCACCTGCTGGCCACGTTCGGGGCGGCCACCCGCGGGGGATACCTGTCCGCGATCACCCCGGTGGTCGCCGATCTGACCGGTCGCGCGCCCACCGGGCTGGCCGATCTGCTCGACGGGCAGAAAGCGCTCCCCCTGGGGGAACAGTGACGGAGAGCCGCCGGCGACGGGTGCTCGTCCTGGTGGTCCTGGCCGCGTGCGTCGCCCTCGGGCCGCTGTCCACCGACGTCTACGTACCCGGATTGCCCGACCTGGCCGGCGATCTGGGGGCATCGGCCTCCGCGGTGCAGCTGACCGTCACGGCCTGCCTGGTCGGGCTGGCCGCCGGCCAGTTACTGGCTGGTCCGCTGAGCGACGCCCGGGGCCGGCGCGGCCCGCTGCTGTTCGGGCTCGCGCTCTACACCCTGGCCGGGTTGCTGTGTGCGGCCGCCCCCACGGTCGCCCTGCTGGTGGTGCTGCGGGCCGTCCAGGGGATCGGTGGTGCCTTCGCGGTCGTCATCGCCTATGCCTACGTCCGCGACCGGTACAACGGAGGCCAGGCCGCGGCCTACTTCTCCCTGATGCTGTCGGTCACCGGACTGGCCCCGGTGCTCGCCCCGCTGGCCGGCGGCCTCGTCCTCGAGGTGTCCGGCTGGAGGGAGATCTTCATCGGGCTGGGCGGTCTCAGCGCCCTGGTGCTGGCCGGTGCGCTGCGCCTGCCGGAGAGCCACCCGGCCTCACGGCGCAGCCACGCCGGGGCGCGCGATATCGGGAAGGTGTACCGCCGCCTGCTGAAAGACCCCGTCCTGATGGGGTACACGCTGACGAATGCGCTGGTCTTCGCGGCGATGTTCGCCTACATCGCCGGATCGCCCTTTGTGCTGCAACAGCTGCACGGCCTGTCGGTACAGCAGTACAGCGTGGTGTTCGCCGTCAACGGGGCCGGGATCATGGCCGCGGCCCAGATCGGCGGGGCTCTGGTGCGACGATTCGGTGCCCACACCCTGCTGGGTGCGGGCGTCGTCCTCTCGTTCACCGGTTCGGCCCTGACACTCGTGGTCGCGCTCGCGGGAGCCGGGGTGTGGCCGACCCTCGTCGCCCTGTTCCTGATGGTGGCCGGGGTGGGGCTGGTCCTGCCCAACGTCCCGGCGCTGGCCCTGGAACACCACGGAGCGAGCGCCGGTGCGGCCGCGGCCCTGCTCGGCTGCGCCCAGTTCCTCCTCGGAGGCCTGGCCGCCCCGCTGGTCGGGATCGGGGGATCGCGCAGCGCAGTCCCGATGGCCGTGGTGATGGCCGGTTTCACCGTGGCGGCGGTGCTGACGTTCGCCTGGTGCACCCGCACCCGCACCCGCACCCGGTCGGGCCGGGGATCCGGCGGTGGCGAAAGGCACGTCGCACCGGTTGTTCTGGCCGCTTCCGAGGTGACCTGACCAGCCGAGGCGACCTGGTCGACGAGGCCGAGGCCACCGGCGACCTGATCGCCACGGTCGGCTTCGTGCCGGCGTTCGGGGTGGATCGGATGAGCTGAGCGGAATCAGCTCGTTCAGTGCGACTGGTCGGTGACGACCACCAGCAGGGCCCGCGCGATGAGAGGGTCTTTGAGCAGTGCGAAGGTGGCGGCCGGGGTGTCGCTGCGCAGCGGTGGCCCGGACGCCGGCCGGGATTCGCGGGCGATCAGGGCCAGTGCCGCGTCCGAGGTCATCCGGGTCAGATGCATACGCCATTCCGCGAACGAACGGCTCTCCCGCCGGCCGCGGTGCACGACCGTCAGATCGGTGTGGAGCATGTCGGCCCGGATGCGCTCGTACGTCTGCTCCACCGCCTCCTGCGGCCCCTCCAGCAACTGCACGAAGAACGCGGCCCGGAACGGCTCGTCACCGACGGGTTCGTCGTGGATGTGCAGGAGGATCCCGGTGATGTCGGCCTGTGCGTTCCTCTCCCGGCTGCGGCCCAGGAACGCTTCCATCTCGGCCTCGGTGAGATCCACCACGGCCTGGCTGACGTAAAGAAGTTCGTACAACGGAGATGACCCCTCTGGCGTCGTGGGCGTCGCAGCGGTTCCGGACGGGTGCGGGGTCTTCCACACCATGGCTGTTCCTGGATATCACATCTGCGGCAGAACGCAGCGCTCCCGCACCAGCCGGCGTACTGCTGGTACGGGAGCGCTGAAAGGGCCTATGTCGGCGGATCTACATCGGCGTCAGAAGGCGCCGATGTTCTTGGTCGTGGCCGTGCTCGCGTCGCTGGCCTTGCCGTACAGCGGGCTGGTGGTGGCGAGGTGCAGGCTGGCCAGCACCGGCAGGCTGCCGTCGGACTGCCGCGCCGTGGCCCAGCCGGTGGTGGCGAGACTCTGGAAGTCCTTGCCCGCCAGGGAGGTCGAGAGGTTCCAGGAGTTGTTCTTCTGCGTGGTGCCGGTCATGTTGCTCAGCAGGGTGCCGCCGTAGGCGATGTTGTCGTGCAGGTTGCCCAGGCCCACCGCGGCACCGGAGGAGGTGATGCCCAGCATGTTGTAGTCGGGGTGATTGGAGAAGCTGGTGTTGTGGTAGAAGTCGAGTGCGACCGGGTGGTGGTTGGCGTAGAAGCCGGCGGAGCGGTTGTTGAAGGCCACCGAGTACCGCACGGTGTGCTTCGCGGCGCTCGCCGAGTAGACACCGCCGTAGCCGCCGGCCTTGATGCCGCTGCCGTTACCCGCGGCCGTCGTGGTGCCGGGGATGAAACCGTTGCTCCAGGCCCACGAGTTCTCGATGAGGACCGGGGAGAAGGCGTTGATCAGGTCGAAGCCGTCGTCCGAGTTCGACCAGGCCCGGTCGCCGCGAAAGACGTTGCCCGTCTTGCCCGCGGGCACGTGGGCGCCGAAGCCGTCGGCGCTCTCGCCGGCCCCGTTCGAGGTGTGCAGGTCGTAGTTGTCGTGGGAGTCGCTGTTGAGCACCAGGTTCCCGCTGCCGTCCTTGATGAACAGTCCGGGGCCCATGTGGTGGTGCAGGTTCAGCTGCTCGAACGTGTTGTTGCTACCGGTGATGTAGACGCCCCACGACTCGTGGTTCAGGTTGTTGTTCTGGGGAACCCCGGTGATCTCCAGCCCCTTGAGACGGATGTAGCTGCCGGTGACGTTGAAGCCCTTGATCCGGCAGTCGTCCTTCATCCCGGAGAAGCTGAAGACCGGTGTCTCGCCCGGGTAGGCCAGGTAGTTGATGGTCTTGCCCGAGCTGCCGCTCTTGTTCAGCGTGATCCCGTCCACCAGGGCGGTCTGGCTGGAGCAGGCCTTGGTCGCCGCGGTGTACTTGTAGGTGCCCGCCCGGAAGTAGGCGGTGTCACCGGCCGTGAGCACCGACTGGGCCTTGGCGATCGTCTTGAACGGGGCCGCCGCGGTACCGGCGGCACTGTCGCTGCCGCCCGGGGCCACGTAGTACGTGGTGCCGGTCGCCGCGGCGGTCACGGTGGACTTCGTCGACGGGTTCACGGCGTAGGCCGTGGCGCCACCGGCCAGGAGAGCAGCGGTGACCGAGACGACCGGGACGAGGCGCAGCTTGCGCCGGCTGCCGGGATTGCGGGAGAGCTTCATGGGTGTGGCGGGCCTTCCTGCTGACCAGACGCAGAAGTCAGGAAAACCGAAGGTCGGCCCGGTTCACGAGTTCGGCGAGGTATTTAGGTTCGGGATAATGCTTGCTTGACGCCTGGTTTCGGTATGGATTCCCTGTGAATTCCAGCGCGGTCCGTTCTTCGCTCCAGGGTCGTCGCCGAGATTAAAGTCGCCGAATTTGCGTGTCAAACCCCAACGGTTATGGCACTGAAATCCGAAGCTCAAATCTTTGTTTCGTGCCGTCCCGATCGTGATCGGTGTGCGCAGGGCCACGATGGCCGGGTGTCGCGCCCGGTCCCGCGGGCAGAACGCCGGCAGCACACGGAACGTGCCATCGTAATTACCTGCTGTGCATCATCTCTGGTGCGCTGCCCCCAGCTCCGGGCCGATCTGTAGGGTGGCGCCCGGCGGTTCTGCGTGATCAGGGCCGGGGGAGCGGTTGAAAGTGGCTGGGGTGGCTGTGACGGACCATGTGAAGATCGAGCTCGACGTGCTGCAGATGACGGCCACGCGACTGGGCCAGGTGGCGGGCGAGCTGAAGAACTCCCGGTCGGCTGCCGACCAGGACGGCCGGGTCGTGGCCCACGCCGACCTGGCCTCGGCGCTGGGGGAGTTCTCGGACAACTGGCGCGTGCACCGGGAGAACCTGATCACCGCCGTCGAGGGGGCCCACGGCTTCGTCGCCAAGGCGGTCACCGCCTACCGGGAGCTGGACCTCCAGCTCACCGAAGCGGTGACGATCCCCGAGGGGCAGGGCGGGAAGTGAGCCGGCCGCTGGACTGGGCACCCCTGACCGACTCCGACCCGGTCCCGGGTGACCAGGGCGAGATCCAGGTCGTCGCCCGGCGCTACCGCGACTTCGCCGCCGAGCTCGAGCAGCAGGCGGCGGCCCTGAACCGGCTGGCCCACGCCGAGGGCTGGGACGCCATCGGGGGCCGCGCGTTCGCGTCCACCGCCTCGGACGTCGCCGGGCAGCTCACCAAGGCCAAGGGCCGCTACCAGGGCGTCGGCGACGCCCTGAGCACCTACGCCACCGAACTGGCCGCCGCCCAGCAGGAGGCCGACGCCGCCCTGCGAGAAGCCAAGCAGGCCGAGGCGGAGGAGAAGGCCAAGGCGACCGCGGCCGGGACCCCGCAATCCTCGTCCCTTGACGTCGATGATTCCGACACCCTCACCGGCCCGAGGAACCGCATGCACCGGGCCGTCGACCAGAAGAACACGGCCGGCCGCCGCGCCGCCTCCCGCGTGCGCGACGCCATCAGCGACGACGGCCTGCGCGACAGTTGGTGGGACAAGGTCAAGAACTGGTCGGGCCAGACCTGGAACTCCTTCACCCAGTGGGTGCACGACAACGCCAAGCTCTTCCAGGACATCACCAAGTGGGCCGGGCGGATCTCCACGCTCCTCACGGTGATCGGCACGATCTGCGCCGTCATCCCGATCCTCAACGTCGCCGCACCGGCGTTCTTCGCCCTCGCGGCCGTCGCGACCGCGGTCAGCTTCGTGTTCAACGTGATGCTGGCCCTGTCCGGCGACGGATCCTGGCTGGACGTCGGCATGGATGCCATCGCGCTGGCGACCTTCGGCTACGGCAGGTACGCCACCGCCGGGGTCAAGGCCGCGAGTCAGGGCCTCAAGGGCGCGGCCCGCACCGCCGCCGCCGAAGGACTGGTCAAGGAGGGCGCCGCCGGCCTGCGCGATCTCGGCGAGCAGGCGGTCCGTACCGGCACCCGCCTGGGGCCCGAGATCTGGCAGACCGCCCGCCGAACCGTGTACGAGATGGCCGACGAGGGCGCCGACGACCTGGTCAAGGGCGTCATGACCCAGGCCGAGGGCTCGGCCGGACTGCTGAAGTTCGCGGACACCCGCGTGGGCAAGCTGCTGGGTATGGACTCGGAGGTCGCGCTCGCGGCCGACAAGGTCAAGGCCCTGGCCGGGCTGGCCCCCGGCTCGGCCTCGGTGCAGAAGGCGGTGGAGGTGGCCGAGGACGCGCTGAAGGTGAAGAAGCGGTCCGACGGCATCGCCGCCGTGGGGAACAAGCTCCCGGCCGCGGTGGAGCTCATCGACAAGAAGTTCGAGATCAAGAAGTACTTCACGTGGGGCAGGTACGCGACGCAGTGAGCCAGGACAACGACGTGACGACCTGGCCGTCGGCCGGCTGGTCGCTGCTGCTGCCGGACAGCTGGTCGCGGATCCGGCTGCCCACCGACCGCCGTGAGCAGGTGTCGGCCCTGGTGGAGCGAGCCTTCGCCACCGTGTCCCGGGACCAGGGGCCGGAGCTGCGCCGGGCGCTGGCGCGAGAACTGCTGATGCTGGCCGATGACGCCTTCGAGGGTGGCGGTCACGAGTTCTACCTGCTGACCGAGGTACGCCGGGGCCTGCCGCTGGCCGCGAGCTGCCTGGTGACGGTGATCCCGGAGACGATGCCGGCCGATGTGGACGCGGAGATCCTGGCCCGGGTCCTGGCGAACGCACCCGGCAGCGAGCCGGCCACGGTGACGGTGGGGGACGTCGCGGTGCCGGCGGTACGCCGCAGCGAGCCGAAACGGTTCCGGTCGCCGCAGGAGGGTGCCGCCCCGTTCGAGGTGACCTTCACCGGGCTGGACGTCTACGTGCCGTTCCCGGACCGTTCGCAGATCCTGCTGCTGACGTTCCGCACACCGATGGAGGAGATTGCTTCCTCGATGACGATTTTGTTCGAGGCGATCGCCGGGTCGCTGCGCTTCCGGGAGGCCTGACATGACCATGGTGCTGATCGATCACTCACCCGTGTGGGTGCTCGCCGACCTGGACGCCGACCCGCTGGAGTGGGCGCGTGCCACGATTCTCGACCGGGCCGCGCAGGAGCAGGTCGACCTGCCGGGGGATCAGGCGCAGCTACTGGCCGAGGTACTGGTGCCGGCGCTGGAGTCGGCCCGGCACGATGAGGTCCGGCCGCTCATGGTGCTGTTCCTCCTGCCCGAGGCCGACGAGCCCGCGGTGTGCAGCGTGACCGTCCGGGCCGACGGATTCGTCGACGGCGTGACGCTGGAGGAACTGCTGGAGGAGCTCCGGCTGCCGGTGGAGATGCTGGAACGGCCGGCCCTGGAGGAGACGGTCGAGACCGCTGTCGGCCCCGCCACCCATCTCATCCAGCGGTACCGGGCCCCGGTGAACGCGGAGTACGAGCTGGTGCAGGAACACGAGGTCTACGTGTGGCGGGTGGTCGTGGACGAGGGGGTGCTGGGGATCTACCTGTCCACCAGCTACCTGGACCTCGTCGAGGCGGGTCAGTGGCGACCGGAGCTGGCTGAGCTGGCCGCGAGCCTGACCCTGGAGGCGGACGACGCCGGTCAGGAATGACAGGACCGACCGGAGCCACTCGTGGAGATCTTCCGGTGTGGGCGTGTCGCCGATCACGACTCGCCCACACCGCGGAAGCTACAACTTGGTGAGTTTCACATGGGAGACGGTCCGGGTGGTGCCGTCCGGATCGTGCTTGAAGTCGACGATTACCTCGTAGTCGTCGAGAATCCGCACCACCGTCCCGAGACCGTAGCGGTCGTGGGTGATGCGATCGCCGTCCTCCAGATGTTCGGAGGCGGTCGGCACCCGGGCAGGCCGTGCGAAAGGGCTGCCGGGGAGGACGCGTCGTGCAGGCGGAGGGCGAAGATTCACATCTAAGTATGCGTCACGAAGAGCCCCAACGTTGAACGGTGCCTGATTTGTGACCTTTCGAGGCCCGAAGAAGCCGCCGAACGTGGCTCGGATAGTCGATCTCAGCCACGGAACCGGAACAGCCGGTCACCCGGCACCAGCTCGGCCGGGGCCTCGTCGAACCGGTGGCAGTCCCGAGAACCAGAGCGGCAGGAGCACCCACGGCGGGTGGCGCCTGCTGTTCCCGGCCGCCCTGGTGGCCCAGCGGGTCTACCGCCGGCGTTACGCCCGGGCGCTGCGGGAGCCGCTGGCCGGCGGCCGCTGAAGCCGGGAGGCGGCCGCGGTGACGACGAGCGCGCCCAGCATCCAGCCGGCCACCACCTCGCTGAGCCAGTGGTAGCCGAGCACGAGATTGCAGATGCCGACGCCGGCCGCGATCAGGGCGGCGATCACGAGCGCCCGGAACCGGTGCGTGCTGGTGAGCAGGACGGCCAGTAACGCCAGGCACATGGTGGCGTTCGCGGTGTGCCCGGAGGGGTAGGAGCTGCCCCCGGCCAGCACCTCGTTCAGGCCGCTGTGCGGGGACGTGCGCCCGATGAGCGGTTTGGAGGTCAGGAGCAGGACGTCGAGGCAGACGACGGCCACCGTGCCGACCAGGAACGGGCGCCACGAGCGCCACTGCCAGGAGCGCGCCGCCGCGACCACGACCACGGCGGTGCCCACCAGCCAGAACTGCCCGCCCATCACGAAGGTGCGCCAGGCCAGGTGCACGGCCCCGGGCCGGTCGAGCACGGTGAACCAGCCCAGCGTGGACCGGTCCAGGCCCTTGGTCGCCCCCGCGGTGACCAGCAGCGTCAGTCCGATCAGCGCGACCCATCCGGCGACCCACCGGCCCACGGCCGATCCGGTCACGGAAGGTTGCGTGCTCAGCGTCGGCTCGGGTGCGCTCACCCGCACCATCATGGCCGAGCAACCACGACGGCCGGCAACCGCCACCTGCCCACCCCGGTCGTCATCGGGTGCGGCGATCACCTTCGTGTTCGTGATCATGCGAACCTTCCCCGTTTCTGCATGATCACGCATGAACACGCATGGAGGGGTGAAGGGCGTGGCCGGTCGACGGGTGACGCCTGCGCTGGCACGTTCGGGGCATTCGGTGAGGATCTTCAGAAAGGGGGCCCGTACCGAAGAAGGCGAGCGACGCCAGCCGTGAGTTCCAGCCTGACCACCACGATCGAGCAGCAGAACCGGCCCGGGGAAGGGATGTTCACCGGGACCGACGCGAAAAGAAGCGACATCCAGGGGTTACGGGCAGTCGCCGTGATCTTCGTGGTGCTCTACCACGCCGGCCTGCCCCTGCCCGCCGGGTTCGCCGGGGTGGACGTGTTCTTCGTGATCTCCGGATTCGTCATCACCGGCCAGATCCAGAGGATGGGAGAGCGTGGCCGCTTCTCCTTCTCCGCGTTCTACGCCCGGCGTGTGCGTCGGCTGCTGCCCGCGATGGTCGTGATGCTGCTGGTCGTCGTCCTGCTGTCGCTGCTGTTCCAGTCACCGCTGGACGCGCAGCCGGCCACCGCGTCCACTGCCCTGGCCGCTGTTCTGCTGGTCGGGAACCTGCAGATCCTCGGCACGAGCGGCGACTACTTCGCGGCCGCGGCCGAGACCAACCCGCTGCTGCACGTCTGGTCGCTGAGCGTGGAGGAGCAGTTCTACCTGGTCTTCCCGCTCCTGCTGGTGGCCGTGGGGAAACTGGCCGGGGCCCGGCGGCGGATCCTGGCCCTCTGCCTGATCAGCCTGATCAGTGCGGCGAGTTTCGCGCTGTCGGTGTGGTGGTCGTTCGTCGACGGGCGGATCGGCGGCCATCCGGCGGCCGACCTCGCCTTCTACACGGCGCCGACCCGGGTCTGGGAGTTCGGTGCCGGGGCGGTGCTCGCCCTCTGGGTGACCTCCCGGCGCACAGCGCATCCCCGCCCATCCCGGTGGGCGCCCACCGGACTGGGCGCAGCCGGACTGGTGACCCTCCTCGTCCTCCATCTGACCGTCGACCGGACCACCCCCTGGCCGGGGACGGCGGCCCTGCTCCCGGTGCTGGCGACCGTTCTGCTCATCCTGGCCGGGACGATCGGGCGCAACCGCATCACCCGGCTGCTGGCCTCGACGCCGCTGCGCGTGACCGGCGACCTCTCCTACAGCATCTACCTCTGGCACTGGCCGATGATCGTGTTCGCCGCGGTGTTGTGGCCCGACCCGCCGCCGACCGTGACCCTGGTCGCGGTGCTGGTCTCGTTGCTCCTGGCCGTCCTGAGCTACCGCTACGTCGAGCAGCCGCTGCGGCACGGCCGGTTCGCCCTGCCCCGGGTGTACCTGGGGGGCGCGGTCTCCGCCGCGGTCGTGGTGCTGATCGCCGTCACCGCCCCGGCCGCGGGCGCCCAGGGCATCCCCGACGCGGCCGGCTACGCCCAGCAGCGCGACCTGCCGACCTACGGACGCGAGAAGAACTGCCTGATCCACGATCGCGCCTACGACGCGGCCGAACTGACGAGGTGCACCGACGTCGTCCCCGCCGACCGGGGGTGGGTGATGCTCGCCGGTGACTCGCACGCCGACGCCCTGTCCACCGGGCTGATCGAGGCCGATCGCCGCCTCGGCCTCAGCACGCAGTACGCCACCGGAGCGAGCTGCGTGTTCAGCCGTACGGCGGCGGCGAACCACGAGTTCGACTGTGCCGCCATGGCCTCCGACCAGCTCGACCGGGCGGTGTCCGGTGACGACCCGCCGTCGCTGGTGGTGGTCTCCTCCTGGGCGCTGCACCGGTACCGGAACGACCAGACCTGGCCGGAGCCGCTGAGGCCGGCCCTGGAAGAGCTGACGCAGGCCGGTGTGCCGGTGCTCTACGTGATGGACGTGCCGAGCTTCGCCACCGAGGCCATGCACGAACAGGGCGTGTGCCGGGGCGGTCTGGCGACCTGGACCTGCGGACGCAGCCAGAGCGGGGTGCTCTCCTACCAGGCAGCGGCCCGGGACGCGGAATTCGCTACGGTCAGCAGTATTCCGGGAGTGGCGGTGTACGACCCGTGGAGCCGATTCTGCGACGGCACCACGTGCAGCCCGCTCGTGGACGGCCAGTTGGCGTACTACGACTACAACCACCTGAACCGCATCGGGTCGGCCTCGCTGGGCGCCGATCTGGAGAGCGCGATCGCGGGCATCCTGAAGCCGTGACGAGACCTCAGCCGAGCTGCTCGATCACCACCTCCGTGGCCCGGGCGATCAGGGCGTCGTCGGAGGTGGCGTCCTGCTCGTCGCGGGTGGACAGCACGGCGATGACGATCGGGTCGGCATCGGTGGGCCACACCACGGCGATGTCGTTGCGGGTGCCGTAACTGCCCGATCCGGTCTTGTCGCCGACCGTCCAGCCCTCCGGGACACCGGCCCGGATCAGCTTGTCCCCGGTGGTGTTACGTCGTAGCAGATCGGTCAGGGCGGCCTGGTCGCCCTGGTTCAGGGCATCGCCCAGGACGAACTCGTGCAGGTCGTTCGCCAGCGCCCGGGGCGTGCTGGTGTCGCGGATGTCACCGGGGGTGGCCTCGTTCAGGTCCGGCTCGACCCGGTCCATGTGGGTGGTGCGGTCACCGATCCGTTCCAGGGCCTCGTCCACCTTCGCCGGCCCACCCAGTTCCTCGAAAAGCAGATTGGCCGCGGTGTTGTCGCTGTACCGCACCGATGCGTCGGCCAGTTCCCGCAGGGTCATGCCGGTTTCGAGGTGCTCGCGGGTGATCGGGGCGTAGTCCAGCAGGTCGGACTCCTGATAATGGACGACCTTCTCCAGGTGCGCGTCGGTGCGCTGCCGGAGCAGGACACCGGCCTGCAGGGCCTTGAAGGTGGAGGCGTAGGCGAAACGCCGGTCGGCCCGGAAGGCCACCGAGCGGCCGGTGCCGGTGTCGAGCGCGTAGACGCCGAGGTCGGCGTCGAACGTCTTCTCCAGAGACCGAAAAGCCTTGGCGGACGAGGTAGCGGACGAGGTAGCGGACGAGGTAGCGGACGAGGTGGTGGACGAACTGGTGGACGCCTGCGTCGACGTGGCGGTCGCGTCGGTGACCGGGGTGGTCACGGAGGCAGTGGCGGCCCGGGTCGGGCCGGCGGTGCAGCCGAGCAGCAGGGTGGCCGTGGCCAGCACAGCCGCCGTACCGATCGTGGGCCGGGTGATCGTGCGCGTCATCGCGGGTTCCTCCTGGGGCCGGACGGTCCGCTCCGGACCGGTACGAGCAGCCTGGAGCCCGGGCATCCATGCCGTCCAATGCGTTGAGGTGCTGATCCATGCTGATCTGGCATACGGTGAGGGCGTGGATGTGGTCGCCGGCTGTCAGGCCTTCGTCGGCGTCAGCGAGCAGGGCAGTTTCACGCTCGCGGCTTCGGCGTTGCGGGTGCCGCAGTCGGTGATCAGCCGGCGCGTCGCCGCGCTGGAGAAACATCTGGGCGACGCGCTGTTCGAGCGATCGTCGCGGCGGGTGGTGCTCACGCCGTTCGGGGCCGACCTGCTGCCGTCGGCCAAGCGTCTGCTGCAGCTGGCCGACACGATGCAGCACGACGCGGAACTGGCCCGGCGCAAGCCGTTACGGCTGGCGGTACCGGACACCTGCAGCGTCACCCGGCTGGCCCGGCTGGAGGCGCAGGCCCGCCACGAGGGTGTGCACCTGGACCTGGTGCCGGCCGGCCCGGCCCGGCGCGCCGAGCTCGCCCGCACCCTGGGGGCCCGGGCCGCACTCATCGCCGTCCCGTCCGACCAGGGCACGTGGTCGGTGCCGCTGGGCCTGGCCGGTGTGGCAGAACCGGCCACCGAGGTGATTCACCTGGAGTCGCTGCGCCCGGGACGCAACCGCGCGTCCGCCCGTGTCCGGGTGGTGCGGATCCAGCCGGAAGACGATGTGCCGCACGTGCGGGACCGGCTGAACCGGCTGCGCGACGCGCTGGCCCTGCGGCCGTCCCAGGTGGTGGTGGCCGCGAGCCTGACCACGGCCGTGGCCGAGGTCCTGGACTCCGACGACCTGTTGCTGTGCCCGGAGGTCCAGGCCGAGGAGCTGGGGCTGTTCTGGCGACCGGTCGGCGAGATGCGGCCCACCCGCGGCTACGGTGTCGCCGCGGCCGCCACCAGCGACGCCGAGCGCCTGCGCACGCGTCTGTGGCCGCTGATCGCCCGGTGCCTGGGCGCGCAGGAGGAACGGTGAGCGCCGAACTGGTCCGGGACCTGACCCGGTTGCTGGACGAGGGCGGGCTGTACGGCTCGTTCCTGGTCCGCGACCTGGACACCGGCGCGGAGCTGGGGATCGAGCCCGACCTGGAGTTCCCCGCGGCGTCCCTGATCAAGGTGCCGCTGGCCCTCGCCACCCTGGACCGGATCCGGACCGGTGAACTCGACGGTGCCGCGACCGTCCAGGTGCAGCCCGGCCGGATCACCACCCCCGGGCCGACCGGCCTGAGCCGGTTCCGGCACCCGGCCACGATCGCCCTGGACGACCTGCTCTACCTGAGCGTCTGCCTCAGCGACGGCACGGCCTCCGACGTGCTGCTCGGCCTCACCCCGCCGGCGGCGGTGAGCGCTTTCCTGGACACCCACGGCCTGTCCGGCATCACCGTGCGCCACCCGTTGCTCGACCTGTCCGACACCCCGCTCGAGCGTTTCCCGACCGTCGAGGGACATCTGGCCCATTCACTGGCGATCGGGGCCGGGACCGCCGGGCGCGGTCATCCGGTGCCGCAACTGGACGTCAGCCGGGCCAACGCCGGCACGGCCCGGGCGTTCACCGACCTCTTACAGGCGGTGTGGCGTCCCTCGAGCATCGATCCGGCCGTCACCGCCCGGATGCGTGACCTGATGGCCGGCAACCTGCTGCGTCAGCGCCTGACCCCGGACTTCGCCGCGGACGCCACCCGCTGGTCGTCCAAGACCGGGACCCTGCTGAACCTGCGGCACGAGATCGGCGTGGTCGAGCACGCCGACGGGCAGACCTTCGCGGTCGCGGCGCTGACCGGTTCCCGGGTGGCGGCAAGCATCCAGCCCGCCGCCGAGGCCCTGATGGGCGAGGTCGCCCGCCGCCTGCGTGACCGGCTCCGGGGCTGAGGTCAGCCTGCTCCGACCGGGTGTGGCCGGGCTCACAGGGCCCCAGGCTGAACGCTTCGCCGCGGCCCCGGCTATTGCACTATGTGAAGACCATGACCGCGAGCAGGAGAACCGTGGCGTCGGACGCTGAGCTGATCGCCCGGTCCCTGAACGGCGACGACGAGGCCTTCGTCGACCTGGTCGCCCGGCACGAGGTGGCGATCGGGCGGTACCTGTCGCGACGGGTCGGGGCCGCGGCGGCCGAGGACCTGCTGGGTGATGTCTGGGTGGCGGCCTTCGCCTCCCGCCGCACCTACGACCCGGCCTACACCGACGCGCGGCCCTGGCTCTACACGGTGGCCCTGAACCGGGTGCGCAAGCACTGGCGCTCCCTGCCGCCCGAAGACCTGGTGCCGGACCTGACGGATCTGCCGGGGCCGGCCGGGCACTGGGACCCCTGGCCCGCGGTGGAGACCCGCGTCGACACCGGGGCCGCCCTGCGCGCGGCCCTGGCCGGGCTGAGACCCGACGAGCGGGAGGTGCTCACCCTGGTCGCGGGGGAAGACCTGACCGCGGCCGACGCCGCCCGGGTGCTCGGGATACCGGCCGGCACGGCCCGGCGCCTGCTGCACCAGGCCCGGGGCACCCTGCGCCGCTCCCCGCAGGTCGCGGCGCTCCTGGCCGAACTCAACACCGTGAACCTGAAGGACGGCGAGTGATCGTGGACGAGATGGATCTGGCGAGCCGGGCACTGGAGGTCGAGCCCCTGCGGCCGCAGGCCCACGAGCAGGCCCGCGCGAAATTGCGGGACGAGATGGCCCGGTCGGTCCCGGCCGGCACCGTCGTGCGGTTGAGGCGACCACGACGCGTTCGGCGGTTCGCCGTCACCGGCCTCGGCGCGCTCGTGGCCTCGGTGGCCGTGGTGTTCGCGGTCGTGTCCACCTCCTCGCCCACCACCCCGGGCGGCCCGGTGACCGGCGCGTCCGCGTCCCCCGTGATCGAGTCGCAGCTGGTCGCCCTGGCCTCCCGGATCACCGCCGCCACCGCACCCGCGTCGGGAGACGCGTCCCTCGTCATCCGCTCGCAGAAGATCGGTGACGGCTCCGCCGAGGTCAGCTACAACCTCTACACCGACGCCGGCGACTATTACGCCGGGGGCGACGAGACGTCGCTCGCCCAGGCCATTTCGGCGGGTGAGGAGTACTCGGACGGGATCTACGCCCGGGAGGTCGAGGCCGCCCTCTACGCGGTGGACGGCGACCTGGACACCGCCCGCGCGAAAATGGTCAATGCCGCGCCCAACGCGTTCGGCCTGGGGCTGAGTGAGGCCGAGCGGCAGAAGATCTGGGACCGGCAGATGAAGGCCGACGCCGAGATCTACCGGCTCAAGGGCTACGAGGTGCCCGAGCACCCGCCCACCGGTCAGGAACTGGAGAACCTGGTCGGCAACCGGCTGTGGATCAACGGGATGGACGCCCTGTCGGCCGGTGCCGGGGACCCGCAGGTACGGGCCGGGGTGCTGCGCCTGCTGTCGTCGGTCCCCGCCGTGAGCGTCGAGGAGACCACGACGCACGGCGATCCCACACTGACCCTGAGCGCCGGACCGGACCTGTTCAGCGGTGGCGCCAGCGAGGTGCTGACGATCGACGCGCAGACCGGCATACCGATCACCTCGTCCAGCCGGAGCCTGGAGAAGGGCGCCGATTCCTCGCGCAGCACCTACCGGGTCTCGCGGGTGACGGTGGCCGACCTCACCGGCGGAAAATCCTGATCGGCGTGGTGTTCCCGGTGCTCGGATGGGTGGTCGCCGCGCTGGTCGGGCTGGGCGCGCTGGTTCACCGCCGTCGGGAAATGCGCGGTCGGCAGCGGGACATCGCGCAGGCCCAGCTGGCGGTCGCGGCCGAACGCCGGAGGATCGCCCGGGAACTGCACGATGTCGTGGCCCATCACATCGGCGCGGTGGTGATGCGGGCGCAGGCGGCGGATCGCCTGGTGGACGCGCGTCCCGACCAGTTGCGGGAGACGCTGCGGGAGATCGGCCTGGACGGGCGCCGCACCCTGACGGCCATGCGGGAGACGGTGAAGGTGCTGCGGGCGGCCGACGCGCCGTCGGCGACGACCTTGTCGCAGATCCCGGAGACTGCGGCCCGGATGCGGGCTCTGGGAATGCCCGTGGAGCTGCGCCTGCCCGCCTCGCCGCTGGTACTGGAGCCGACGGTGGAACGGGCGGCGGTCCGGATCGTGCAGGAGTCGCTGACGAACGCCCTCGTGCACGCCCGGGCGGAACAGGCGCTGGTCGTGCTGCGGGACGCCGGTGACGGCCTGCTGGTCGAGGTCCACGACAGCGGCCCGGCCGGCGATGGTGAGAGCACCGGCAGCGGGTACGGGCTGATCGGTATGCGCGAGCGCGCGGCGGCCTGCGGCGGGACGCTCGAGGTGGGCCGCTCGCACCTGGGCGGCTGGCGGGTGCGGGCCCACCTGGGTGCCGAGCCGTTGCGCCCGGCCACGCCCCTGCGCCCGGCCGTCCAGACCGGGCGCCCGGTCGCTTCAGGTGTGGCGGGCCGGCACCAGAGGGCTCAGGAGGTGCTCGGCGGTGGCGGCGTAGGTGAGGACCCGGTCGTCGCCGGCCCAGGGCCCGACGATCTGCAGACCGACGGGCAGGCCGTGCGGGTCGAAACCGCAGGGCAGGCTGATCGCGGGCTGGCCGGTGATGTTGAACGGGTAGGTGTAGGGGGTCCAGGTGATCCACGGCAGGGGGGCGCCGGCCTCACCACCCTCGGGCACCTCGGCGTCGGCGGCGAAGGCGGTCAGCGGCAGCGTCGGCATCACCAGCAGGTCCACCGCGTCCAGCAGGGAGGACAGGGCGGCGTTGAACGCCCGCCGGGCGGTCAGCGTGGAGTAGTGATCGGCCAGGGAGTACTGCTCGGCCAGGGGCCCCAGGCGCACCAGGCCCGGGTCCATGAGGTCACCGTGTTGCTCGGCCAGGTCGAGGAAGCCGAGGCCGCGGCCGGTGACCCAGAGATCCTCGAAGATCTGGCGGGGCAGGTCGGGTAGGTCGGGCAGGTCGATCTCGGTGAAGTCCGCGGTGCCGGAAACCAGGAGGGTCTCGTAGGCGGGGGCCAGGACATCGTGGGTCGTGGAGTCGGGCGCGATCCCGAACGGCGCGCGCACCAGGCCGATCCGGAGCCGGCGGCCGGGCTCGTCGGGTACCGGCGGCGACCAGTACGACTGCGGGTCGCGGGGATCCGGGCCCCGGGTGATGCGCAGTACCGAGTGGGCGTCGGCGACCGAGCGGGTCAGCGGCCCGGCGTGCGACAGCGACTCGTTCACGGTGCCCGGCCACAGGGGAATGGTGCTGAGCGTGGGTTTCAGGCCGACCACGCCGCAGAACGAGGCCGGGATCCGGACGGAACCACCCGCGTCCGTACCCGTCGCGATCGGCACCGCCCCCGAGGCGACCGTCGCCCCCGCCCCGGCGCTCGACCCGCCGGAGTTGCGCGAGGGGTCCCACGGATTGCGGGTGATGCCCGTCCGGGGCGAGATCCCGGTGCCCTTCCAGCCCATCTCCGGTGTGGTGGTGCGCCCGATGATGACGGTGCCGGCGTTGAGCAGGCGCTGCACCATCGGCGCCGACGTCTTCGCCGGGGCGTCGCTCGTGGTCAGGGAGCCCTTCCAGGTGGGCTCACCCCGGTAGAGCATGTTGTCCTTGATCGCGATCGGCACACCGTGCAGGGGGCCACGCAGGTGACCGGCCCTGGCCTCGGACTCCCGCACAGCGGCATCGGCCAGCGCCCGCTCGCGCAGGATCGCGGCGTAGGCGTTGATCGTCGGCTCGGCCGCCTCGGCGATCTCCAGGGCGCAGGAGGCCAGCTCGACCGGCGACACCTGACCGTCGGCGACGAGCGCGCCCAGCTCCAGCGCGGTCGCGTCCTTGTAGGTCTCCAGATCCATCAGCGGGCCTGCCCGTTCTTCGCCAGGTCTTCCCACGCCGCGGCGAACCGCCGGACCCAGGCGGTCGGCACCGACGTCGAGATCTTCACGAAACGCTCGCCGAACCCGGGCGACTGGTAGGTGCCGGGCCGGATGAAGATGTCCTGCTCCAGCATCGCCTCGCACAGCCCGTCGGCGCTCCACCCGCTGCCGCTCACGTCGACCGCGAGGAAGTTGCCGTGCGAGGGCCAGACCAGCACCCGGCCCAGACCGCTGGTGTCCACGACGTCCTTCACGATCTGCTGGTTGAGATCGTTGACCCGGGTGAGGTTCTCCAGCCAGGCGGCACGCACCTCGAGCCCGGCGATCGCCGCGCGCTGAGCGGTGATGCCGGCGCCCAGCGGGTTCGACGGAACCTCCGTGAGCCGGTCCAGCAGCTGCGGCTGGGCCACCACCGCGCCCAGGCGAAGACCAGCCAGGCCCAGCCACTTCGAAAAGCTGTAGGTGGTGAACGTGCCCTCCGGGTAGAGCTCCGCGGCCAGGGTGTGGCCCTTCGCGAAGTGCCGGTAGGTGCAGTCGTGCACCAGGTACGCGCCGCGCTCCCGGGCGAGTGTCGTGATGGCCTCGAGTTCCTCGCGGGTGTAACGGCTTCCGAGCGGATTCAACGGGTCGATCAGGTAGATCAGCGCACGTTCGGTGACCTCGGCCGCCAGCTGTTCGGCCAGCACCTTGAATCCGGCCTCGGGGGAGTAGACCGGCAGCACCGACACCGGCACGCCCTGCACGGTCGCGAACCGGCCCGGCCACGGCCAGCCCGGGTCGGTCGTCACCACCTTCGACAGGGTGGGGGCCAGTGAGGTGACGATGTGATGGAGCCCGGCCACGGCGCCGTCGGTGACCCAGGCCCGGGCGCCCTCCAGGCCGAGATCCTCCACGATCAGCTCCCGCAGCCGGCTGAAGCCGAGCGCGGGCGCGTAGACCTGGAACTCGTGCCGCCGCGTGCTCAGTTCCAGCGCCGCCAGCACCTCCGGGGCGGGGGGCAGATGGGTGGTGTTCTGGCCCATCCAGACCAGGTCGTCGCGCTCCAGCAGGAATTCGAACGAGGGGGCCTTGCTCGCGGTCACGGGGGATCTCCTCGAGGTCAGACGACCGGCCAGGCCGGTGCGGGGGTGATGCCGATGCGGGCGAGCACGCGGCGGTCGGTCTCCTCGACCTGCTCGCGCAGTTCGTCCTCGTCGACGACGGTGCTGCGCCCGCCCTCCAGCACGATCCGGCCACCGATGACGACCGTGTCCACCGAGTGCCCGGTGACGCCGTAGGCCAGGTTCGCGATCGGGTTGTGCAGGGGCCGCCAGTCGTAGTCGTTCGTGTCGAACAGCACCAGGTCGGCCTGCTTGCCCACCTCCAGGCTGCCGGTCACGTCGTCGAACCGCAGGGCCCGGGCACCTCCGAGAGTGCCTAGCTCGACGGCAGTCTCGGCGCTGACGGCGTTCGGGTCCAGCCGCGCGTCACGGGGCAGCAAGGCCGCGAGGAACATGGCCCGGCAGATGTCCTGGTGGTTGGAGCAGTTCTCGGCGTCGGTGCCCAGACCCATGCGCACCCCGGCCTCGACGAGCTCGGGGAACCGGCTGTACTGCGTGGTGCCCTTGGCGAGTTTCAGCGCGGTACTGGGGTTCCACGAGATCGAGGCCCCGGAGTCGGTGATCGCGGCCACGTCGTCGAGGTCGAGACTGGTCACGTGGTTCAGCAGGGTGTACTCGTTGAGCGCGCCGATCGTGGCGGTGTGGCGCACCGGGCGCTCGCCGAACATCGCGGTCTCCCGCGCCACCTCGGCCTGACTGGTCGACTTATGCTGCACGGCAAGAGTCTTGGTCTCCTGCGCCAGGCGGGCAGCGGCCACGGACAGCTTGTCCGAGCAGGTGCCCACCCCCTCGAGCGTCACCGCGGGCCGGATGCGCTCATTGCCGAACGCCTGCACGGTCTCCAGGCCCTGCTCCAGCCGGCGGATCGCGTCGTGGGTGCTCAGCCGGAGCCAGTCCGGCAGGTCGGCCGAGCCCATCGACCCCTGCTGGTCCCACGTCCACAGGCCCACGCGCGCCCGGATCCCGGAGTTCGCGATCTCCGGCAGCACCGCATCGATGTGGGTGCAGCCGGGTTCCTCGAAAAGCGTCGTCCCGAAACGGATCATCTCGGCGGTGGCATGCCGGGCGTAGATCGCCATGTCCTCCTGCGTCAGCGTCGCGAACGAGGGATAGATGAAGCGCCGCAGCGCCTCCAGGGTGGTTCCGCCCTCCGGCATCGCGCCCTTGGCGCAGCACAGCAGATGCCGGTGACCGTTGACCAGGCCCGGCAGGGCCACCGACTCGGGCCGGTCGATCAACCGCACCGGTGAGAACCGCGTCCTCAGTTCCGTGGCCTTCCCGACCGCGACGATCGTGGTGCCGGTGATCGCGACCGCGCCGTGGCGCACGATCCGGCGCCCGGTGTCCACGGTGATCACCCAGCCGGCGGTGATCAGCAGGTCGCAGGTCTCGGTAACTGGGGACGTGGTGGTCACCCGGGTGCCTCCGGCAGGGTCGCGTCGGTCGAGGCGAATGCTCGACGAAAATGAGATCGCAAACCTCCCCCGGTTTGACGGGCAGTGTCAAGCGTTCGTACGCGGCCGGTTTCGGGCCCCTGGCCTGCATGTTGCGGTGGCAGTCCGAGATGTAACCACCGGGTAAACGGTTCCTGTGGGTCCTTGACCCGACGGTTGTCGGGAGGCGAATCTCGGGACATCCCGAAAATGAGATCGCAGAATGGACGGTTCGCGGTCCCGGGATCCGAGGTTGAAGCTCCTGAGCTCCACCGAAAGGAACGCCTGCATGTCCTCCGCACCCACGCCGGCCACCCCGGCCTCACCGGTCTCACGGTCGGCCGACGGCGGCGTCGCCGCGCGCGTCATCGAGCACATCGACCACGACCGGGTGGTCGAACTGGTCCGCCAGGTCTGCCGGATCCCGAGCATCCTCGGCGACGAGGGCACGCTGGCGAAGTACCTCGCCGACCTGATGACGCAGTCGCAGTTCGAGGGTGTCGAGCTGCAGCCCGTGCTCCCCGATCGCCCCAACGCCAACGGCCACCTCGACTTCGGGCCGGGCCGGACCGTCGTCCTCACCGGGCACCTGGACACCAAGCCGGTGTCGATCGGGTGGGAGAAGAGCGGTCCCTGGTCGGGCGACCTCATCGACGGAGCGGTCTACGGCCACGGCGTGATGGACATGAAGGCCGCCCTGGTCTGCCAGATCGTCGCCATGGAGGCCGTGCGCGCCAGTGGCGTGCCGCTGTCCGGCCGGCTCGCGTTCAGCGGTGTCGCCGACCACATGGGCGATCAGAAGGGCGCCATCGCCTACTTCGACACCCACCCCGCCGACCTGGCCGTGCTCGGGGAGCTCTCCGACAACGAGATCTTCCTGGGGCATCGTGGGCGCTACTACTTCGACATCCACGTCCAGGGGAAGTCCGCCCACACCTGCCACAAGCCGCTCGCGATCAACGCCAACCTGCTGGCCGCCCACGCGATCATCGAACTCGACGCCTCCGCCCTGCGCCCTCAGCTGGAGGCCTGGGTCACCGACCTGTTCGGGCCGGAGACCTTCATGTCGCCGGGACGGGTCTACGGCGGGCTGCCCCCGGGCGGCCCGTCGATGATCCCCGACGAGTGCGTGATCCGCGTCGACTGCCGCCCGCAGCCGGGCGTCTCGCTGGAGACCGTGCGCGAGGAGATCGACCGCTGCCTGGCCCGGACCCTGGCCCGCGAACCCCGGTTCAAGGCCGAGGTGGTGCTGGCCGACGTCAAGCCCGGCTACCTGGCCCGCCCCGAGGACGAGGTCGTCGACATCATGCGCCGCTCGGTGCGCTCGGTGCGCGGCGGCGCCGAACCGGCCCTGGAGGTCGCCGGATGGCTGGGCGACACCGCCAGCTTCGGCGCCCAGGTACCCACGGTCATCTTCGGGCCCGGCGGTGAGCCGGTCTACTGCCCGGACGAGCATCTCTCCGTCGCCGACATCGTCGAGGCCACCCAGGTCTACGCCACCTATGCCGCGCTCGCCCTCGCCCCCGGCGAGAGCGTCTGAGAAGGGACGTCATGTACCCGGCGCTCGCACTGCAACCCGCCTACCCGCCCGCGCAGTTCACCGAGATGGTCGTGCGCGCCGAGGAACTCGGTATCCAGGACCTCTGGCTGACCGACTCCTCGCTGCACTCGAGGTACTGCTACTCCTACCTGACCCTCGCGGCCACGAACACCAGCACGATGCGCCTGGGCACGGCCGTCACCAACCCGGTCACCCGGCACCCGGCCCTGGGCGCCGTGGGGATCTCCACCATCGACGAGATCTCGGGCGGACGCGCGGTGCACGGCATCGGCGCGGGTGACCGTCCGCTGGAGGCGCTGGGTCTCAAACCGGCCCGGCTGGCCCTGCTCGAGGACTCGATCTCGGCGGCCCGCCACTTGTGGACGGGGGAGTCGGTCACCATGCAGGGGCACGGGTTCACCCTCGACGACGCGCATCTGCGCTACACCTCGCGGCCCGACATCCCGGTCTACATCTCGGCCAGCGGCCCGAAGACGCTGGAGCTGTCGGGGCGGATCGCCGACGGCGTGATCCTGCTGGCCGGCCTGCACCCGGACGGCATCGAGTACGCCCTCGAGCACATCGACCGGGGAGCCGAGATGGCCGGCCGCGACCGGCGTCCCCACGTCACCGTCTTCGCCTACGGGGCCATCTCCGAGGACGAGGACGCCGCCCTGGCCCAGGGCCGCTCGATCGCCGCGTGGTTCCCGCAGACCGCGCCGGTCTACTGCAAGATCGCCGGACTGCCGGACGAGCTCGTGCAGCAGGTACGGGACATCTACAGCGGCGGCGAGTTCCAGGAGGCCGCGCAGGCGGCCGACCTGCTGCCCGACGACTTCGTGCGCCGCATGGCCCTGTCCGGCAACCGCGCGGCGGCGCTCGAGCACCTGCACACGCTCGACTCGCTGGGTGTCGACAGTGTGGCGGTGTTCCCGATCGGGGGCACCCAGGAGACCAAGGCGTCCACCATCGAGGAGTTCGCCCTGGCCTTCGAGGAGTTCACCGCGTCGAAGGAGGTGCCGGCGTGAGGATCGTGATCGCCGGGGGCGGCAACGGGGGCCTGTGGGCCGCCCACCGCCTGGCCGACGTCGCCGACGTCACCGTGATCGAGGCCGGCATCGACCCGGGCGACCCGGTGCCCGCGCGGTTCCTGCACGAGCACGCCTACCCGGACTGCGACTGGGACTACACCGATGCCGACTCCGGCCGGCACCTGGTGCGGGGCAAGGTGCTCGGCGGCGGGTCGACGGTCAACGCGGCCGCGGGATCGCGCGGCCAGCCGACCGGTTTCAGTGACTGGGGCCCGGGCTGGCAGTACGAGGACCTGCTGCCGTACATGCGCCGGGTGGAGACCGACGAGCAGTTCGGCGACGCCTCCTACCACGGCGACTCCGGGCCGATCCACGTCACCCGTCTCGCGCCCGGGCCGCTGGAAGACGCTTTCGCCGCCGCCTCGCGGGCTCTCGGTCACGCCGACTGCCCCGACCACAACGCGCCCGGCGCCATGGGCGTCGGTCCGTGGCCGACCAACCGGGTGGAGGGCGGACGCTGGGGAGCTCTCGCCGCCGTGGCCCCGCTGCTCCGGCACCGCATCACCCTGCGCGATCGCACGCTGGTACGCCGGGTGCTGGTGGCGAACGGGGTCGCGACCGGCGTGGAGATCGAGGGTCCGGCGGGTGTCGAAACGCTGGATGCCGACCTCGTGATCGTCTCCGGCGGCGCCTACAGCACACCGGAACTGCTGTGGCGCAGCGGTATCGATGCACCCGGCATCGGCACCGGACTGCAGGACCACCCCTGGGTGATGATGAACGTGGAGGCCGACCCGGACGCCATCGGGCAGCGGCCGGTCAGCGGGTCCCTGCTGCGCGCCCCCGTTCACGACGACCCGGCCGACGAGTTCCAGGTGTTCCCGTTCAGCACCTGGCTCTACGACCGCAGCGCCCGCAAGAGCAGCTGGAGCGTGTCGGTCGCCCTGATGCAGCCGCACAGCCGGGGCTCGATCACCCGCCGCCCCGACGACAGCGGCGAGATCCGCCTCGGTCACCTGGGCGAGACGTCCGACCTGGAAAGGATGCTCGCGGCGCTGCGCGCCACCGACGAGGTACTGGTGAGGATGGCCGACGCCGGGCAGGTGAAGGTCCCGGCCGACGCCTGGTGGCGCGGTGGGGACGTGGCCGGTGAACTGCGCCGGCGGGTGGAGACCTACAACCACCCGGTCGCCTCCTGCGGGATCGGCCGCACGGTCGAACGCAATCTCGACGTCATCGGTGTCCGGAATCTGAAAATTATTGACGCGTCGGTGATGCCGAGCATCTGCGACGGCGGCCCCAACCTCGTGACGATGGCCATCGGTCTGCGTGGTGGCGACCTGGTCGCCTCCGAGTTCGCCCTGTAAAGCGCTGTGACGCCCAGTTTCGTTCCGAAAGGTACCTCCATGGCTGTTCCTAGTACGAAACCGGCCGTGCTGCCGCAGGTCCAGGAGTTCCTCGACCGCAGCCACGGGCTGTTCATCGACGGGGAGTTCCGGCCGGCGGCGCAGGGCGGGACGCTGAGCGTGCTCGACCCCGCGACCGGTGAGCAGATCGCGACGGTCGCCGCCGCGACCGCCGTCGACGTGGACGCCGCGGTCGCCGCCGCCCGTGCCGCGCAGCCGGGCTGGGCCACCCTGGCGCCCAGTGCCAAGGCCGACCTGATGTGGAAGCTCGGCGAAGCGCTGGAGCAGCGGGCGCAGGAGTTCGGGCAACTGGAGAGCCTCGACAACGGCAAGCCGATGGGGGAGTCCGGCGCGCTCGACGTGCCGCTGTGCGCGTCCCTCTTCAAGTACTACGCCGGCTGGATCACCAAGCTGGAGGGCGAGACCATGACGCCCGCCGGTGGTCTGGACATGCACGTCTACACGCTGCGCGAGCCGGTCGGGGTGGTCGGCGCGATCATCCCGTGGAACTTCCCGCTGCTGATGTGTGGCTACAAGCTCGGCCCGGCCCTGGCCGCGGGCAACACCGTGGTGCTGAAGCCGGCCGAGCAGACGCCGCTGAGCGCGCTGCGCCTGGCCGCGCTGATGGCCGAGATCGGGTTCCCGGCGGGGGTGGTCAATGTGATCACGGGTGACGGGCCGGACGCGGGGGCACCGCTGGCCGCCCACCGGGACGTCGACAAGATCACTTTCACCGGTGAGAACGCCACCGGCGCCAAGATCATCCAGGCCTCGACCGGCAACATGAAGAAGCTCACCCTGGAACTGGGCGGCAAGTCGCCGAGCCTGGTCTTCGCGGACGCCGACCTGGACGCCGCGGTCGAGGGCACCTTCGGGGCGGTGTACTTCAACCAGGGTCAGTGCTGCATCGCCGGCGCCCGGGTCTTCGTGCACTCGAGCATCCGCGATGCGTTCGTCGCGAAGCTCGCGGAGCGGGTGCGGCAGGTGAAACTCGGCCCGGGACTGGACGCTGACACCACGATGGGCCCGCTCGTCAGCGCCGAGCAGCGCGACCGGGTGAACTCGCTCATCGCCTCCGGGCTGGAGCAGGGGGCCACGGCCGTGGTCGGCGGGGCGCCGGTGAGCGATCCGGCGCTGGCCGACGGGTTCTACGTCGAGCCGACCCTTTTCACCGACGTCACCCCGGACATGACGATCATGCGCCAGGAGATCTTCGGGCCGGTCGCGATGGTGTCGACCTTCGAGACCGACGAGGAGGCCATCGCCCTGGCCAACGACACCGCCTTCGGCCTGGCGTCGGGCATCTGGACGCGCGACGTGGGACGCACGCACCGGGTCGCGAAGGCGATCCGGGCGGGGGTGGTGTGGGTGAACACCTACGGGATGTTCGACGTGGCCATCCCCTACGGCGGTTTCAAGGCCAGCGGCTACGGCAAGGAGCTCGGCCGCGAGGCGATGGAGCCCTACCTGCAGACCAAGACCGTCTGGATCGATCTGTCGTGAGCTTCTGCGACGAGGCCCGCGCGGGGGCGGACGACGTCTGGGGCGCTCTGGTGGAGCATCCGTTCGTGCGCGGGATGGCCGACGCCACGCTGCCGCCCGAGTCGTTCCGGTTCTACCTGACGCAGAACGTGCAGTATCTCGCCGAGTACGCGCGGGTGCTGGCGATCGGCCTGGCGAAGACCACCGACGAGACGACACTGGTCCGGTTCTCGGAGGCCGTCACCAACATCACCCACGTCGAGCTGCCGCAGAACCACGCGCTGCTGGAAAAGGTGCGGGAGCTGTGCACCCTGCCGCCGGAACCGGTGGAGGAGGAGCCGGCCCCGGGCCTGGTGGCGTACTCGTCCTGGTTGCTGTCGACCGCCTACCGGGGTGGCGCGATCGATGTCCTGACGGCGGCGCTGCCGTGCGCCTGGAGCTACGGCGACATCGGCCGGGCGCACGCGCCGCACCTGGTGATGCACCCGGTCTACGAGAACTGGATCGCCTTCTTCGCCTCACCGGAGTACGACGCGATGCTCCAGGGTCTGAAGGCCGAGCTGGACGCTCGGGTGGCGCGCTGCGACGGGCCCGAGAGACAGCGACTGGCGGGAGTGTTCCGGACCGCCTGCCTCCTGGAGCGGGGGTTCTGGGACATGGCCTGGAACCGCGCCCGCTTCTGATCCTGAGATCCCATCTGTCCCACCGGCTGTTTCGAGTGAAAACTGCCGTGTAACCGCCGGGTTAATGCTGACCGGCGGCCCTTGACCCGATCGGCCGTGGGCAGCGAACCTGATCATGTTCAGGAATTGAGATCTCAATGAGCAGTGCGGTTTCCGCCCAGGGAGGCCGCCGCCAGGATCTCTTCGTGCTGCCGGGCCGGATGATCTTCCGCCGCCAGGTACCTCTCCCGCCCCGCCGTGCCCTCCCGAGGAGAACGAGACCCATCATGAACAACAGATCCAGCCTCAGCCGGCGCAGCGCCGTCTTCGGCTCCCTGGCCACCGTGCTCATGCTCGCGACCGCCTGCGGTGGCTCGTCCGAGGACGGCGGCTCCGGCAGCTCCGGCTCGGGGGGCACCACGAAGATCTCGTTCGCGCTGGACTGGACCCCGAACACGAACCACACCGGGCTCTACGTGGCGCAGCAGAAGGGATATTTCAAGGACGCCGGCCTGGACGTGACAATCCTGCCGTACAACAGCGCCTCGCCCGACACCCTGGTCTCGGCCGGATCGGCCGACTTCGGCATCAGTTTCCAGGACTCGTTCACGGTCTCCAAGGCGGCCGGGGCCAACATCACCTCGGTGCTGGCCGTTCTGCAGCACTGGGCCACCGAGGTCGCGGTGAAGGCCGACCGCGACGACATCACCAGCCCGGCCGACCTGGACGGCAAGACCTACGGCGGTTTCGGGGCGGCCTCCGAGGAACCGGTGATGAAGAAGATCATCCAGAATGCCGGGGGCAAGGGCGACTTCAAGTCCGTCGTGCTGGGCACCAGCGCCTACGAGGCGATGTACTCGGGCAAGGTCGACTTCACGGTGCCGTTCGTGGCCTGGGAGGGCATCGAGGCCGAGCACGCCAAGGAGCCGCTGAAGACCTTCAAATACACCGATTTCGGCTTCCCCGACGCCTACAACGTGCTGGTGATGGGCAATGACGACTGGCTGAAGGAGAACCCCGAGGCGGCCAAGAAGTTCGTCACCGCCCTGCAGAAGGGGTACCAGTTCGCGGCCGACAGCCCGGACCAGGCCGCCCAGGACCTGATCGACGCCAACCCCGGCGCCTTCACCGACACGTCCCTGGTGACCGAGAGCCAGGCGCTGCTGGCGAAGTCGTACCTGAAGGACGCGGACGGCACGGTCGGCACGCAGGACGCCAAGACCT
Organism: Kineosporia sp. NBRC 101731; assembly: GCF_030269305.1. Lineage (NCBI taxonomy): Bacteria > Bacillati > Actinomycetota > Actinomycetes > Kineosporiales > Kineosporiaceae > Kineosporia > Kineosporia sp. NBRC 101731. The sequence continues at coordinate 272,644 of NZ_BSTC01000007.1, forward strand.
GGGAAGGGTTCTCGAACTTCCTGTACGAGGCCGGGGTCCTGGCCGACGCGGACGGCAAGAAGCTGACCACCGCGCCGGACTACTCCACCTGGTGGACCGACCAGTACCTGGCCACGTCGTGACCTCGTCCTGGCGCCGGTCGCTGACCCTGGCGGCCCCACCCGTCATCATCGTGGCCCTGCTGCTGGCGATCTGGCAGTGGTACGTCACCGCGAACGAGGTCGAGCCCTCGGTGCTGCCCTCGCCCTCGCGGGTGCTGGAGCAGGGCTGGGCTTTCCGGGCCGCCCTCTGGACGAACACCGTTCCCACGCTGAAGGTCACGGCGATCGGTTTCGCGGTGTCGCTGGTGATCGGCTGGACGCTGGCCGTCGTCATCGACTTCTCGCCGTGGCTGCGCCGGGCCCTGATGCCGCTGCTGGTGGCCTCGCAGACCCTGCCGATCATCGCGATCGCGCCGCTGCTGATCATCTGGTTCGGCTTCGGTCTGCTGCCGAAGATCTTCGTGATCGCCCTGGTGACGTTCTTCCCGATCGCCATCGGCCTGATCGAGGGCTTCGCCAGCACCGACCGGGAGGCGACGAACCTGCTGCGCAGCATGGGGGCGGGGCGGGTCAAGCAGTTCCGCTACGTGCGCCTGCCGGCCGCGATGCCGCACTTCTTCACCGCCCTGCGGATCGGCATCACCTACGCGGTGACCGGGGCGATCTTCGCCGAGTACGTCGGGGCCAACGAGGGCCTGGGCATCTTCATGGCGTTGCAGAAGAACAGTTTCCGCACCGACCTGGTGCTGGCGGCGGTCGTCGTCACCGCGGTGATCAGCGTGTCCCTGTTCCTGCTCACCTATCTGGTCCAGCGTCTGGTCATCCCCTGGCACGGCAAGGAGAGGCGAGCCCGTCATGCCTGAGTCGACGGTAGACCCGAAGATCGCCCTGAAGGGCATCGCCAAGTCGTTCGGCGCCACCGACGTGATCAAGGACATCACGTTCGACGCCGCCCCGGGCAGTTTCGTCTCGGTGATCGGGCCCAGCGGCTGCGGCAAGAGCACGCTGTTCAACGTCATGGCCGGCCTCGAGACGCCCGGCACCGGGCAGGTCCTGCTGGACGGGAACGACGCCACCGGCCGGTCGGAGCACTTCGCCTACATGCCGCAGAAAGACCTGCTCTTCCCCTGGCGCACGATCCTCGACAACACCACGCTCGGTCTGGAGGTGCAGGGCGTGCGGCGCAAGGCCGCCCGGGAGCAGGCGAAACCGTTGTTCGGCACCTTCGGCCTGTCCGGGTTCGAGAACTCGCACCCGTTCCAGCTGTCGGGCGGCATGCGCCAGCGCGCCGCCCTGCTGCGCACCGTGGTGCAGGGCCGTGAGGTGCTGCTGCTCGACGAGCCGTTCGGTGCCCTCGACGCCCTGACCCGCACCGAGATGCAGACCTGGCTCGAGGGGGTGTGGGAGAAGTACCAGTGGACGGTCGTTCTCATCACCCACGACATCCGCGAGGCGGTCTACCTCTCGGACAAGGTGGTGGTGCTCTCGGCCCGCCCGACCACGGTGCGCCTGGAGGTCGAGGTGGATCTGCCCCGGCCGCGGGAACTCTCGATGGTCACTTCACCGGCCTTCGCGGCGATCGAGGAGGAACTGCTCACCGCCCTGCACGAGGAGTCACGCAAGGCCCTGACCCAGGGGCAGCGCACGCCATGAGCACGCTGTCGCAGGACCTGCGCGAGTACGGCCGGCCCCGGGTCGAGCGGTGGGCCGAGGAACTGCCGCTGCTGGCCGGGGTGGCGCGGGGTGACCTGCCGATCGGGCGGTTCCGCCACTACCTCGAGCAGGACTACGTGTACCTGCGCGAGTACGCCCGGCTCTACGCGCGGCTGGCGGCCAACGCACCCGATGAGCACGTCGAGCACCTGGTGCGCCTGGCCGCGAACCTCATCGACGTGGAGCTGGACTCGCACCGCGCGCTGGGGGCGGCGTTCGGCGCCGACCTCACCGACGTGCGTCCCTCGTCCGAGTGCCGGGCGTACATCGCGTTCCTGAGGGAGTCGACCACGACCTTCGGCGAGGGACTGGTGGCGTCGTTGCCGTGTCTGTGGGGCTACGGCGTGGCCCTGGCCCGGGTGCCGATGGAGAACAGCGGACCGTACCGGGCCTGGCTGGAGGTCTACACCAGCGGCGACTACACCGCGATGATCGAGCGGCACTGCCGGATGATCGATGAGAGCGGCCTCGACGCCGACCGGGCCAGGGAACTCTTCGACCGGGCGATGGAGCACGAGATCGCCTTCTGGAACCAGGAAGTGGCCTGATCATGCAGATCGATGCCCACACGCACATCCTCTCGCTCGGCGCCTCGGAGCAGTTCACCACCGACTACGGCCGTGAGGGTTCGCTGTGCATCTACCGCAGCATGGGCCTGCTGCCCTCGCACCGCTGCGCCACCGATCACGAGTGGGAGTCGGCGACCGGGGCGTCCACCGAGGGTTTCCACGTCATCGGTCCGGACGAGACCGTCGCCGGGCATCCGGGTTTCGACAAGATGATCGCGCTGGCGGTGAGCCCGCAGTATCTCGACGGGGAACTGATCGGAACGGTGGACGTTCTCGGCCAGACCGATGTGGGTGGCCCGGTGGATCCGGAGCGGTGCAACGAGTACATCGCCGGCTGCGTGCGCAAACAGCCCGACCGGATCATCGGTTTCGCCTCGGTGAACCCGCTGCACCGCGGGGTGCGCGTGGCCGTGGAGGAACTCGGCCGGGCGGTGGAACAGGACGGCCTGCAGGGCGTGAAGCTCTACCCGATGTACCAGCACTGGTCGCCGGCCGACCGGGAGGTGGCATTCCCGATCTTCGCCGCGGCCCGTGACCTGGGCATCCCGGTGATGGTGCACCAGGCCGGCTCCACCCGGATCGACGCGAGGATGGAGTTCGCCCGCCCGGCGCTGCTGGACGACGTGGGCCGTGAGTTCCGTGACCTGAAGCTGATCATCGCGCACTGCGGCATCCCGTGGATCGACGAGGCGATGTTCATGCTGACCAAGCACCCGAACTTCTACACCGAGCTCAGCTATCACATCGCGACGATCACCCGGCGCGACCTGTTCCTGTTCCTGCACCGCGCCGAGCCGTTCTTCGTGCCGCTGGAGAAGCTGTTCTTCGGCACCGACTACCCGGGGTTCCTCTACGACCCCGTGGCCCTGCGCGAGAAGCTGCTGACCGTCAACGAGGAGGCCGCCGTGTTGCAGTTGCCACCGATCCCGCAGCACCAGCTCGACGGGATCATGGGCGACAACCTGGCTGCCGTGCTGGGGATCTCGTGAGGATCGAGACGGGGGTCTTCCTGCCGGTCGGGCAGGGCGGGTGGATCCCCTCGACCAACAGCCCCGCGATCCCGGCGACCTACGCCTACAACCGTGAGGTCACCGTGCTGGGCGAGGAACTCGGCCTGGACATCGCGCTGAGTATGGCGAAGTGGCGTGGCTACGGCGGCAGTACGGGCCACTGGGACCACACGCTGGAGTCGCTCACCACGATGGCGGGCCTGGCCGAGGCGACCAGCCGGATCAAGATCTGGGCCACGGTGCACACGATGATCTGGCACCCGGCCGTGGTGGCGAAGATGGCGGCCACGCTCGACCAGATCTCCGGCGGCCGGTTCGGGCTCAACCTGGTCGGCGGGTCCAACCCGGCCGACCAGGGCCAGATGGGCCTGTGGCGCGAACTCGGCCACGCCCAGCGCTACGACCTGGTCGAGGAATGGCTGGCGGTGGCCAAGGCCCTGTGGACGCAGGACCGCGTCGACCACGAGGGCGAGTTCTACACGCTGAAAGACTGCATGTCCTACCCGAAGCCGGCGGTGATGCCGCACGTGATCTGCGCGGGCACCTCCGACCGGGGATTCCGGTTCACCATCGAGCACACCGACGGCGTGCTGATCTCCGGGCAGAACCACGACGACGCGATCGCGGTGGGCCGCCGGGCCAAGGCCCTGGCGACGGAACTGGGCCGCACCACGAAGACCTACGGACTCTTCGTGTTTGTGCCGGGAGCGACCGACACCGAAGCCCGTGACCGCGTCCACCATTTCAATGAGGGCGTCGACACCGAGGCGCTCGTCACTCAGGCCGGGGAGTACGCCAAGGACACCAAGGCCAACACCCGGGTGCGCACGATGCAGGAGTGGGCGGCCTCGGCGAAGGCGGTCGGCGACGGCGCGCTGGTGGGCAGCCCGGACACGATCGCCCGCGACCTGGGGCGGATCGTCACGCAGGGCGAACTCGACGGCGTCGTGATCATCGTGCCGGACTTCCTCGACGACCTGCGCACGGTGGCCACGCAGGCGCTGCCGCGCCTGGCCGATCAGGGCATCACCTGCGGGGTCGGCGCATGAGCGAGTTCGTGAATCCCGACGGGGTGCGCGAGGTTGCGGCCTACACCCACGCGGTCGTGCGCCGCGGCACCCCGGTCTTCCTCACCGGTCAGGTGGCCTGGGACCCCGACGGCTCGGTGGTCGGCGTCGGTGACATCGAGGCGCAGATCGCGCAGGTGTGGCTGAACCTGACCCGGGTGGTCGAGGGCCTGGGCGCTTCCCTGACCGACATCGTCAAGCTCACCACCTACGCCACCGACCGCTCGCACATGGCCGCGATCGGCGCCGAGCGGGCGAAACACTTCACCCCGGGCGTCTTCCCGGCCAGCACTTTCCTCGTGGTCGCGGGTCTGGCCGACCCCGACCTGCTGGTCGAGGTCGAGGCCATCGTCATGATCGAGTCTTAGGAGCACCTCGTGTCGCGCGATATGGAGTACGGCATCTTCCTGCCCGTCGGCAGCGGTGGCTGGATCCCCTCGACCACCACCCCCGAGCTGGACGGCAGTTACGCCTACAACAAGAAGGTCACCCAGCTGTCGGAACAGCTGGGCTTCGACTTCACGCTGTCGCAGGCGGTCTGGCGCGGCTACGGCGGCCCGAGCAGACATTTCGACGACAACCTGGAGTCGCTGAGCACGTCGGCCGGCCTGGCCGAGGCGACCGAGCGGATCGGCGTCTGGTCGACCGTGAACACCGCTCTGCTGCACCCGGCGGTCGCCTCGAAGATGGTGGCCACGGCCAGCCAGATCAGCGGCGGGCGTACCGGCCTGAACATCGTGGCCGGCGGGAACCGGGTGTCGGAGAACCAGATGGGCCTCGGGGCGGGCCTCGACAACGTGGACAAGTACCGCAAGGCCCGCGAGTGGGTCGAGGTGATCCGCGCGCTCTGGACCCAGGACAGCGTCGACTACGACGGTGAGTTCTTCACGCTGGAAGACTGCCAGTCCAGCCCGAAACCGCTGGGCGGGCCGCCGCCGATGATCTGCGCGGCGATCTCCGACATCGGGATGCGGTTCACCGCGGAGATGTTGCAGGGCTGCATGTTCGAGGGCACCTCACGGGACGCGATGGTGCAGCTCGGGCAGCGGGCCAAGCAGATCGCCTCCGAGGTGGGCAGTGACCTGAAGAACCACTGCATCTTCATGGTGATCCCGGGGGAGACCGACGCGGACGCCCTGCGCCGGGTCGAGCTGTACGACCAGGGCCGTGACGTCGAGGCGATGACGAAGCTGGTCTACGAGTTCGGCCGGACCGCCCGCGACCCCAAGTCGCTGGAGCAGGTACGCAGCGAGTGGACCGGCTCCACCGCGATCAGCACGGGCACCCTGGCCGGTTCGCCCGACACGATCGCCGAGCAGCTGGCCGACATCATCGAGGCCGGCCAGATCGACTCGGCCATCTTCATCATGCCCGACTTCATCGGTGACCTGACCATCATCGGTGAGGAGATCGTCCCCCGGCTGACCGCCGGAGGCTATCCGGGCCGCGCCTTTTCACAGAACGACCGAACTGGAGCCGTGAATCAGTGATCATCATCAACAACGCCGACGTGCTGACCCTGAACGACGCGGACGACGCGCACTTCGGTGGGCACGTGGTGATCGACGGGACGCGGATCGTCGCGGTCGGTGACGGAGCCTGGCCCGGCCCGGCGGGTGAGGGCGACACGGTGATCGACGCCCGGGGCAAGCTGGCGATGCCCGGGCTGGTCGACCTGCACTACCACACGGCGATCGGCAAGGGTTTCAGCGACCACCTGCCACTGTGGGAGTACCTCGAGGCCTGCTGGTACCCGCTGATCCGCAACCTCGACCCCGAAGCCGCCTACTGGGCCGCGATGGCCAGCTACGCCGAGTCGCTCAAGGGCGGCGTGACCACGGTCAACGACATGTACCGGCAGCTGCCCGCGCTGGGGAAGGCGGCGGAGGAGATCGGGATCCGGGCGGTGCTGTCGAACGACGTGGCCCTGCCCGAGCACGACCTGGACACGCTGGAGACCAACCAGGAGGCCTACCGGGCCGTTCACGGGCTGGGCGACGGACGCGTGGAGGTCTACGTCGGGATCGAGTGGCTGCCGCTCGGGTCACCGGAGATGCTGCGCGACGCGCGGGCTCTGGCCGACGACCTGGGCACGGGCATCCACATCCATCTCAACGAGTCGCTGACCGAGGTGCAGGACAGCATCAAGCGTTTCGGGCAGCGTCCGACCGAGGTCGCCTACGACGCCGGGCTGCTGGGCCCGGACTGCGTCGCCGCGCACTGCGTGCACCTGTCCGACCGGGAGATCGCCCTGATGCGCGAGACCGGCACCCAGATCTCGCACAACCCCAGCTCGAACGCCAAGCTGGGCAACGGGATCGCCCGGCTGCCGGAGATGCTGAACGCCGGCCTGAACGTCGGGATCGGGCACGATGCGGCCGAGTGCAACAACAGTCGCGACCTGTTCGAGGTGATCAAGTTCGCGTCGGTGATACACCGCGCCAACCGGCTCGACTCGTCCCTGACCCAGGCGCCCGACGTGATCCGGATGGCCACCCGCAACGGATCCGACGCGCTGCGTCACGAGACCGGCCGGCTGGAGGTGGGCCGCAAGGCCGACGTGATCCTGGTGAACACCAACACCCTGGCTTTCACCCCACTGGTCCCGGGCGACAAGGCGCACCTGTACAGCCATCTCGCGTACGCCTCGAACGGCTCGGCGGTCGACACCACCATCGTCGACGGGCAGATCGTGATGGCCGGACGGGAACTGCTCACGGTGAACGAGGAGGAGATCGTCCGGGAAGCCAACGCGGCCTTCGCGCGCGTTCTGGCGCGGGTGGAGAAGGCGAAGGCCTGAGCCCGGACAGGCAGGTATCCTCGCCATGCGCACCGGTGAGCCAGGGCAGACGGAGGTATGGTGCACGAGCCGTTGACGGAGGCGGACAGACCGCAGACCCGCGGTCGCCGTCCCCGTGATCCGATGCCCGACCTGACGATTGCCGGTCTGGCCGACACCGACCGTCCCCAGATCAAAGACCTGGTCTACGAGCGGCTGGTCGAGGCCGTGGTCAGTCAGGAGCTGCCGCCCGGCACCCATCTGAAGGAACGCGATCTCGCGGAGAGCATGGGGGTGTCCAAGACCCCGATCCGCGAGGCCCTGGTGCGGATGGAGAAGGAACGGCTCGTCGACATCGCCCCCTACCGGGGTGCGGTGGTGCGCACCATCACCGTCGCCGACCTGCGGGAGCTGTACGACCTGCGGGAACTGCTGGAGGGCTTCTGCGCCCGGCGGGCCGCGATGACCTTCGACGACGCCCAGCAGGATCGGCTGCGCCGCAACATCCACGCCAGCAAGCAGGCCGTCGCCCGGTCCGACGAGGTGGTGGCCCGATCGCTGCTCCAGGACTTCGACGAGCTCCTGCACGAGGCCGCCCAGGGCCACCGCGTCGGCTCCCTGCTCGTCGACCTGGAGACCCAGCTGGGTCTGCTGGGCCGGGTGGCCTCGCGCGCCGAGGGGCGCTTCGAGGCCTCGATCGCCGAGCACACGGCGGTGCTGCACGCCATCGTCACCCGTGACCCCGACGATGCCGAGCGCCTGTGCCGCCAGCACATCCGCAGCGTCTACGCCGACCTCCTCGACCAGATCCCCCTGGAGGACGAGCCGGTGCCGTGACGGTCCGGGAAGGTCTGCCTGATCACGAACAGGGGTCTTGTGCCTTCGTGATCAGGCAAGGTTTCCCCGGCCGGTTGCATGATCGCGGCCGAGGGTGGCAACGCTCAACTCCCGGCCGACCGGTGCCGACATACTGGCGGTGCCGATCAACCAGGGTCCCGGCCGGGGCGCATGCCGGTGAGCGGCCGCGCCCGGCGGCGACGGGCCCTGCTCGGGGAGCGGGGCCGGCCGGTCTGGCAGGCCCTGGCCGTGCTCACCCTGCTGCCCCTGGTGGCCACCGCGTTCATCGGCGGGGTGTCGGTGGTCGCGGCCGACCGCGCGGCGAACCGGGCCCTACGGGCGCAGCGCCTGGTCGCCAGTGTGGAACTGCTCGACGCCGCCCGCCGGGCCGCCGACGCCGAGCTGCTGCCCACGATGCTCGTGCACGTGGTCGCGGACGAGGCCGTGGCCACCCGGGCCGGGTTCTCGCCCGCCCGCAGCGCGACCCTGCGGGTCACCGAGCCCGCGGTCGTCGAGCAGGCCCGCACCCTGACCGACGCGATGATCGCCGCGGCCCTGACCGGTTCCTCCGACCCGCACCTGCGCTCGGTCGTCACCGACGCCCGCAACTCCATCGCCTTCGCCCGGGCGGCGGCCGACCAGACCGGCCGCCCGCTGGTGAACGTGGTGCGCAACTTCGGGCTCAGCTCCTCGAAACTGGCCTCGGGGCAGCGCTGGGCCAGTACCGAGGCGGTCTCCGCGGGGCTCAGCTCCCGCAGCGTCGCGGCCCTGCAGGACCTCAACCAGCTCCTGTCCCTGAGCGAGGCCGCCAGCCGGCAACTGGGTGAGCTGTTCGCCTCCCGGGTGCTGCCCGACCCGGTCTCCGACATCGCCGAGACCGGCTGGATCGCGTCCTGGGGTACTTACACCAAACTGGCCGACTACGACGACGACTTCACCACCGGTCCGGTACGGCACAACTGGGCCATCTACCAGAACAACGCCACCGTCACCGCGTTCTCCCAGCTCCTGACCCGCCAGGCCCTGGACCCCACCCGGCAGGTGCTGCCGACCGGTGCGCTGCCCGGCCTGGGCGAGCGCAGCCGGCGCCGGGACGACGCCCTGGCCGTGGTGCTGCAGGACGCCGTGGCCGAGGTGACCGCCGGGGCCGGTGACGACCACACCGCCGCCCTGACCCAGCGCCGCACCACCCTGACGCTCTGCCTGGCCCTGGTGCTGTTGTCCCTGGCGAACGCGGGACTCGTGGCGCGCTGGCTGACGTCGTCGATGCGCTCGCTGGCCGGCGGCGCCCAGGAGATCAGCCAGGGCCATCTGGTGGATGTGGTGCCGCGCGGGCCCCGCGAACTGCGCACGGCCGCGCTGGCCCTGTCGTCGGCCGTGGCAGGGCTACGACGCGTGCAGGAACAGGCCCGGGCGGTGGTGAACGGGAACGCCGAGGCTCTGCTGCGGCAGGAGCCGCTGCCGGGGCCGCTGGGCGATGTCGTGCACGCCTCGGTCGAGCAGATCGTGGAGGGCTTCCGGGCCCGGGAGGCGTTGCAGGACGAGCTCACCCACCAGGCCACGCACGACGCCCTGACCGGTCTGGCCAACCGGGCCCAGATCCTCGGGCACCTGGCCACGCTGCTGTCCCGCGAGGACCGCCGGCGGGAGGGCGCACCCGGCACCGGCGTGCTGTTCATCGACCTGGACGGATTCAAGATGGTCAACGACACCCACGGCCACGCGGTCGGTGACCAGGTGCTGTGCGAGGTGGCCGACCGGCTGACCGCCACCCTGCGTCCCGGTGACGCGGCCGGGCGGCTGGGCGGGGACGAGTTCGTCGTGACGATCGAGGGCATCCGGGACCCCGACGTGCTGCTCGACCTGGGACGCCGGGTGATCAGCGCGGTCAGCTGGTCGGGACCGATGAACGTGGGCGGCACCACCGTCAAACAGGTCCGGATCGGTGCCAGCGTCGGGGTGGCGGTGTCGTCGGCGACCAGCACGGCCGACAGCCTGATCGCCGAGGCCGACGTGGCGGCCTACCGGGCCAAACGGCTGGGCCGTGGCCGGGCCGAGATCTTCGACGACGGCCTGCGGGCCGAGCTGTCGGAACGGGCCGAGATGGAGATCGCGCTGCGCGCCGGGCTGGAGGCCGGGGAGCTGCACCTGAACTACCAGCCGGTGGTGAACCTGACGACCGGTGCCCTGGTCGGGTTCGAGGCCCTGGCCCGCTGGAACCGGCCGGGGGTGGGGCCGGTGCGGCCGGACATCTTCATCGCCGCCGCGGAGGCGTCGTCGTTCGTCTGCGACCTGGGCCGCTGGGTGCTGCACGAGGCGACCGGCCAGACCGCCCGCTGGCGTGAGGCGGGACAGGCCGGATTCGTGCCGGGGGAGCAGGAGCCCACGATCGCGGTGAACATCTCCGGGCGGCACCTGGCCGACAGCCGGATCCTCGACGACGTCGCCGACGCCCTGGCGGCCAGCGGGCTTCCGCCCACGCTGCTGGTCGTCGAGATCACCGAGACGGTGCTCACCGACGACCCCCGGGCCCGCGAGCACCTGCGTCTGCTGCGGGAACGGGGGGTGCAGGTGGCCATCGACGACTTCGGCACCGGCTTCACCTCGATCAGCGCGCTGTCCGGCACACCGGCCGACATCCTCAAGATCGACCGCAGCTTCATCGATTCCGACGACATCGGTCACCATCAGCTCGCCACGCTGATCACCCGGGCCGCGCAGACCTTTCAGCTGCGCGTGATCGCGGAGGGCATCGAGACACCGGCGCAGCTGGCCCGGGTGCGGGCCGACGGCTGCGAGGAGGCCCAGGGCTACCTGTTCTCCCGTCCGCTCACCCCAGAGGCAGCGGAAATCCTTCCGCGGCAACTGATTCCGCCCCGAGCGACCGGGGTCCCGGCGCAGCCCGGCCAGACCACCCGGAGCCGGACATGACACTGACCCGAAGAACGTTCCTGTCGCTCACCGGTGCGGCCGGCCTGGCCGGAGCGCTCGCGGCCTGTGGCGAGGAGGGGACCGGCGCGGCCCGGTCGTCGGGCAAACCCCTCACCTTCTGGTGCTGGGACGGGGCGCTCTCGGAGGCCGTGGTCAAGAACGTGACCGCAAGTTTCGTCGGACGGGCCGACATCACCACGAAGATCGTGCCGGGCGACTTCGGGCAGCGGCTGACCACCACGCTGTCGGCGGGCACCGCGGTGCCCGACATCACCGGGGTCAAGGGTGAGGACATGCCCGTCTTCCTGACCCTCGCCCGGTACTTCCTGGACCTGAACACCCTGGGGGCCCGGGAGATCGCGGACTCCTTCGCCCCGGCCAAGTACGCCCAGGCGGCGACCGGCGACGGGAAGCAGCTCGGCCTGCCGATCGACCTCGGTCCCACCGCCCTGTTCCTGCGGGCCGACCTGTGGAAGCAGGCGGGCCTGCCCATTGACGTGGAGACCCTGGCCGGCCGGATGTCTTCGTGGGAGGGCTGGTTCGAGTGTGCCCACCGGCTGAGACGCCGGCTGCCGGGCACGTTCGCGATCCGTAACTCCACCGACGTGTTCGCCGTGGCCCTGTCCCAGCAGGCCGAGACCTTCATCGCCCGGGACGGTGGTTTCGTCGGTGACGGCACGGCGGTCAGGACCGCCTGGGACCTGGCCGTCCGCTCGATCACCGAGGAACTGCAGGCCGGTCTCTACGCCGACGCCGCGTTCGGCTCGGCCCTGGAGGCCGGGGTGATCACCGGGCATCTGGGCCCGGCCTGGAACGGTCTGGACATCGCCTCGGTGGCCCCGGGCACCTTCGGCTCCTGGCGGGTGGCAGCCTGTCCCGGCGGTCCGGGCGACATCGGCGGCTCCTACCTCACCCTGCCGGCCACCTGCCGCGACCCGGAGCTGGCGTTCGCGTACATCCGGGAGTTGCTCACCCCGCAGAACGAGGGCAAGGCATTCGCCGATGCGGCCGTCTTCCCCGCCGTTCCCGCCGCCTACTCGCTGCCCGCCCTCACGGCCGGCCAGCCCTTCTACGGCGGGCAGTCCACCATCGAGGTCTTCGGCCCGGCCGCCGAGCAGCTGCCCACCGTCTACGACGCGCCGGGCAACGCCGCCATCGCCTCCTCGTACGTCACCGAACTGGCCAACGTGGAGGGCGGCAAGAATCCGGAAAGTGCCTGGCAGGATGCGGTCTCGGCCGGGCGGCGGACAGCGGAGGCGGCCGAGAACTGAGTCCGGCCGTCTGCGAGTTGCTCAAGTCCGGGCTATTGTGCCCGGTTTTCGGCCGGGTTACATTGTGGGCGCACGAGCAGCAAGCGTTTCCCATGTCCAAACGTCAAGGAAGACAAGGACAAGGAGCTCGTATGTCTCTTCCGATCAGCCGTCGTGGCGTTCTCACCGCCGGTCTGGGGGCCACCACCGCAGTCCTGGTCCCCAGCCTCCCCGCCCACGCATCCACCGGCAGTTCCTCCGGCATCGGATTCGTTCTCGGTGCCGAGACGCTCGACGGTGGTGAACAGATCACGTCGATCACGCTCGACACCGCGCGGCTGGGGCCGATCGCCCCGGAAAGTCTCTCCCGCGAGACCTTCACCGTGCACGCCCGGGCGACCAGCCCGATCACCCCCGAGGCGGGTGCCCTGTACGACCTGGACCGCCCGGTGACCGCGGCGCGGCTGGACCGCCGCGGTAACATCGTGCTCGAGCTGGAACACGGCGAGGGGCAGCCCGGCGCCGGAACGCTGGGCTACATCGCCAGTCGCGGCCGCAACGTGCGGCTGGACCTGACCTACACCCTCACCCAACGTGCCCCGCTCGCCCGGCGTCACGGAAAGCCGCTGCTGATAAACCGTTTCGCCCAGGGTGAGCTGGTCAACCCGGAGGTGGACGCCTTCGGGTACCACGAGAGCGCTGCGGGCCTGAAGTACCGGCTCTACTCGTCCCCGCGCCGGGGCCGGCGCCCTCTCGTCGTCTGGCTGCACGGCGGGGGAGAGGGGGCCTCCCTGCCCGACGGCTACTACGACAACGAGACCACGCTGCGCGCCAACCGGGGTGCGCTCGGCTTCGCCACCCGTGAGGCCCAGCAGATCTTCGGCGGCGCCCACGTCGTCGCCCCGCAGAGCACCTCCTACTGGATGCACGACGGTCCCCGCTTCGCGCCGCTCGTGCGCGAGGTCGTGCAGGAGGTCTGCGCCCGGCGCGACGTCGACCCCGACCGCATCTACGTGGCCGGGTGCAGCAACGGCGGCTACATGAGCCTGAAGATGACCACGGTCTATCCCCGCCTGTTCGCGGCCTCGGTGCCCGTCTGCGGAGTCGTCGCGGGTACCCCGCCGCTGATCCCCGACGCCGACCTGCGGGCGATCACCACGCCCACCTGGCTGATCGCCTCCCTCGATGACACCACCGTCGACCCGGTGGCCAACACGATCCACGCCCACGACCTCGTCCCTCATTCCCGGGCCACCCTCTACGAGCACGTCGAACGCGACGGTTACCGGTTCCCCGGCCACTGGTCCTGGATCTATCTGGCCCGCAACGACCCGAGCATCGACGGAACCCACGTCTGGCAGTGGATGGCCGGCCGGCGTCGCTGATCCGGGCCGGCTGTGAAGTTCGGATGTGTTCGGGCCGCGCGGTCCTCACGGATGTCGCGGATCCGAATCTGGCTCTACAGTTAAAGCACGCGCCAGGCAACCACTTTGCGCGACCTTGTCAATCCGCTGAGTGATCGCCGACCACGTTCACCGCGGGGAGCGAGGGACGACCGGCAGCCCCCTGCTGCCGGTCGTCTTTCATCGTGAACTGCTGAGGACGACAGGAGGCGCGGGTGAGTCCCGCTGACGCTCACCTCACCGGTGAGGACGAGACGCCGCGGAAACCGGCGGAACCCACACCGGACACCACCACGGACGGCGAGCAGCCGGGGTCGGTCGGCACCGCGTCCCCTGCTGATGCCGCGTCCCCCGCCGAGATCTCGTCCTCCGACGACGCAGTACCGGCCGACGGGCCGACTCCCGCCGACGAGTCCGTGCCCGCGGAAGGTGCCGCACCCACCGATCGCGGCCTGACCTGGGTCCTGGCCTGGACCGTGGTCGGGTCACTGATCCCGGGCCTGGGCCTGCTCGCAGCCGGCCGGCGCCGGATCGGAGCGGTCGTTCTCGGGGCCGCCGTGCTGGCCCTGGCCTGGCTCGCGGTCTGGGCCCTGCGCGGCGACGTCCTGCGGCGCGGCATCTCGTTCGCCGTCGACCCGCACCGGCTTCTCGTCCTCGCGATCGTGGCCGTCGTGGTCGGCGTCCTCTGGGCCCTGATCGTCGTGCTGACGGGCACCCAACTGCACCGCCGCGTCGCCCTGGCCCGTCACCAGAAGGTCGTCGGCTGGTTCGTCGTGGCCGCCCTGGTGGCCGGCATCGCCGCTCCCACCTACTCCGTCACCCGTTACGCCCTGGTGCAGCGCGACCTCGTCCTGAGCCTGTTCGACAGCGCCGGTGACGTGGACGCCGACGCGGACGTGGTCAAACCCGCCGCCGTCGAAAAGGATCCCTGGGCCGGCACCGAGCGCATCAACGTGCTGCTGATCGGTTCCGACGCCGGCGCCGACCGGGAGGGCATCCGCCCGGACACCCTGATCGTGGCCAGTATTCAGCCCTCCAGCGGTAACACCGTGCTGTTCAGTCTGCCCCGCAACCTGGAACGGGTGCCGTTCCGCAAGGACAGCCCGGGAGCCGAGGCCTGGCCCGACGGATACCAGTGTGCGGACGAGTCCTGCCTGCTCAACGCCGTCTGGACCTGGGCCCTGGACGCCCCCGGCTACGCCAAGTACGAGAACCCGGGTCTGAAGGCCACCGAGGACGCCGTCACCGGCGTGACCGGCCTCAAGATCGACACCTACGCCATGCTCAACCTGAAGGGCTTCCAGGACCTCATCGACGCCATCGGCGGCGTCACCCTGGACGTCGACGAGCGCCTGCCCATCGGCGGTAATTCCGAGCGCCCCGACGAGACCATCGGCTACATCGAGCCCGGCGACAACCAGCACATGAACGGCTGGCGCGCGCTGTGGTTCGCGCGCTCGCGGTGGAGTACCAGTGACTACGACCGCATGCGCCGTCAGCGGTGCGTGATCGCGGCGGTGACCGATCAGGCCGACCCGGTGACCGTGGCCAGGAACTTCCCGAAGATCGCCAAGGCGCTGAAGGACAACATGTCCACGGGCATCCCCCAGTCCGACATCCAGGCCTGGGTGGAACTGGCCACGCGCGTGCAGGACGCCGAGGTCACCAGCCTCCCGTTCACGGACGACGTGGTCGCCGATCGCACCGACCCGGACTACGACCTGATCCACCGGCAGGTCGACAAGGCCATCGAGAAGTCCGAGAAGGCCGCCGTGAGCGCGACGGCCACACCCGACGCCAGCGCCACGAGCAGTCCGACCGGCAGTCCGGTCAGCGGTTCCACCTCCGGTGCCACACCCGGCGTCACGCTGACCACGAGTCCGGCCCCCACCGTCAGTTCAAGTGCTGCGGTGACAACGACGAAGAAGAGCAAGGACGAGAAAGCGACTCCGGAGCCGACCGATCCTTCCAGCGCGCAGGACGTCGCCGAGGTCTGCTGACTGGCCTCCTGGTCTGCTGGCCTCCTGGTCTCCCGGCCTCCCGGCCTGAGCCCGGCGACCCCTCCTCGTTGTGTACACCTGGTACACCCGGTACCGCGTGTACCAGATGTACACAACGACGAGGGGTCCGCCCGACCCCGGCCCGGCCGACTGCCACTCCCGCCACTCGCACCCTCATCAACGCCGCTACTCCCACCAGCGCCCGCTAGTACCGCCACCCCCATTGCGCCTGTCACTCCCGTTACGCCTGACACTCACGTTCACCCGGCCGACCGGCCGCCACGCTTTCCGGATCCGGGTGTGACCGGCGGAACGTGGCGAACGGGTGGCGTTCTCGCCCGGACGGCGCATCTGTCCGTGGCTTCATCATGTTCACCGCGTGAGGGTCGACATGGCTCAGAGTCCCCGGAAGCCGGGGTCTCGGCGGAAGCAGGTCTGAGTCGGTCACCCCGCGGTGACATTCGTGGGAAGAAGTGGCCGTCCATGGTGCAGGTAGCAAACGACGCCCGGGTTCGGGCACGGCTACGCGATGTGTGGACGCGGGGACTCCTGTCGGTGCCGTTGTGGTCGGCAGTGGCGGTACTCGGGGCGGTCACAGCGGTGGTGCTGGCGCCGGAGTCGTGGTCGCAGGCGGGGTCGAGCGCCCGGGCCGCGGTGCTGGCGGCCTTCACCACCGTGATGGTGGCGCGAACCTCCCGACGGCATCTGGGCGGGCACCGGATCTGGTCGTGGTTCAGCGCGGCGGGCATGGTGATGACCGTGGCCGCGGTCGCCGACCTGGTCACGCGCCTGGTGACCGGCACCGAACGGAGCGGGCCGTACGTGTTCCCGGCCGGGGTACTGGCGTCCTGCTTCCTGATCTACCAGGGCCTGATCCTGTGGAACCGCACCCGCACCATCACGGCCGACACGGGTGACGTGCTCAACGGCCTGAGCGCCACCCTCGCCGTGGCGGCCCTGGGCAATCTCGCGCTGATCTGGTTGTACGGGCAGGACCAGCCCGGCCCGTGGGCGGCCGTGCAACTGCACCTGCTCTGCCTGGGCGCCGCCTTCGTCCTGCTCGGCACCCTCGCCTCGGTGACCCAACTGGGGTCGGCCCTGGGTGATCCGCGGGCCTGGGTGGGCATGGCCGCCGGGGTCGTGGCTCTGTTCGGTACCGTGCTGGCCCCCTCGACGGGGCTGGTGGCCGACAGCGTGACCCGCTCGCCCCGGACCGCCGACCAGTACTCGTTCACCATCGGCTGGGTGCTGGTGATCGGTGTCCTGGCGGTCTGCTCGATGGCCCCGCAGCGTCCGGTGGTGCCTGCGCCGGCCACCGCCCACGAGGTCACGGTGGGGGCGCTGGTGGTCCTGATGAGCGGAGTGGCCGTTCTCCTGCTCAGCACCCGCCTGGACCCCGACCTGACGACGACCGCCGTGGTGCTCGCCGGGCTGGCGATCCTCGGGGCCAGTACCCGGGGGATGCACCTGATCCGCGATCTGGCCAGCCTCGCAGTGCGCCGCCAGGAGGCCCTGACCGACGACCTGACCGGCCTGGCGAACCGCCGGGCGTTCACCCAGGAGCTGGCCGGAGGGGTGCGCCGGGGCGGTGTCACGTCGCTGCTGATCATTGACCTGGACGACTTCAAGGACATCAACGACAGCTTCGGTCACGCCGTCGGTGACGAGGTGCTGACCGCGACGGCCGGGTACCTGCGGCAGGCGACCCCTCCGGGCGGTCTGGTGGCGCGACTCGGCGGCGACGAGTTCGCCGTGCTGCTGCCGCACACCAGCGGCGCCGACGCGGTCGAGGTGGCCTGGAAGCTGGTCGAGTCGGTGCAGGCGGCCCGGGCCACGGTCAACGACGCCGGGACACCGCTCGCGGTGGGCCTGAGCATCGGGGTGGCCCGCCATGACCAAGCGTTCGGCGGCGAGCACGGGAACCTCGACGACAACGAGCTGTTCCGGCGGGCCGATGCCGCGATGTACGTGGCCAAGACCACCGGCGTCCAGGTCAGCGTCTACGACCAGGAGCTCGACGGCCGGCGCCGTGACCAGAATCAGCTGACCCAGGACCTGCTCGCGGCGTTCGACGGCAGTGACACGGTGGACGACCTGCCGTTCGAGGTCTTCTACCAGCCGCAGGTCTCGATGAGCACCGGCCGGGTGGCCGGGGTCGAGGCCCTGGTGCGCTGGAAGCACCCCGTGCGCGGCCTGCTGGCTCCGGCCTCGTTCCTGGAACTGGTGGAACGCCACGGCCGGATGCGCGAGCTGACTCAGTTCGTGGTCTGGAGCTCCCTGCGCGACGCGGCGCTCTGGGAACGCACCGGCCTGGGCCCGATGCGGGTCTCGGTCAACCTGTCCACCAGCTGCCTGGCCGACCCGGTGTTCCCGAAAGTGCTGCAGGAGATCGTCAACGCGGGCATCGATCCCTCCGCGGTCACGTTCGAGATCACCGAGACCACCCTGATGAGAGATCCGGAGCACTCGCTGCGGATCTGCGCCGTCATTGTGGACGCCGGTTTCGGGCTCAGCATCGATGATTACGGCACGGGCTACTCCTCACTGGCCTACCTGAGCGACCTGCCCGCCACCGAGCTGAAGATCGACCGCGCCTTCGTCTCCCGCATCCAGCACGACGTGCGGGTGCGCGCCATCGTCTCGGGCACCGTGCAGCTGGCCCACCAGCTCGGCCTGCGGATCGTCGCCGAGGGCGCGGAACAGGCCTGCACGCTGGGCCTTCTGCGGGAACTGGGGTGCGACGAGGTGCAGGGGTACGTGTACAGCCCGCCTCTGCCGGCCCTTGAGCTGCACGCCTGGGTGAGCAACCAGATGCTGGTGCCCGTGGACGAGGGCGTGCACTGAAGTGAGGCCCGTTTCCGGGCAGGTTTCAGCGCAGGACCGGGCCGTTCGCCCCGGAGAGCACGACAACCGGGTTCCCGTACCGCGCCTGTCCACTGAGGACAGAGGCCAGTGCGGTTGCCCCGCCGGGCTCCACAGCGAGGCGCAGGTTACTCCAAAGGTATTGCTGAGCCTGCACAATCGCCTCGTCGGAAACGAGGATCGAGGTGGAGCCGAGCCGTTGCGCGACAGCGGTGGCAATGTCTCCGGCGCGGCGAGCGCCGAGGCTGTCCACGGCGACGCCGCTGACGTCCACATCGACGACCTGCCCGGCCTCCAGCGCCCGGGTCAGCGTGGGGGCGGTAGCGGGTTCGACCGCCACGACGGGGTTACGGCCCTCGAGGGCCAGGCTCACGCCTGAGAAGAGCCCACCCCCGCCGCAACCGACCAACACCGCGCGGCCCGGCTCGACCTGCTCGGCCAGCTCCTGACCCAGTGTGCTCTGACCGGCCACGACAGCTGCGGCGTCGTAGGCGTCCACGTGATGGGCGCCGTGCTGCTGGGCATGGGCGAGGCTGGCCGCCCAAGCATCGGCGTAGAAGCCGTCGACGCGGTGCAGCGTCGCACCGTACCCCTCGATGAGAGCGGCCTTGGCGGCCGGCACGGTCGCGGGGACGAACACGTGTGCCGGCAGCCCGGCCCGGCCGGCGGCCCAGGCGACCGCAGCGCCGTGGTTGCCGCCGGAAGCCGCGCAGACGGAACGGGTTCCGGCCGGGGCGGTGAGAACGGCGTTGAGTGCCCCGCGGGCCTTGAAAGCCCCGGTGTGCTGCAGCATCTCGAGTTTGAGGGTCACGGGTACGGAGGAGAGGTCGCCGGCGGGCAGATCCAGCGTGGGCGTGCGACGGACCTTCCCGGCCAGGCGTTCCATCGCCGCCGAAAGTTCCGCCCGCCCCGGGATCACGTCTGCCGGGTCGATCGCTTCCATGGCCCGTCCTCACGTCCTGGCCTGACACAGGCCTAGCGTTCGATATATTGAACTCATGGCTAGTATATCAAACGAGAGTGGTTCGCTGGCGGCGGCGATCGCGGCCCAGATCCGCCTGCGCCGCACGCAACGCGGGCTCAGCGCGGCCGAACTCGCCCGCCAGGCCGGCCTGAGCAAGGCCACGGTGTCGGCCCTGGAGGCCGGTCAGGCCAATCCCACGGTCGACACCCTCGACGCCCTGGCTGTCGCGCTGCGAATCCCGCTGACCGACCTGCTGACCCGCGGCACCGACCCCGGCCCGCTCCTGATGCGGGGCACCCCCATGCCCGACGAGGGCCCGGCCCGGGAACTGCTCCGGCGCATCG
Source organism: Kineosporia sp. NBRC 101731 (assembly GCF_030269305.1). NCBI lineage: Bacteria > Bacillati > Actinomycetota > Actinomycetes > Kineosporiales > Kineosporiaceae > Kineosporia > Kineosporia sp. NBRC 101731. The sequence goes on from NZ_BSTC01000007.1 coordinate 292,414, forward strand.
GGGGAGGCGACAGCGTCGAGATGTGGCGCCTGCGCCTCCCCCCACACACCCAGGTGGACGGCGTCGCGCACGCACCCGGCACCACGGAGATCCTCATGGTCGGCAGCGGCACGGTCACCGCCGGCCCCACCGCCGACCCCGCCACCCTGGGCCCCGGCGACCTCCTCACCTTCGCCGGTGACCAGGCCCACCTCTACTGCAGCACCGACGAGCCCGTCGAGATCGTCATGCTGATGGCCTCTCCGACACCGGTCTGAGGTGGTCGCGGGCGCCCGATGCTGTCGACGAGGCTGCGCACCGAGGCGGCATCCTCCGCGATGCCGCGCAGGGGGTTGGCCGCCGCGCGGACGGGGTAGCCGTCCTTCTGCAGACGCTGGATCACGGACGACCAGCTGCCGGAGTCGGCCCAGGCGCCGTGCACCAGGACGACGGTCGGCTTCTGTTGGGCCGGTGTGCTCTTCGTGGCCGGCGCACTGGTCACGACCGGGGCGGTGCGGTGGTCCGAGGTGGCGGCGTACGAGACGGCGGGCACGGCGGCCGCTGAGGCGGCCAGGGCTGCGGTGACGGCGAAGGTGATGCGTCGGGGACTGGCCACGGTGACGGCTCCTGGGTAGAGAGATCGGTCGTTCTCTTGAGTGGGACGAGCTTGGCCCCTGTGGGTGACGACTGTCAAGAACGATCGTTCTGTCTAGTACAGTGGGTGGCATGCCCGTCGTGTCCGAACCCCGCGAGCGCCTCCTGCGCACCGCCGCCGGCCTCTTCTACGCCGAGGGCATCGGGCGGGTCGGCATCGACCGACTGGTCAGCGAGGGTCAGGTCACGCGAGCCACGTTCTATCGCCACTTCCCGAGCAAGGACGACCTGGTGGTCGCCTATCTGCGGGCCGAGGACGAGAAGATCCGCACGGGGATGGCCGGCCTGGCGGATCTGGCCTCGTCACCGGCCGATTCCCTGCGCGCCATAGCCCGCGGCATCGGTGACAGCATCTGTCGGCCCGGGTTCCGGGGATGCCCGTTCATCAACGCCGCCGCCGAGTATCCCGATCCGGAACATGCGGTGCGCCAGGTTGTTTCCGGCCATCGCGCCTGGTTCCTCAAGGCCGTGACGACCATCATCGAGCAGATCTCGCCCGGCGAGGCCGAGATCGCGGGCCGCCAGTTCGTGATGATGCGCGACGGCGCCATGGTCGCCGGGTACACCGAGCAGCCGGAGGTCGCGGTCCGGTCGCTGCACGAGGGCACCGAGCGTCTGCTCTCGCAGCTCACCTCCGCTTCGTAAGACCGCAAAACCTTTGCATGATCACGAAGGTTGTTTTTTGTGGGGGGTCTTTCATGGCCCCGCAGGGGGACGGGCGACCGGGTCACCGGGTGCACAAGGTCCCACCGGTAGCGTGCTGGCATGTGCCAGAACTTGTCCGTGCCCTGCTCCGCCACCTGCGTCGGCGGGGTGCACCGGTGAAGCCCTTCGCACTCACGCTGCCCGGCGACGTGCGCTTCGGCGCGGGCCGGGCCGCCGAGGCCGCCGACGTGGTGGCCCGGGCCGCCGGTGCGGGTGGGGTGCTGCTGGTCACCGGGTCGGGCGACCGGCACGCGGCGCCGCTGCGCGAGCGCCTGGAGAAGGCGGGGGTCACGGTCACGACGGTCAGGGCCGTGGGCGAACCGACCGTGGACGCGGTGAGGGACGCGGTGGGCACGGCCCGTCGCGCCGGTGTCACCGCGGTGCTGGGTGTGGGTGGCGGATCGGTCCTGGACACGGCCAAGGCGGTGGCCGCCCTGGTCGACAACGGCGACCCGCTCGATCACCTGGAGGTGGTCGGGCGAGGTCAGGCGCTGTCAGGTCCGGTGCTGCCGTGGGTGGCGGTACCGACGACGGCCGGTACCGGCTCGGAGGTCACCCGCAACGCGGTGCTCACGGCCGGGCGGGTCAAGGTGAGTCTACGGTCCCCGGCCATGCTGGCGCTGGCCGCGGTCGTCGACCCGGACCTGTTGCGGGGCCTGCCGCGGGAGCCTCTGGTGCACGGGGGTCTGGACGCGCTGGTGCAGTTGATCGAGCCGCTGATCTCGGTGCGGGCGAACCCGGTGACCGATGCCCTGGCCCGGCAGGGCCTGGCCGCGTCGCTGCGGGCGCTGCCCCGCATTGCCACCGAGGGTACCGAGGGCACCGACGATCCGGAGGTGCGTGCGGATCTGGCGCTGGCGTCCTTCCTGGGTGGGGTGTGCCTGGCCAACGCCGGTCTGGGCGCCGTGCACGGTCTGGCCGGGGTGGCGGGCGGCATGCTCGGCGCCCCGCACGGGGCCCTGTGCGCGGCGTTCCTGCCGGCGGTGCTCGAGGCCGACCGGGCGGCGTTGCGCCGCGCGCCCGATCCGGTGGCGCAGGGCCGTCTCGATGCCCTCGGCCCCCTGGTCACGGGCGACCCGCAGGCCGGCGCCGAGCAGGCCGCCGCCGCGCTGGGTGCCCTCGTCCGTGATCTGGGCGTTCCCGGCCTGACCGAACTGGGCCTGCGGGAAGCCGATGTGGACGAACTCGTCGAAGGGGCGCTGGCCGCGTCGTCGACGAAGGCGAACCCGCTGCCACTGACCCGCGAGGAGTTCACGACGGCGGTGCTCGCCTCCCGCTGAACCGGGCGACGGACGCCGGGCCCGGTGCCCGGCGTCCGTCGGCAGGTCGGCAGGTCAGTGGGTCATCAGGTCAGCAGGTCAGCGGCGGGCCGCCCGGCCCAGCTGGGTCATGCTCTCCGGCAGCGACTTCTGCGTGGACTTCGGCGTGACGCTCGTGCCCGGGGCCTGGGCGACCCAGTCCGGGTGACCGGGCATCGGCGGCACCGTGGTTCCGTACAGCCAGTCCGTCAGGAACACACTCAGGTCCTGACCCGACACCTTCGAGGCCAGGGCGATGAAATCGGCCGTGGACGCGCTCTCGCCGGAGTACTTCTTCGTCCAGGCCCGCTCCAGCTTCACGAAGTCGTGCGTGCCGATCTTCTGCCGCAGCGCGTACAGCACCAGGGCCCCGCCGCCGTAGACGTTGCTGTTGAACACGTCGTAGACGTCACCGCTGAGGGGCTGGGCCACCGGCCCGTTCTGCGCGCGCTCGGAGTTCGCGTCGCGGTAGAGACCCTTCATCTCGTCCTCGAAAGAACCGGGCAGCATGCCCTTGTCCGCGGCGTACAGCAGCTCGTACCAGGTGGCGTGCCCCTCGTTCAGCCAGACATCGCTCCACTCCCACGGAGCCACGTCGTCGCCGAACCACTGGTGCGCCAGCTCGTGCGTCATCACCGGTTCCCACACCGACTGCGGGTACGTCCACCACGGGGTGTCGTAGAGCGACAGGGTCTGGGTCTCCAGCGCGAAGCCCAGTTCGGTGTCCACCACCAGGGATCCGTACAGGTCGAACGGATACTTCCGCACCTGGTTCTCCATCCAGGTGATCTGGCTCCGGGAGACGGCGAGCTTGGACTTGTACTCGTCCACCAGGCGCGTCGGCACCACGTCGCGCACCGGAACGCCGTTCACCTTTCCCTGGTCGATGACGGTGAACGTTCCGGTCGCCAGCTGCGTCAGCTCGGTGGCCATTGGCTGGCGCTGCTCGTAGGTCCAGGCGGTGCGCCCGTTGCCGGTGGCCTTCTTGCTCTTCAGAACCCCGTTGGCCACGGCGGTCTCACCGGTCGGCACGTTCATCTCGATGGTGAACGAGGCCTTGTCGCGCGGATGGTCGTTGGACGGGTACACGGCATGCATGGCGTTCGGCTGCCCCGACGTGGCCGAGCCGTCCGGCGTGATGAAGAAGACCGTGGACAGCAACTGGTCCGGGTTCGCCACCGTCGGCCTGGCGGTGAAGTGGCTGACGGTCACCCGGAAGGTCTCCCCGCGGTGCAGCGCCCGGGCCGGGGTGATCACCAGGTCCTCGCCCACCCGGCTGAACTTCGCCGGCCGGCCGTCGACCGTGACGCTACCGACCGCGTCGCCACTGAAGTCCAGGTTGAAGCTGGAAAGATCTTGCGTGGCCTTGGCCTTCATGGTGACCGTGCCGTCGGTACCGGACGCGGGGTCACTACTGGCGTACGTCACGCTCAGGTCGTAGTGGCGCGCGTCGTAGCCGCCGTTGCGGCGACAGGGAATCGCAAGCGGGAACTCATCATGCTCAGCAACGTATGCCTCGCCCGGCCACGCCGTGGAAGAGACCACGCGTAATTTCTCGCCCTTTCGTGCACCGGCCGAAAGGTTGACCGGAGGTGGCGGAATTTGCCCCGAGCGGGTCCGCTATTTGTTGACGCATATTGATGTCACCGGTTAAATTCCCTTGGTCGCCGGAAGAACGTGGCTCTGTTCTATGAAAACCATTTAACCGCAACGCATTCACAAATAATCAGGAGTGTGACCAGGCCATGAAGGCAGCGGCGCATATCAGGTTGGGCTTCATCGGCGGGATTCTCGGTGTGGCGGTGATGGCCTGGTCACCGACTTCTGCGAGTGCGGCGGCGGAATCGATCACCATCGTGTCGTCCGTCGCCACCACGGCACTCACACCCGCCGAGATCACCGAGCCCGGAACGTATTCCTTCTCCATTGCCGCCGAGGTTCCCGATGGTGGACGCCTGCGTCCGTTGGACCCGAAGGTCGCCGAGGGCGGCGAGTTCTCCAACGGGGTGCTGGTGGAGGACGCCGACGGGACCGTGGTGGGCGCCTACGACGAGCCCTACACGGTGGCCGAGGACGGCGCGTTCCTGCCGACGACCTACCGGATCGACGGCACCGACCTGATCCAGACGGTCACGGTGGACGAGGGGGACGCGGTGCCCGCGACCGTCATCTTCTCGGACTACGCACCGGTCGGGGCCACGACCGGTGCCGCGCCCCCGAGTATTCTCCGGGCCGCGGCCTTCGTGTCGGTCCCGGCCCGCTACGTGTACGACCCGGAACTGGGCAGCCTGCACGACTACTGCACCAGCTCGCCGGATTCCTGGGCCAGTGCCGACTTCCGCGGGCCGTGCGCCACCCACGACATGTGCTACGAGGTTCCCGGTGATCACAAGGCCACCTGCGACGCGGCCTTCAAGCAGAACCTTTACACCAACTGCAACTATGCCTACGGCTCGCTCAACCCGCTGCGGGCCACCTGCCGGTCGATCGCCGTGGTCTATTACGCGGCGGTGACCGCCTTCGGCGACGACGACTGAAGGACGGCCGGGAAAATACTTTCCCGGCCGAAGTGCGGACATGGTCGGTGCTGTCGGTCATTGTCACGACAGCCGGGCCGAGGTAGCCTCGAAATCTGCGCTCATGAGGATTATCCGTGAGCGCCACCCGCATCGGGCCGTTCCCGCGATGTGCCGCTTCAACAGGTCGAAGAACCGGGAAACTATTTTCCCGAGAGCAGTTCACGAACTCGGCGGGCACCGGCCCGAGGTGACCTGAGCCGTCCCCCGCACGGCCCGTGTCCGCTGACCGATTCCGGCAGCCTCACGCCGGGCGCCTCGTCGTTGACGGAACGACGGGGCGCTCGTGACAGTGAGGTCGTTTCCGATCTCACAGCGAGCGGGTCGTTCCGCGCCGTCCGGCACCGGCCGCGGATTTCGGGCCCGTTCCCCTGACCACGTGGGAGCCTGCCATGAGTCCGTCCACATCGCTGCGTCAGCACCGCCTGCTGATCCTCGTCCTGAGCGTTCTGATCGTCGGGCTGGGCACCCGCTCGGCCCGCGCCGAGACCGTTCAGACCCACACCGCGGCAGTCTCTTCCGCCGCAGCCCCGACATCCGGTGAGAAGCTCGACCGGGGCCTGGTGGTGCTTCGCTCCGGGCAGGGCAACTTCCTGTCCTGGCGCTTGCTGCCCACTGATCAGGCCGACCCGGCCGGCCCTGCCTTCGACGTCTACCGGGGCTCGGTCAAGGTCAACGACCAGCCCGTCACCGCCGGCACCAACTTCACCGACGCCGATGCACCCGCCGGGGCCTCGTACACCGTGCGGGCCGTGAGTGACGGCGTCGCAACGCTGGTGAACGCACCCGGCGCCTCGGCGACCGCGCTGGCCGCCTCGTCCATGGACATACCGCTCAGCAAACCCGCCGGCGGGACCACCCCGGACGGAGTGGCCTACACCTACGCGCCCGGGGACGCGTCCGTCGGCGACCTGGACGGTGACGGCGCCTACGAGATCGTGCTCAAGTGGGACCCGTCCAACGCCAAGGACAACTCCCAGAGCGGTTACACCGGCAACGTCTTCATCGATGCCTACGAGCTCAACGGCACCCGGCTGTGGCGCATCGACATGGGCCGGAACATCCGCGCCGGAGCGCACTACACGCAGTTCCAGGTGTTCGACTACGACGGTGACGGCAAGGCCGAGGTAGTGATGAAGACGGCCGACGCCACCAAGGACGGCACCGGGGTGGTGATCGGCAGCTCCAGCGCCGACTACCGCAACAGCTCCGGCTACATCCTGACCGGCCCCGAGTACCTCACCGTGTTCAGCGGGCCGACCGGAAAAGCCCTGGCCACGGCCGACTACGTGCCGGCGCGGGGCACGGTCTCCTCGTGGGGCGACTCGTACGGCAACCGGGTCGACCGGTTCCTGGCCGGCACGGCCTACCTCAACGGTTCTTACCCCAGCATCGTGATGGCCCGCGGCTACTACACCCGCAGCGTCATCGCGGCCTGGGACTTCCGGGGCGGGGTGCTGACCCGGAAGTGGACGTTCGACAGTAACTCCTCCACCAACGGCTCGGCCTGGACCGGGCAGGGCAACCACCAGCTGTCGATCGCCGATGTGGACTCCGACGGGAAGGACGAGATCCTCTACGGGGCCATGGCCGTCGACGACAACGGCTCAGGTCTGTGGGTCAACGGCCAAGGGCACGGCGACGCTTACCACGTCGGCGACCTGATCCCCTCCCGCGCCGGCCTGGAAATGTTCAAGGTGGACGAGGACACCTCGAAACTCGCGGCCTGGATGGCCGATGCCCGCACCGGGGCGATCATCTGGTCGAACGCCTCGTGCGGGTGCGACAACGGCCGGGGGGTCTCCGACGACATCTACGCCGGCAGCGCGGGCGCCGAGTCCTGGTCGTCGGGCGTCAGCGGTCTGTTCAGCACCAGCGGAACGAACATCGGCCGCAAGCCCTCCAGTACCAACTTCGTCATCTGGTGGGACGGCGACGCCCAGCGGGAACTGCTGGACAGCAACCACATCGACAAGTACGGCACCAGCGCCGACACCCGCCTGCTGACGGCCGACGGCGTCACCTCGATCAACGGCACCAAGGCCGTACCGGCCCTGCAGGCCGACATCCTCGGCGACTGGCGTGAGGAAGTGATCTGGCCGACCACCGCCGGCACGGCTCTGCGGATCTTCTCCACCACCGACTCAACCAGCATCTCCCACGTGTCCCTGATGCAGGACCGGATGTACCGCGAGGCGGTGGCCTGGCAGAACACCGCCTACAACCAGCCGCCCCACCCGAGTTTCGCTCTGGGGAACTGACCGGACCGGGGAAGATCCGTGCGGATACGCCGCACGGATCTTCCCCGCTGATGTACGACGGCTACCGGGTAGCCGTCGTACATCAGTGTCCGTCGCTCGACCAGTGGTTGCGAT